>JAIRVT010000004.1 GCA_031253755.1 Enterobacteriaceae bacterium
GTCCTGACCAAAGTTTTCTATACCTTGTTCTACAATCGCCGTTATGCGCTGAGCTTTGATGATGCACAGGTGCTGAATGGTTCGGCTATCAATCAATATGCCGATGACAACAACGTCAGTCATTTTGACCGCATCTTTAATACTCCTGCATTGAAAGGCAAAACCCTTGAAGCCGATGGCAAGACAGTCAGCATTGATCCCGGTGAGTCGCAAGCGACGTTTGCCCGTTCTGCACTGATGCGTGGGCTAGGCGTTAACAGTGGCGAGCTGTACCAGTTAGGTAAACTGGCGGGTGTGCTGGACAGCCAAAATAACATCACGCTTTCTGTTTCTGCTATTTCCTCACTTTATCGCCTGAAATTACTGGCCTATGCCCATCAGCTAACGGTGTATGAACTGTGTATGCTTTATGATTTTTCACCATTCAGTGGTGAAAAAATGGCCTCTTTATCTTTTGATAAGCTGGCGCAGTTGGTTATCTGGTTATATCAGATGACACAGTGGCTGACTGAGGCGGGAATCACGACGGAAGAGCTCTGGATATTATGTACATCCGAATTCAGCGGCAATATTTCACCGGAAATTAATAACCTGCTGAATGCCATTCGGCCACGTATTAATCAGGAAATAGCACAGAGTAATAACCGTGAGCTTCAGGCTGAAATTCTCGCTCCCTTTATTGCCGCGACGTTGAATCTGGCGTCACCGGATATGGCACGTTATATCCTGTTATGGACAGATACGCTGCAAGCAAGGGATCTGGATATTGGCGGATTTATGCAGTTGGCATTGGAAGAGACACTGAATGACGCTCAGGCTGCTCAACTGGTGCAGTTCTGCCACGTGATGGCTCAACTGTCACTTTCAGTGCAGAAGCTGCACCTCAGTGAAGCAGAGCTTTCTGTGTTGATCGCCTCTGATTTCTCGGTGCTGGGGGCAAAAGGCCAGCCTGCTGGGCAACACAATATCGACATGCTGTTCTCACTCTACCGATTCCACCAGTGGATTAATAAGCTGGGTAATCTCAGCTCTGACACACTGGATATGCTGCATCAACGGACGCTGACAGCGGACAGATTATCCTCCGTGATGAGGCTGGACAGCAGTATGGTGACACAGGCGATGGATTGTGCCGGAGTCAGCAATCTTCAAAACTGGCGAAATATTAATACGTTATTGCAATGGATAGACGTGGCATCAGCACTGCACACCATGCCGTCGATGATTCGTATGCTGGTGAATATCCGTTACGTCATGTCGTCGAATGAAACTGGGGCAGCGCTGCCTTCATGGAAGGAGTGGCAGACGCTGGCAGAAAATATGGAAGCCGGGCTCAGCACCCAGCAGGCTCAGGTACTGGCTGAATATACCGCAGAACGCCTGAGCGCCGTGTTATGCAATTGGTATCTGGCAAATATGCAGCCAGAAGGTGTATTCCTGCAAAACCGCGATGATCTGTATAGCTATTTCCTGATTGATAATCAGGTCTCTTCTGCCGTCAAAACCACCCGGCTGGCGGAAGCCATTGCCGGTATCCAGCTTTACATCAACCGTGCACTGAACCGGATAGAACCCAATGCCCGTGCTGATGTGTCAACCCGTCAGTTCTTTACCGACTGGGCGGTGAACAACCGTTACAGCACTTGGGGCGGGGTTTCACGGCTGGTTTATTATCCGGAAAACTACATTGATCCAACCCAGCGTATCGGGCAGACCCGCATGATGGATGAACTGCTGGAAAACATCAGCCAGAGTAAACTCAGCCGGGATACGGTAGAAGAGGCGTTTAAAACTTACCTGACCCGTTTTGAAACAGTCGCGGATCTAAAAGTGGTCAGCGCCTATCACGATAATGTCAATAGCGATACCGGATTGACTTGGTTTATCGGCCAAACACGGGAGAACTTGCCGGAATATTACTGGCGTAATGTGGATATCTCACGGATGCAGGCGGGTAAACTGCCGGCCAATGCTTGGAAAGAGTGGACAAAGATTGATACCGCCGTCAGCCCGTACGGAGATGCGGTGCGTCCGGTCGTATTTAGGGAGCGTCTGCACCTGATCTGGCTGGAAAGAGATGAAGTTGCCGAAAATGGCACTGATCCGGTGAAAACGTCTGATCGCTTTACCCTGAAACTGGCGTTTCTGCGCCATGATGGTAGTTGGAGTGCCCCTTGGGTTTACGATATTACCACGCAGGTAGAAACCGGCATTGGCTACAATCCTGATACTGAACGGCTGGGGCTGGCAGCATCTGGCTTTCAGGGTGAAGATACCTTGCTGGTGTTTGTGTACAAAACTGGAAAGCAATACGGCGATTTTGGCAGCAACAACAAAAATGTAGCGGGGCTGTACATATATGCGGATGGCACCAGTAATTCGATAAACGGGGAACAACTGAGCCGTTATTCCATAATTAATAATACATTCGATATTATCTCTTCGGACGAAGGGCGTATTGTTAAACGGGCAAATTATAAATTTGCTCAGGGTTATGAAATTCCTAGCTCTTTGGCATTGAATTCCACTCTCGGACAAAATACATTTATTTCTATAGATGATGCGTCAATACCAGAAATATCTTATAAACACTCAAGCGAAAACTTGATTATTACGCTAAATAACCCGAGATTTACTCTAAATTATCGAGCAGATGATGAGCTAAGACGCCATCAGTTAATTGCAATGAAGGCTTGTGGTCAGCAAGAACACACATTTATTTTGGCCAATAAGGTAAGTAGATATCTTCCTTTTCAAAAAATGTACGGGCCAATTCCAGTTTATAATGTAACAAATAATACGATTGGAGCAGCACAAAACTCTCCTTTTTATCCTGGCGAAGATTTCTCAAACTATATATTTTTGAATTCGGGAATAAACAATGAATTTCTATTTCCTATTAGCCCATATGAAAATACAACGAGTTTTCATGTTGGTTTAGATCAGCAAGAAACTTTTAAAAAATGCGATAATACCTCTTACAGATTTAAATTTGCAATAGGATTTAACCTTAGTATGTATTTGCCTATATTCGCGTCTAAATTGGAAGGATGGTATTATTTTGACCCAAACATAGATGCAAGTAATATATTATTTTCTATAAAAAAAGATGGAGAAATTCAAATTGTTACTGCTAAAGATGCAGTCAATAACCTTCCTAATCCTAGCTTTGAAGGCATGAATTACGTATTTAATCCTATTACTCTGGATGCATCAGATTTAAAATTTATTAATGATACAACATCCATAGATGTCTATTTTGAAGTTAAAGATAAAGATGGGAAAATTACCGGAAAGTCGAGTTCTACGCTGACGATAAAAAAAGTAAATTATTCTTCAAGCCGTCTTCTTCACCTGTATGAAACTCATTCCGGCACACAATATATGCAGCTCGGAATTCACCGCATTCGGCTTAATACTCTGCTGGCGCCCCAACTGGTATCCAGAGCGAATACCGGTATTGATACCATTTTAACGATGGAAACCCAGAGACTACCTGAACCTAATTTGGGAGAAGGGTTCTTTGCTAATTTTGTCCTGCCTAAATATAACCCGACAGAACATGGTGATGAACGGTGGTTTAAGATTCATATCGGCAATATTGATGGCAACGATGGAGGTAAACCTTATTCTTATTACAGCGGAATGTTATCCGATACTTTGGAAACCCGAGTAACGCTTTTTGTTCCCTACGCCGAAGGGTATTACATGCATCAAGGTGTCAGATTGGGGGTTGGATACCAGAAAATTACCTATGACGATACTTGGCAATCTGCTTTTTTCTATTTCGATAAAGGCAAGAATCAATTTGTATTAATCAATGATGCCGATCATGATTCGGGAATGACGAATAATGGAATAGTTAACGATATCAAAAAATATAAAGGATTCGTTAATGTCTCTATTGCAACGGATTATTCTGCTCCTATGGATTTCAACGGCGCAAATGCCCTCTATTACTGGGAACTGTTCTACTACACGCCAATGATGTGTTTCCAGCGCCTGCTACAGGAAAAACAATTCGATGAAGCCAGCAAATGGATGAATTACGTCTACAACCCTGCGGGCTATATCATTAATGGGGAAATCGCACCGTGGATCTGGAACTGCCGGCCGCTGGAAGAGACCACTTCTTGGAATGCCAACCCACTGGATGCGGTTGACCCGGATGCTGTCGCCCAAAATGATCCGACGCACTATAAAGTTGCCACCTTTATGCGTCTTCTGGATCAACTCATTACGCGCGGTGATATGGCCTATCGTGAACTGACCCGCGATGCGTTGAATGAAGCCAAAATGTGGTATGTGCGGGCGTTGGAACTGCTGGGTGATGAGCCGGAGGATTACGGCAGCAATCAATGGGCGGCGCCGTCGCTTTCTGTCGCAGCCAGCCAAACGAAGTGGGCAACCTATCAGCAGGATCTTGCGGCACTGGATCAGGGTGAAGTGCCAACACAAACCCGTACTGCTAATTCACTGGTTGGCCTGTTCCTGCCGGAGTATAACCCCGCACTGACCGATTATTGGAAAACCTTACGCCTGCGTCTGTTTAACCTGCGCAATAATTTGTCCATTGACGGGCAACCGCTGTCACTGGCGATTTATGCCGAACCTACCGATCCGAAAGCATTGCTCACCAGTATGGTGCAGACCTCTCAGGGTGGTAGTGCGCTGCCAACAGGCACGTTATCGTTATACCGCTTCCCGGTGATGTTAGAACGAGCCCGCAATTTGGTGGGGCAATTAACCCAGTTTGGCGCTTCTTTACTCAGTATGGCAGAGCATGATGATGCCGATGAACTCACCACACTGTTACTTCAGCAGGGAATGGAACTGGCTACACAGAGCATCCGTATCCAACAACGGACAGTCGATGAGGTCGATGCGGATATCGCGGTACTGAAAGAGAGCCGGCACAGTGCCCAAAGTCGTCTGGAAAAATACCAGCAGCTGTATGACGAAGATATTAACGCGGGAGAACAGCGGGCAATGTCACTGTTTGATGCAGCAGCAGACAAATCTTTGGCAGCTCAGGCGCTCACAACGGCAGAAGGGATGGCTGATTTAGTCCCGACTATATTTGGTTTCGCGTGCGGAGGAAGCCGCTGGGGCGCGGCACTACGTGCTTCTGCATCCGTGCTGTCTCTTTCCTCGACAGCTTCTCAATATACCGCAGAAAAAATCAACCGTTCGGAAACCTATCGCCGCCGCCGTCAGGAATGGGAAATTCAACGTGATAACGCTGATGGTGAAGTCAGGCAGATGGATGCCCAACTGGAAGCCCTGAAAATTCGCCGTGAAGCAGCACAAATGCAGGTGGAATATCAGGAAACCCAGCAAGCACAGACTCAGGCCCAGTTAGAACTTTTACAGCGTAAATTTACGAACAAAGCCCTTTACAGTTGGATGCGCGGCAAGTTGAGTGCCATCTACTATCAATTCTTTGACCTGACCCAATCCTTCTGCCTGATGGCACAGGAAGCCCTGCGCCGTGAACTGACCGATAACGGTATGACCTTTATTCGTGGTGGTGTCTGGAACGGCACGACGGCGGGTTTAATGGCAGGCGAAACGCTGTTGCTGAATCTGGCTGAAATGGAAAAAGCTTGGCTGGAGCGTGATGAGCGCGCACTGGAAGTGACTCGCACTGTGTCGCTGGCACAGTTCTATCAGGCTTTATCTTCAGACAGCTTTAGCCTGACAGAGCAACTTACGCAGATCCTCCGGGATGGCAAAGGCAGCGCAGGCCAGAACGGTAATATGCTGGAACTCAATCAAGACCAGATAAAAGCGTCAGTGCGGCTGTCAGATCTGAAAATTTTCAATGATTATCCCGGCAATCTGGGTGGCATCCGTCAGTTGAAGCAAGTGAGTGTCAGCTTACCGGCACTAATTGGTCCGTATGATGATATCCGGGCTGTATTGAACTATGGCGGAAGTGTCGTCATGCCACGTGGGTGCAACGCGATTGCGATTTCACACGGCATCAACGACAGCGGCCAATTTATGCTGGATTTCAACGACCCTCGTTATTTGCCATTTGAAGGCATTCCGGTGGATGACAGTGGCAGCCTGACGTTGAGCTTCCCGCAGGCCACTGATCGGCAGAAAGCGATGTTGCAAAGCCTGAACGATATTATTTTGCACCTCCGCTACACCATACGTTCAGAGAAAAAATAATCGAATAGCCAAACGCAGGCTCTGGAGAGAGCCTGCTCAGGGAGAGTCATATGCAGAATTCAAACAATCTGAAACTGGAAACGCCATCACTGCCGAAAGGAGGGGGAGCGCTCTATGGGATGGGGGAATCGTTGGGTGCTGTCGGGCCGGATGGTCTGGCCTCGTTATCCCTGCCATTGCCCATATCCGGCGGCCGGGGAGCCGCGCCATCGTTAGCGTTAAGTTATAGCAGTGCCGCAGGCAATGGCGCCTTTGGGATGGGCTGGCAGTGTGGGTTTGGCTCAATCAGCCTGCGCACATCTTCCGGGGTACCTCAATATCAGGGAAAGGATACGTTTCTCGGCCCATCCGGAGACGTATTGTCTGTCGTTCCTGACGCAAAAGGAAAACCCGATCAACGCGTTGCAACGTCATTACTGGGTACAGCCCTGAACCAACCGCACATCGTGACGCGTTATCAGCCCAGAATTATCAATGATTTTAGCAAGCTGGAGTACTGGCAACCGCAGCAAGGCAATCAGGATAAACCGTTCTGGGTGATGTTTTCACCCGATGGGCAGGTTCACTTGCTGGGTAAACATTCTCACGCTCAAATTGCCGATCCGAAAGATGAAATGAAAATTGCCTGCTGGTTACTGGAAGAGACGGTAACGCCAACGGGTGAACATATCTATTATCACTATCGTGCAGAAGATGATGCAGGCTGCAATGCCGATGAACTCCGCCAGCATCCCGCAATGTATGCGCAGCGCTATCTGGCTAAAGTCTGCTATGGCAATATTCTCCCGGAAGCGGCATTTATCGCCCTAAAATCCGGTATTCCGCCAGATAATGTCTGGCTGTTTCATCTGGTCTTTGACTATGGTGAGCGTTCATCTTCCCTTTACGCTGTGCCGGAATACCATACTGTCGGTGAGTGGCTGTGCCGGCCGGATTGTTTTTCCCGCTACCAGTATGGTTTTGAGACCCGCACCCGCCGTTTGTGTCAACAGGTGCTGATGTTTCATCGCTTACAGACACTGGCAGGGGAAAATGTCACGGACGAAGTTCCGGCGCTGGTATCCCGCCTGATCCTGAATTATGACCTGAACAAGCGCGTATCACTGCTATTGAGTGCGCGTAGTCTGGCACATGAAGCCGATGGTACGCCGCTGGCTCTGGCCCCGCTGGAAGTTGATTATCAGCGCTTCGAACATGATCTGAATTTGAACTGGCAGAAAATGCCTGAGCTGGAAAACTTTAATGCCTTCCAGCCCTACCAATTGGTCGATTTATACGGTGAAGGCATTCCCGGCGTACTTTATCAGGATACCCCCGGCGCTTGGTGGTATCGCGCACCCGTGAGAGAGACAACATCAGATAAAACAGATGCGGTGACTTATGATTCGGCCAAACCGTTACCGCATATTCCGGTTCAGCAAAGCAATGCCACGCTGATCGATTTCAATGGTGATGGACGGCTGGACTGGGTAATCACAGCCGCCGGGCTCAGAGGTTACCACGCGATGACACCGGAAAGGGAATGGACACCTTTTATTCCGCTGTCTTCCATTCCGGTGGAATACTTTCACCCACAAGCCCAATTCACCGATATAACCGGCGCCGGATTACCGGATCTCGCACTGATTGGTCCCAATAGCGTGCGGTTCTGGGCAGAGGCTCAAGGCGGATGGGAGCAAGCGCAGGATGTTGAATATACGGGCACTATTCCCTTACCGATCCTCGGACGGGATGCACGAAAGCTGGTCGCATTCAGTGACATGACCGGCTCCGGGCAACAGCATCTGGTGGAAGTTTCTGCTGACAATGTTCGTTGCTGGCCAAATCTGGGGCGGGGACATTTTGGTGAACCGTTAACACTGCCGGGTTTCCAAATCACCGGAGAAAGTTTTAATCCCAGCCGATTGTATATGACGGATATAGACGGTTCCGGCACGACTGACCTGATTTACGTCCGTAGTACTCATCTGGAGCTCTATCTCAACGAAAGTGGCAATCAATTTGCTGCACCATTGAAAATCGACCTGCCACCGGGAGTCTGTTTTGATGACACCTGTCAGCTCCAGATTGCTGACACGCAGGGGCTTGGTGTTGCCAGCATTATTCTGACCGTGCCGCATATCGCGGTACAGCACTGGCGTTTGGAAGTCACGCGGCATAAACCTTGGCTGTTGAATGCGATAAACAACAATATGGGTGCTGATACCGCATTATCCTATCGCAGTTCTGCCCAATTCTGGCTGGATGAAAAACAACAGGCGACCGAAGAAGGGCGAACAATAACCAGTTATTTGCCATTCCCGGTACACCTCTTATGGCGTACAGAAGTGCTGGATGAAATCACGGGAAACCGGCTCTCAAGCCATCGTGATTATGCTCATGGTGTCTGGGATGGCCGGGAACAGGAATTCCGGGGATTCGGGCGGGTCACGCAGACGGATACGGATGAACTCGCCCGTGCCACACGGGGAGCACAGGCAGAAACCCCGGTGCCTTCCCGCACCATAAGTTGGTTTGCGACAGGAATGCCTGAAATCGATAGCTCGCTACCCGGTGAATACTGGCAAGGTGATAAGCAGGCTTTTGCACATTTTACACCGCGTTTTACCCGCTATGACGCCATCACCGAAAGTGAAATAACTATCACTCCTAATCCAGAAGAAATGTACTGGTTAAACCGGGCAATGAAAGGAATGCCATTGCGCAGCGAAGTGTACGGTGATGACGGCACAGCGCTGGCAGGAACACCGTATACGGTCAGCGAAGCACGGCCTCAAATCCGAATCATGGCGGCAATATCCGTAGATGAACGGTCAGCAGATGAGCTATCAGCGGATGAACTGTCAGCATGGCCATCAGTGCTGGAGTCACGAAGCTACCAATATGAACGCATTGCTGTCGATCCGCAGTGCAGTCAGCAAATCGTTTTGAAATGCGATGGGTTAGGATTTCCAACAGATACGTTGAGCATTGCTTACCCTCGTCGCTCACAACCGGCAGTATCACCGTACCCGGATACGCTGCCTGAAACACTTTTTGCCAGCAGCTATGACGAACAGCAAATGGCGCTTCATCTGACCCGTCAGCGTTCTTCCTATCATCATCTGGATAATGGCAACAGTTGGTTCAGCGGTCTGGCGAATATCTCACGCAGTGATACTCGCGCCTACCACGCGGATAAAGTCCCCGCTGATGGCTTCTCTTTTGAACGGTTCTCTGCTGCCAACGGATTGCCATTGCCTGATTCAGAGGCAGATTATCAGGGGCATCAGCGTGTGGCGTATACCGGCCCGGACGAACGCCCCGCCATTCCTCCTTTGGTCGCTTATACGGAAACAGCGGAATTTAACGAACGGGCACTGGCAGCTTTTGATGACGTATTAAATGAGCAGGAACTGGCGAAACAGCTGGATAAAGCGGGCTGGATTGCCACCGATGCACCCTTCAGTGGCAACACAACGTTTAGTGTCTGGGTCGGGCGCCAGAATTTTACAGAACATACCGGCGCGGCAGGATTTTATCGTCCGCAGAAACTTCGCCAGACACAACTTACGGGAAAAACAACACTAACGTGGGACACGCACTACTGCGTTGTCACCGGATCAGAGGATGCAGGTGGCCTATGTGTGCAGGCACATTATGATTATCGGTTTCTGGCGGCCGATAACATGACCGATGAAAATGGCAATCATCACGCTGCGACATTTGATGCTCTGGGAAGGATAACCAGTACCCGTTTTTATGGCACAGAAAATGGCGAATTGCAGGGATATACGCCAAAAGAGAATGAAATCACTCCCTTTACTGTGCCCTCGACCGTCAATGACGCTCTCGCGCTGACTCCCGGTATCCCCGTTGCCGGTTTCATTGTTTACGCGCCATTGAGTTGGATGCCTCAGGCCAGTTCTTCGGCTGATGAACTGCAACAGGCCGGAATTGTAACCGAAGAGGGTTACCTGCTTCCGCTCGCCCTTCGCCGCTGGCAGCAGCACAATCCTGAAGCCGTTACACCACGAGAAATCAGTTCGCAAATCCCGCCTCATGCCCTGATGATCACCACTGACCGTTATGACAGTGATCCAGAACAGCAATTACGTCAGATCATCACTTTCAGCGACGGCTTTAGCCGAATGTTACAAACGGCGATACGCCATGAATCGGGTGAAGCTTGGTTGCGTGATAAGGATGGGGTCATTGTGATCGGAAGTGATGGCTCGCCTGAAACAGCAATCACGGATTTTCGTTGGGCTGTCTCCGGACGTACCGAATATGACAGCAAGGGGCAGGTGCTGCGCACGTATCAACCTTACTTCCTGAACAGTTGGCAGTACGTCAGTGACGACAGCGCCCGTCAGGATTTGTATGCCGATACCCATTGCTATGACTCAATAGGCCGAGAATATCAGGTTATCACGGCAAAAGGTCATTTACGCCGTTCCTTGTTCACGCCGTGGTTTGTGGTCAGTGAAGATGAGAACGACACCGCTGATGAAATGACGGCGATGAAATAAAGTCGATGAAATAAAGTCGATGAAACAAAAAAATAGTGCCCAGCAATGCCTGTTCTTTGGGCAGGCATTGTGTTGCTAAGGAATAAATTATAATGAATATTGTTCACCGGAATACCCCATCTGTCACCGTGCTCAACAACCGCGGTCAGGGCGTGCGGGAGATTCAGTATCACCGCCATCCCGATTCGCCGGAGACCACGGACGAGCGTATCACCCGTCATCAGTACGATCCCAGTGGCTTTCTGACACAAAGCATCGACCCGCGGCTGTCGGCTTTACAACAGACCAACCGTGCAGTGAAACCAAATTTCACCTATCGGCACTCCTTGTCCGGCGCCGTATTACGTACCGAAGGCATTGATGCGGGCACCAGTGTGACGCTGAATGACATAGCCGGCCGCACGCAACTTGCCGTTACCGGCTTTAATGATGATGACCGGAGCAGTGCCGTCACTCACACTTGGCAATATGAAGACAACAGCCTGCCGGGCCGTGTGCTCAGCCTCACAGAACAGACAGCGGACGGAACCTCCCGTATCACGGAGCGTTTTGTCTGGGCCGATAATACTCAACAGGTGAAAGACCTGAACATGGCCGGTCAGTGTGTCAGCCATTACGAGACCGCCGGTCTGGTTCAGACGAACAGCATTGCTCTGAATGGCGTACCGCTGTCGGTCACGCGCCGGATGCTGAAAGCCGCGGATGAGGCAGAAACCGTCGCCGATTGGCAGGGAAAAAATGCCTCCGTTTGGAACGATCTGTTGAATGGAGAAGAATATGTAACACTGACCACAGCGGACGCGACTGGCGCCGTGCTGACCACCACGGATGCCGCAGGTAACGTGCAACGCATCGCGTATGATGTGGCCGGCCTGCTGAAGAATAGTTGGCTGACACTGAAAGGAGGCAAAGAGCAACCGATTGTGGTGTCCCTGACATACTCTGCTGCCGGACAAAAACTGCGCGAAGAGCACGGCAACGGCGTGGTAACGATATACAGCTACGAATCTGAGACACAACGGCTTATCAGGATTAAAACAGAACGTCCGGGCGGGCATGCTGCCGGGGCGAAAGTGTTGCAGGATCTGCGCTACAACTATGATCCCGTGGGCAACGTGCTCAGCGTGCGTAATGACGCGGAGAAGACCCGCTTCTGGCGCAACCAGAAAGTGGTGCCGGAAAATACGTACACCTATGACAGCCTGTACCAGTTGGTCAGCGCTACCGGGCGTGAGATGGCGAATGCCGGTCAGCAGGGCATCACCTCGCCGGCTCCCATCGTACCTCTCTCGACAGATAATTCGGCCTACACCAATTATCTCCGTACTTACTTATATGATACCGCCGGTAACCTGACGCAGATCCGCCACAACGCGCCTGCCACCAACAACAACTACACGACGGATATCACAGTCAGCGACCGTAGCAATCGGGGAGTGCTGAGTACGCTAACGGAGAATTCGGCAAAAGTGGACACGCTGTTTACGGCAGGGGGGCAGCAGAAACAGTTACAGCCGGGGCAGAATCTGAGCTGGACGCCGCGGGATGAGTTATTGATGGTGGCTCCGGTGGTACGAGAGGGGGCAGCGGATGATAGAGAAAGCTATCGCTATGATGCTGATAGCCAGCGTATCCTGAAAATGAGCGTACAGAAAACCGGCAATACTGTGCAATCGCAGCGGGTTCTATATCTGCTGGGATTGGAGTTGAGGAACACAACCAATGGTAATACGGAGAAAGAAAAGCTACAGGTTGTTATAGCTGGCAGTGCTGGACGGGCGCAAGTTCGGCTGTTGCACTGGGAAGCAGGTAAGCCGGCAGAGATTCCCAATGATCAGGTACGTTACAGTTACGATAACCTGACCGGCAGCAGCGGACTGGAACTGGACGGCGGCGGGAACGTCATCAGCATGGAGGAATATTATCCGTATGGCGGGACGGCGGTATGGACGGCGCGCAGTGAGGTGGAAGCGGATTACAAAACGGTACGGTACTCAGGCAAGGAGCGTGACGCGACGGGGCTGTATTACTACGGGTACCGGTACTACCAGCCGTGGGCGGGGCGCTGGCTCTCAGCAGATCCGGCGGGGACGGTGGATGGACTTAATCTGTTTCGGATGGTACGGAATAATCCGGTTAATTATTACGATGAGCAAGGTACCATTTCTAGATCTATAGATAACTTTATCTCACTATATCAGGGTAAGAATATAAGCCTTGAAGGGGCTCATGGGAATAAAATAAATGAGGGGATACGCTTGTTTGGAAGAAGTGGAGTGCCAAAGGTACCTCAGACCAGAGCTCCGGGTTCAACAAAGAAACCACCGGAATCAAGGCCGGTATTAAGTTCTG
The DNA here is from genome assembly GCA_031253755.1 of Enterobacteriaceae bacterium. Lineage (GTDB taxonomy): Bacteria > Pseudomonadota > Gammaproteobacteria > Enterobacterales > Enterobacteriaceae > Xenorhabdus. The sequence goes on from JAIRVT010000004.1 coordinate 13,044, forward strand.
AACATACAATTCTTCATACAGTCACCGCCAATGGAGGAGGTCGAGGAAATAATAAAAAAGCAGATGGTGATTTAGGGAAAGCAATTGATTACCTTGAAAGGTCAGGGCATGCTTATCAAGAAAACGATAAGGCTCATCGTCTGCATGTTGGCAGCAATAGCGGAAGGTTTTTTCGCAAAACGTATAAACCTGATGAATCACTCGATGTGTTGACAAAAGCGGAATATTATGGCCAACAGACTGTTACTAATCACTACGAGACATATTTTGACACACAACAAACGTTGTTGCATGCAGGGGATGTATCATCGGCAATTCAAATAAACCAAATGGCATATTTTACCGACTCGGACACATTAGCTAATTTAGTAAGAACAAACGGCTATGCTGATAAAACGAATAATTCGTTTTATCATTCCATAAGTGTGAAAGATACTTACCACTATTTAAACAATGATTCTGAGGTGGTTAGTGTTAATGTGACAAACAGCAATAAGATAGAAATGCTACTTTCCAGACTTATGGGAGTGCTTGGAAGAGCTCCATCAAACAAGGAATTTGGTGACTTGTTGACCGAATTGAGTATACCGTTTCCTAAATTTGCCTTCTTGGATTTAGGCAATAGTGAACTTGCCGGTAAAAGTATCTTTAATGCTGAAACCGATGCAGTGGCTCTACCTGGACCTAGACAACCTCAAAGTAGAGCAGCAAGGAGAAGAGCGAACAAAAAAGCAAGGGGTACGGAGAACCAGCAATAAAAAATGCATAATTTTCGAATTATTAGCTAAATACCCTTTTCGAGCTTGTACATCAATTTGTGTCATTGCCTGTATCGATTATGTTTAATTAATCAACTAATACAGGTGGAAAAATGGACAAAAAAATAAGTACAAGCTCTGGTAAGTATCAGGCTAAATTTATCGGCGCCGGACACGCTCACACACCCAAGTCACTATTGATCACTTGAGTGATAGCAACTGGGTGGAATCGCTTTCTGTCAGTAACAGCATGATGTTTGGCTCAGTTTTCTTGATATAGCTGAGCTTTCCTTGATCCAAACCATAATTAGTTTCACCATGAAATTGCTACACTTGGACAGATAAAGGAGGGCTCTGGGAAGATAGCGTTTGTCGCGGATTTAAGGTTAGGGTATACTGCTTTCCCGTCCTGTTATACTCCTTTTAAACCTAAACTTTCAGGTTCAGCATGAAAACTAATTATATTTTTGTGACCGGCGGGGTCGTATCCTCTCTGGGTAAAGGCATTGCCGCAGCCTCTCTGGCGGCTATACTCGAAGCCCGTGGACTCAAAGTCACCATTATGAAACTGGACCCATACATCAACGTGGATCCGGGCACCATGAGTCCTACCCAACATGGGGAAGTTTTCGTCACCGAAGATGGTGCTGAAACCGATCTCGATTTAGGCCATTACGAGCGTTTCATCCGAACCAAAATGACCCGTCGCAATAATTTTACGACGGGTCGTGTTTACTCCGAAGTTCTGCGCAAAGAACGCCGTGGCGATTATCTCGGCGCAACCATTCAGGTTATCCCTCACATCACCAATGAAATCAAAGACCGCATTATCCGTGGCGCACAAGGCCATGATGTTGTGCTGGTGGAAATCGGCGGCACCGTCGGTGATATCGAGTCTCTGCCATTCCTTGAAGCGATTCGGCAGATGGCGGTGGAAGTCGGTCGTGAGAATACCCTGTTCATGCACCTGACGCTGGTGCCTTATATGGCAGCCGCCGGGGAAGTGAAAACCAAACCGACTCAACATTCAGTAAAAGAGCTGCTTTCCATCGGTATCCAGCCGGATGTGTTAATCTGCCGTTCAGATCGCATCATTCCTGCCAACGAACGGGCAAAAATCGCGCTGTTCTGTAACGTACCAGAGAAAGCAGTTATCTCTTTGAAAGACGTTGATTCTATTTATAAAATTCCGGGACTCTTAAAATCTCAGGGCTTAGATGATTACATTTGTAATCGATTCAGCATAGAATGTCGGGAAGCCGATCTGTCTGAGTGGGAACAGGTCATTTTTGAAGAAGCGAATCCATCAGGCGAAGTGACCATCGGTATGGTGGGCAAGTATGTCGAGTTGCCGGATGCGTATAAATCCGTCATTGAAGCATTGAAACACGGTGGCCTGAAAAATCGCCTGACCGTCAATATCAAGCTTATCGACTCACAGGATGTCGAAACCCGTGGTGTTGAAGTGCTGAAAGATCTGGATGCGATTCTGGTGCCGGGCGGCTTTGGCGGCCGTGGTATCGAAGGCAAAATAATGACAGCACGTTATGCCCGTGAGAATAAAATCCCTTATCTGGGCATTTGTCTGGGTATGCAGGTTGCCCTGATTGAGTTTTCACGCAATGTTGCGGGCATGGAAAGCGCTAACTCGACTGAATTCGAGCCTGATTGTAAGTTACCGGTTGTTGGCCTGATCACCGAATGGCGTGATGAGAACGGCAACGTAGAAGTACGCAGTGAAGAGAGCGATCTTGGCGGAACGATGCGCGTAGGCGGCCAGTTGTGCCATCTGACTGAAGGCAGTCTGGTGCGTGAACTTTATGGTCAGGACGATATTACCGAACGCCACCGCCATCGTTATGAAGTGAACAATTTATTGTTGAAACGTATTGAAGACGCTGGCTTACGGATTGCAGGCCGTTCAATCGACAATAAACTGGTGGAAATCATTGAGAACCCGAACCATCCGTGGTTTGTGGCCTGTCAGTTCCACCCTGAATTCACTTCAACGCCTCGCGATGGGCATCCGTTATTTGCCGGTTTTGTCGAAGCCGCTCGCAAATACCAGAAAAGCCAGTTGAAATAAGATATGGGGCGATTGACAGCGTTTTGGCTCTCGATTATGTTGATTTTTCGATTATTTTGAGTTGCCGTCAATTGCCTGAATTTAACTTGTACTGAGGAAAACCTAATGTCCAAAATTGTTAAAGTGCTTGGCCGTGAAATTATCGACTCTCGTGGTAACCCAACGGTAGAAGCGGAAGTGCATCTGGAAGGTGGCTTTGTGGGTCTGGCTGCGGCACCATCAGGCGCATCAACCGGTTCCCGCGAAGCGTTGGAACTGCGTGATGGCGATAAATCCCGTTTTATGGGTAAAGGTGTACTGAAAGCACTGTCAGCGGTTAATGGCCCAATTGCTCAGGCTCTGGTTGGTCAGGACGCGAAAGATCAGGCTAACATCGACAAAATCATGATCGAGTTGGATGGTACTGAAAACAAATCCAACTTTGGTGCTAACGCGATTTTGGCTGTTTCTCTTGCAAACGCAAAAGCGGCAGCAGCATCAAAAGGCATGCCTCTGTACGAGCACATTGCTGAGCTGAACGGTACTGCGGGTAAATTCTCCATGCCTTTGCCAATGATGAACATCATCAACGGCGGCGAACATGCTGATAACAACGTAGATATTCAGGAATTCATGATCCAGCCAGTGGGCGCGAGCACGCTGAAAGAAGCGGTGCGTATGGGTTCTGAAGTGTTCCACAATCTGGCAAAAGTGCTGAAAGCCAAAGGCATGAGCACCGCAGTCGGTGATGAAGGTGGTTACGCGCCAAATCTGGAATCTAACGCAGCAGCACTGGCTGCTATCAAAGAAGCGGTAGAGAAAGCCGGTTATGTGCTGGGCCGTGATATCACTCTGGCGATGGACTGTGCGGCATCCGAATTCTATAACGAAGAAACCGGTCATTATGAGCTGAAAGGTGAAGGCAAGACGTTCACTTCTCAGGAATTCACTCATTATCTGGAAGGCTTGACCAAAGAATACCCAATCGTTTCTATCGAAGATGGCCTGAATGAATCTGATTGGGACGGTTTTGCTTACCAGACTAAAGTGATGGGCAACAAAATCCAGTTGGTGGGTGACGACCTGTTCGTAACCAATACCAAGATCCTGAAAGAAGGTATCGAAAAAGGTATTGCTAACTCCATTCTGATCAAATTCAACCAGATCGGTTCCCTGACTGAAACTCTGGCTGCAATCAAGATGGCAAAAGAAGCGGGTTACACTGCGGTGATCTCTCACCGTTCCGGTGAAACTGAAGATGCAACGATTGCGGATCTGGCAGTCGGTACTGCGGCAGGCCAAATCAAAACCGGTTCTATGAGCCGTTCTGACCGTGTTGCTAAATACAACCAGCTTATCCGTATCGAAGAAGCACTGGGTAACCGTGCGCCTTTCAACGGTCTGAAAGAAGTTAAAGGTCAAGCATAATTGCTGGCTTACTTCGATAAATAGTTAATATTTATTTATAAATGGGCGAAAGAATGATGTTCTTTCGCCTTATTTTTTATTAATGATAAGGAATATTCTGAAAGAATTAAGAACAAGATAGGTAATATAACTTGTTAAAAATGTTCTTTTTTTATACTGTTTTTTTACTTTGTTCACTATTAATTGATTAAATCTCGCGTAGTAGATCCCAAAATTACACATCTCGTATTTTATTTATCGTTCAGACTCCTTACTATTTCACATGCAATGTAATTCTTTAACATTCATGGTAATGAATCATCAATTATTATTGTTGCATTACTGAGTCAGTATACCCATCGTCTTGCAAGATACATTTATATCTCCCCGCCTAGAGGAAGATATCAGCCTTGCACGTCGCAATTTGACGTTGAAAGGGTATAGGTTTTTATTGAAATTCAATCGGTTTAGCCATCATTATATTAAATCAGGACATGCTATGCGTGACAGTGTAAAGAAAAAACCACTATATAAGATCCTTTATGTGCAAGTTATTTTTGCCATTGTACTGGGTATTGCTCTTGGTCATTTTTACCCGGATATCGGGGAATCGCTTAAACCACTCGGTGATGGCTTTATCAAGATTGTAAAAATGATTATTGCACCGGTTATTTTTCTGACCGTTGTAACAGGCATTGCAAGTATGAATAATATGAAAGCGGTGGGCAGCGTTGTCGGGAAATCGATGTTGTATTTCCTGACATTTTCAACCCTCGCTTTAATCGTCGGTTTAGTCGTTGCCAATATTATTCGCCCCGGTGATGGGCTGAATATCACGCCCGCATCGTTGGACAGCAGCAAAATAGCCGGTTATGTGGAGAAAGCGCACGAATCAACGATTGTGGGTTTTCTGATGAATATTATCCCTGAAACGGTTGTCAGCCCGTTAGTGAATGGCAATATTCTTCAGGTTCTGTTTGTTTCTGTTATTTTTGGTCTTTCGTTATCGGCAGTCGGCAAAAAAGGCGAGCCGGTGTTGGTTTTCTTCCAAAACCTGTCTGAACCTGTTTTCAAAATGGTCGCCATGTTAATGAAGCTGGCACCGATTGGCGCGTTCGGTGCAATGGCTTTTACTATTGGTAAATTTGGCATTTCATCTATCAGCAATTTGATCATGCTGATTGTCACATTCTATATTACCGGCTTGCTCTTTATTCTGATTGTTTTGGGTGCAGTCGCTAAATATAACGGTTTTTCTATTATCCAATTAGTTAAATATATTAAAGATGAATTGTTGCTGGTATTAGGGACATCGTCTTCTGAAGCGGCTTTACCGAGCTTAATGAAGAAAATGGAAAATGCGGGCTGTAAAAAATCCGTTGTCGGGTTAGTCATTCCAACCGGATATTCATTTAATCTGGATGGGACGAATATTTATATGACGATGGCGGCTTTATTTATTGCTCAGGCCACCGGCATTGATTTAAGTCTCACCGAACAAGTCACATTATTATTAATTGCCATGATCAGTTCAAAAGGCGCGGCGGGCGTGACCGGTTCCGGGTTTATTACACTGGCGGCGACACTTTCTGTTGTACCGAGCGTGCCGATTGCCGGTATGGCGCTGATTTTAGGTATTGACCGCTTTATGTCTGAAGGGCGTGCATTAACGAATTTGGTCGGTAATGCCTGTGCCTGTCTTGTAGTCGCGCGTTGGGAAAATGCCTTAGATAAAGACCAGATGAAACAAGCTTTAAGCGGTGAAGAGCTGGAGTCTGTGAAAAATTCATAAATTATCTATGAGCGTAAGCGACCTATACGGCACAGGTAGAACCTCACATTGTTGATGAGATTTTAGCTAAGGTCATAGATATTTTAGACCCACAGTTAAGTTAATATTCTTCAGTCACATTAATAGCAGGAATCTGAACCTGATTCCTTTTTTGAGTTATCAAATTCCATCGCCTCCTGTCTGGAGGCGATGGTTTCAATTTCACAGCGCGATTCAATTTTCGCTGGTACTGATATAAATATTTTTGATCTCAGTATATGCATCCAACATCATTTTATGGGTTTCACGCCCAAGACCGGATTTTTTATAGCCGCCAAACGGCGCATGAGCAGGCAGTTCATGATAGGTATTGATCCACATCCGGCCCGTTTTCACCGCTTTGGCGACACGTAAGGCACGGTTGATATCCTGTGTCCAGACTGCACCCGCCAGACCATATTCTGAATCGTTCGCCATTGCCACGACTTCACTTTCATCACTGAACGGTATTACGCAGAGCACCGGCCCGAAAATTTCCTCCTGTGCCACCCGCATGTTATTGGTCACATTGGTGAGAATGGTCGGCTGAATAAAGAACCCATCATCATAACCTGCTCCGGTGATACGTTTTCCGCCGGTGAAAACAGTGGCGCCTTCCTGTTTGGCGAGATCAACATAGCCCAGAATGCTCTCCATCTGTTCTTTGCTGACCTGACATCCCATTTCGGTTGCGGGATCCATCGGATCGCCGACCCGAACCGATTCAAAGAGGGCTTTTAGCGCTTGCAGGAATGAATCATAGATACCGGTATGCAGGAACAGACGGGCGCCAGATTCACAGGCTTGCCCCTGATTCAGCAAAATCGCGTTAGCCGCATATTTGACCGCTTTTTTCAGATTGGCATCAGGGAAAACGATATTGGCTGATTTGCCGCCCAGTTCGAGTGTCGCTGGGATCAGCCTTTTCGCTGCGGCTGCGGCGACGTTATAGCCCACTTCGGTTGAACCGGTAAACGCCACTTTATCAATGCCTTTATGGTCGAGGATTGCCTGTCCGACGACAGAACCACGGCCTGTGACGATATTAACAACGCCAGCAGGCAGAACCTGATTCATGATGCGCCCTAGCTCCAGCAAGCTGATCGATGTCAGGCTGGCAGGATTGATCACGATGGTATTCCCTGCCGCCAGAGCCGGAGCCAGTTTCCATGCAGCCATCAGCAAGGGGAAATTCCAGGGAATAATCTGACCAATGACACCAATCGGCTCTCTGATCACCAGACTCAGGGTATTCTCATCAAGCACATCAGCAGCGTCAGAATGCGCACGGATCACACCGGCAAAATAGCGAAAGTGGTCAACTGAGAATGGAATATCGAAATTTTGACATAAAGAATAGGTTTTACCTGCATCTAATGTTTCAAGAGTAATAAAACGTTCTGCCTCAGCTTCCAGTAAATCGGCAATTTTCAACAAAAGAGCTTGCCTCTGAGCGGCTGACGTTTTGCTCCACGCAGGCAACGCTTTGGTGGCAGCCTGAACAGCGAGTTCAACATCCTGCGCATTTCCCGCAGCGTATTCGGTCAAAAATTCCCCTGTTGCCGGGTTGTAGCTTTTCATTGTGGCTTTTGAAACACTGTCTACCCACTCGCCGCCAATCAGCATCTTATAAGAATCAATGGGTGATAGTTCTTTTGCAATATCATGTAATTTCTTCATTATTTTCTCCAGTACATTGATTTGTTGGTATGCTAAATCGTCCATTCAAAAAATATTATTAGATTAATTCTTAATTTCTAAATTAAATATGAGAGGAAGGTATCAAAAATGCAGATTTTAATTATTTTATCAATATAATAATAAACTAAGTGAATAAATGATTAAGGTTATTATTTAGATTTTGTTGCATTTCCATCTGATATTTTTGTCTAATATTGACAAAACGACCGGAATAAATGGCGAAATTATTATGGATTATTGAATGAATAATGTTATGAATAATGGAAATATTATCATTGTTTTCTGTTATTTATATAAAATTGTTTTATTAATAGATAATTGTATATACCAGACATCTTGCAAGAAACTTTTTATATTTTCTCTGTTTATCTTTTCTCTATATCCGTCGCCTTCCAAGGTGCGTCTTATATCTCCCCTCGCAGCGGGGAAATATAAGGTTTCGTATCGTCTGACTGGTTGCGATTTGCAGTTTATCGAGCATATATAAAATGATAAATAAATTGTTTATAAATAATTTATAAATGCACATCATTTTATAATAGATTTTTTTAGTTAAACTCAATTATTTTACTTATCTTCTGCTATTATTGGATAGCTATTTTGAACTTTAAACACTTGGCGGGGGTGGCTGTGAAAAAAATGTTGGTGATATGTTTATTGGGTTTTGCATTAGCCGGGTGTGATCAGCAACTCAGGATTAACGGTGAAAATGAGATGACAATCAGAACATCGATTGAAAAAATCAGGGACACGTTATCTGAGGATAAAAAATTTAAATTTGATGAAGCATTGAGCATTATCATGTTTAATGGTATCGATTATGATGAATTATTTAAGAATACCCAAAACGGTAATGTCAAATATGAAAATATTGATTATCTGGAGACCAAATTATATAAATCGCTAAATAACAAAACTGCCGAACAAATTATTCACGAGGCAGAAGAACTTAAAGCGAAGAAGGATTCAGAAATGTTAGCCGTTCCCCGCACTGCCGACAAACATAACAACTCTTCCCTCTGAGTACTTTATTGTGTTGCCTGATACTCAATTCATGTTGTTGGCAATGGCAACAATAAACAAATGTTTTGCTGCAAACAGATTGCATTAATACAGATCGTACTGAAAATTGGTGCGTCCGATTGGCAGGCACTTTAAAGACGGTTTCCATGATGTAGCGCCACTCTTTACCGTGAGGCGCTACTTTGCCAAATTGATGGTAAACCAATAAATGCGCCAGTTCGTGGGGAATAACTTCATCAATGAATGCCTGTTGATTCTCAATCAGCAAGACAGGGTTCAGGCGGATTTCCCAATCATGCAGGCGGGCACTCCCTGCGGCAGTACCGCGTTGCCGATAGTTCACACGAGGTTCGGGGAAAGTACAATGAAGAAATACGCTCGCCTGATCCACTTTTTGCTGCAAAGTACGCATCACGACCTGCTGTAGAAGAAGAGGGACTTTTATCTTTTCCATAATAAGAAGACATAATAATAAGACACAACAATGAGATATCGTAAAAAGCCCGCGAATACCGGCGGGCTTTTTGGCATCACAGATTATACCCGATGGATGTTATTTTAACCCTGCTGCATCACGCAGTATATCAGCCTTATCGGTTGCTTCCCACGGGAACTGCTCACGGCCAAAGTGACCGTATGCCGCAGTATCACGATAAATTGGGTGCAGGAGATCTAACATTTTGATCAAACCATAAGGGCGCAAATCGAAACATTCACGCACCAGCTGGATCAATGTTGATGGTGATACTTTTTCGGTTCCGAACGTTTCAACCATGATAGACGTGGGTTCAGCAACACCGATAGCGTAAGACACCTGAATTTCACAGCGATCAGCCAAGCCCGCCGCCACAATATTTTTAGCAACGTAACGTGCCGCATAAGCCGCAGAACGGTCAACTTTAGACGGATCTTTACCGGAAAACGCCCCGCCACCGTGACGAGCCATACCACCGTAAGTATCAACTATAATCTTACGGCCGGTCAGGCCACAATCACCCATTGGGCCACCGATCACGAAACGGCCGGTCGGGTTGATAAAATATTTGGTCGCCGGTGTGAGCCATTCAGCCGGTAATACAGGCTTGATGATCTCATCCATAACCGCTTCATGCAGATCTTTCTGGCTGATTTCTTCAGAGTGCTGGGTAGAAAGCACAACCGCATCAATGCCGACAATTTTACCGTTGTCATACTGGAAGGTAACCTGACTTTTGGCATCAGGGCGCAACCACGGCAGGATTTTGCACTTACGTACCTGAGCCTGACGCTCAACCAGACGGTGAGCATAGGTGATAGGTGCTGGCATCAATACATCAGTTTCGTTGGTGGCATAACCAAACATCAATCCCTGATCACCGGCTCCTTGCTCCAGAGGGTCAGTGCGGTCAACACCCTGATTGATATCAGGCGACTGTTTGCCGATTGCACTAATTACAGCACAAGAATTCGCGTCAAAACCCATATCCGAACTGGTGTAGCCAATTTCGCGCACTGTACGGCGGGTAATTTCTTCGATATCAACCCAAGCGCTGGTGGTAATTTCACCACCAACCATCACCATACCGGTTTTGACATAAGTTTCACAAGCCACACGCGCTTTAGGATCTTGCTCTAAGATAGCATCGAGAACGGCATCGGAAATTTGGTCGGCAATTTTATCTGGATGACCTTCTGAAACGGATTCAGAAGTAAAAAGGTGTGTAGTCATTATATTCGTTTACCTTAAATATAATCTCGGTTTAAGGGTGGATGTTTTACCATCTAGATGGCTAGTCTAAGTTACTCTTACTAAATATACCAGTGTTTTTAGTCGAAATGACTTTCATTGCCTGATATACGGGTATTCTTCTCTGTTATTTTCAGGAACGCCATGCCAATCCAACTTCAAGTAATTTCATTTTGCAATTTGTCGGAATTACAGGTATAAACTGCGCGCATAACTGATGGTTTTTGTACTTCGAGTTATGGACGTTTGCAGAGTACGCCCGTATGTGTTCTGCTTCTCAATCGAGAAACGGCTTGCGTTTAAGCTATTATGTGGAGTAAATGGGTTATGCACCATTATCTACTGATTATTAACGGCCTACAGCCACATCATGCTATTGATGTGTCCACGTCTTGTTCCTCTCTTATTGATATCAATTCTTCCCGATGTTACTTGGCACAGCCAAGACGCCTTTGATCTCGAATAGAAACTCTATTTCCAGACAGTAAATTCGCATTGTTTAGTCTTCTCTAAACGTTTCTATAATTTAAGAGCATGCTGCTCCCTGACATTTATTAATGCACAAGAACCCTACAGGGTGTCTTGGTTATTGACGACAGGTGAAGACGAGCCTCTACTCCATCAAGGAGATTGCCATGAATGATAATATCGCGCATAAAATGCGGCAAACCTACAATATCGCATATTGGGGCGGTAACTATTATTACGTCAATGATCTCGGTAATGTCAGCGTTTGCCCGAATCCTGATTTGCCGCAAGCGAATATTGAACTTAGCGAACTGGTCAAAAAAGTGCAGGAAGAGAAAAAACAGCTGCGTTTGCCGGCATTGTTCTGTTTTCCTCAGATCCTGCAACACCGTTTGCGTTCTATTAACGCCGCATTTCAACGGGCGCGTGAGTCGTATGGTTATAAAGGGGATTACTTTCTGGTTTATCCGATCAAGGTAAACCAGCAGCGTCGTGTCATTGAATCGCTGGCACACTCAGGCGAACCCGTCGGGCTGGAAGCCGGTTCTAAGGCGGAACTGATGGCAGTGCTGGCCCATGCGGGGATGACACGCACCGTTATCGTCTGCAATGGTTATAAAGATCGGGAATATATTCGTCTGGCACTGATCGGTGAAAAACTGGGGCACAAAGTGTATCTGGTCATCGAGAAAATGTCCGAAATCGAAATGGTGTTAAAAGAAGCCGAACGCATTAATGTCACGCCTCGTCTTGGTGTGCGTGCGCGCCTTGCTTCACAGGGTGCCGGTAAATGGCAGTCCAGTGGCGGTGAAAAATCCAAATTTGGCCTTGCGGCGACACAGGTTCTGCAATTGGTAGAAACTCTTCGTTCGGCGGGCAAACTCGACAGCCTGCAATTGCTGCATTTCCATCTGGGTTCTCAGCTGGCGAATATTCGTGATGTGGCAACCGGCGTGCGCGAATCTGCACATTTTTACGTCGAACTGCACAAATTGGGCGTAAACATCCAATGTTTTGACGTGGGTGGGGGATTGGGAGTCGATTATGAAGGAACGCGCTCTCAGTCAGAATGCTCGGTAAACTACGGCCTGAATGAATATGCGAATAACGTGATTTGGGGCATTGGTGATGCCTGCGAAGAACACGGGTTGCCACATCCTACCGTGATCACCGAATCCGGCCGGGCATTAACCGCGCATCATACTGTCCTGATTTCGAATGTCATCGGAGTCGAGCGCAATGAGTTCACCGAAACCACGCCACCTGCTGAAAAAGATGCGGCGCGTCCGCTGACAAGCTTGTGGGAAACTTGGCAGGAGATGCAGGAAGATAGCTATAAGCGCTCGCTGCGCGAATGGTTACACGACAGCCAGTTTGATCTGCACGATGTTCATACTCAATATGCGCATGGGATATTGAGTTTGTCCGAGCGGGCATGGGCAGAAGAGCTGTATTTGAATATCTGCCGCCATATTCAGCAAAACCTTGACCCAAGTAACCGCGCTCATCGTCCGATTATTGATGAATTGCAGGAACGTATGGCAGATAAATTCTATGTGAATTTCTCGCTGTTTCAGTCCATGCCGGATGCTTGGGGAATCGACCAACTGTTTCCGGTTCTGCCTATCGAGGGGCTGGATAAGCCATTGGATCGCCGCGCCGTTCTGCTGGATATCACCTGTGATTCTGACGGCATTATTGATCATTATGTTGAAGGCGATGGCGTGGCGGCAACGATGCCGATGCCTGCTTACGATCCCGAAAATCCGCCACTGATTGGCTTCTTTATGGTCGGCGCCTATCAGGAAATTCTGGGCAATATGCACAACCTGTTTGGTGATACCGCCGCCGTTGATGTTTATGTTGCCGAAAACGGCGAAGTCACATATCAGCAGAGCGAAGAGGGCGATACCGTCGCCAATATGCTGCAATATGTGAAACTGGAGCCACAAGTGCTGCTGACCCGCTTCCGTGATCAGGTGAAATCCACCGATTTAGATGAAAACTTACAGGCACAATTTCTGCAAGAGTTTGAAAGCGGTTTGTATGGTTATACCTATTTGGAAGATGAATGATCTTTTCGAAAATGATTTTTTCGAAAATAACCTTGTTAGCATCAAACCTCCTGTTAATCGAAGACAGGGCTTTTGAGGATATGTCATGAGTATTAGCTCCTTAGGAAATCAGATCGATAACTCTTTGGTTTCCAATGCGTTCGGTTTCCTGCGTTTTCCGCTGAATTTTCAACCTTACTCCAGTGATGCAGAGTGGGTGATTACCGGCGTACCTTTTGATATGGCAACTTCCGGGCGGGCGGGAAGCCGCCACGGGCCTGCGGCGATACGTCAGGTCTCAACCAATCTGGCGTGGGAAAGCCGCCGTTGGCCGTGGAATTTCAGTCTGCGCAAGCGGTTGAACATCGTGGATTGTGGCGATTTGGTCTTTAATTTCGGTGACGCTCAGGACATGAGCGATAAGCTCCAGTCTCATGCGGAAAAAGTGTTGGCATCAGGCAAAAAAATGCTCACTTTTGGCGGCGATCACTTTGTCACATTGCCACTTCTGCGTGCTCACGCGAAGCATTTCGGCAAAATGGCACTGGTTCATTTTGATGCCCATACCGATACTTACCCGAATGGCAACAAGTTTGATCATGGAACGATGTTTTTCCATGCACCTAACGAAGGTTTGATTGATCCTGCTCATTCTGTGCAGATCGGCATTCGTACCGAACACGATAGCGACAATGATTTTACGGTGCTGGATGCGGGACAGGTGAATGATCGTCGTGTCGAAGATGTTGTTGAACAGATTAAAGCGGTTGTCGGCTCACTGCCTGTCTATCTGACTTTCGATATTGATTGCCTTGATCCGGCCTTTGCGCCCGGCACGGGAACACCGGTGATCGGCGGGTTGACGTCAGATCGAGCGCTGAAAATTGTGCGTGGCCTGCAACCGTTAAATATCGTTGGCATGGATGTCGTGGAAGTTGCCCCTGCGTATGACCAATCGGAAATTACCGCGTTGGCTGCCGCCACCATCGGGCTGGAACTGCTGTATTTACAGGCATCGAAAAAGACAGTTTAGCGCGATTTAGCGACCAAACTCGCGCAATGTGAAAGGCTCATTTTCGAGCCTTTTTTGTTTCCTGCTTTGGTAAACGCTCAATTATGCTTGTTACCTTCACCCTTTTACCTCTACACAACGTACTTATTGTTCCCAAATTGAAACAATCCAGCAAAACTGTCGCTTAATCTTGCAGCATAGAAAAACTACGTTAGGATGTTTTAAACGCACCTAATGAGGAGACAGGCATGATAATCACTTCAACTGAATTTAAGCATAATGAGTTTCTGCAAAAAGCGCAGGAGTTTAATGAGTTTGGTGGCAATGGCGATAATCGTTCACCTGCACTGGCTTGGGCTGATGCGCCAGCCGGCACAAAAAGTTTTGCCATCACGGTTTATGACCCGGATGCTCCAACGGGTAGCGGTTTCTGGCATTGGGTCGCTTTTGATATTCCGCTGGAGATTCAAACGTTACCCGCCGATGCAGGGCGGAGTGACGGCAGCAAAATGCCGGCAGGCGCGATTCAAAGTCAAAACGATTACGGGCATGTTGGTTTCGGTGGTGCTTGTCCACCTGAGGGCGATAAGGCTCACCGCTACATTTTCACGGTACATGCCGTGGCGGTGGAAAAACTGGGCGTGGATTCTGCAACCACCAATGCCGTGACACGTTTTATGCTTCAGGCCAATACGCTGGCGACGGCCAGCATCACCGGTTATTACCAAAGATAATTAATGAATCGTTCTTCAGTTTCAGTTTTAGGTTAAAGGAAAGGTATCAATTTATGAGCAGCAAAAAAGTGCAATGGAATAACGGATTACAGCCGGAAGCCGTAGAAATCCTCTCGAATGAGGGCGGCATGATCGTCTGCCCGACCAAAGTGGGCTACATCATTATGACTTCAGATGCGAAAGGGCTGGAGCGCAAATTTGAAGCCAAACAGCGCAACCGCAATAAGCCGGGCGTGGTATTGTGCGGATCGCTGGAACAGTTAAAAGAGCTGGCTCAACTTAACCCGGAAATTGAAGCACTTTATCAGAAACATTGGGACGCAGATGTCTTGCTGGGCTGCATTTTGCCGTGGAAAGAAGAGGCGGTTGCGCGTATTCCTGATGACGGTTCCAAAGAATTAATGATGGATGTTCGCGGTACAAGTTGCTTCGTGATTAAATTCGGCAAGCCGGGGGAAATTCTGGCAAAAGCGTTGTGGGAGCAATACGGGAAATTCTCGTTTGCCAGTTCAGCGAACCCATCAGGCAAAGGCAACCGTGGTTTGGTTGAATGCATTGGTGAGCGAATTGAAGATCGCGCCGATTTGATTATTGCCGCCAATGATTATGTGAAATCTATCCAGCCGAATGAAACGGAAAAAACCCGTTATGAACAGGGCGTGATGGTTTCAATGGTCGATGAAAATGGCACACTGATACCGATGCAGAATGGTCAGCGCGATATAACGCCGTGCCCGGTATTAATTCGCAAAGGGTTGGATGTCGATAAAATCATGACAATCATGTCTGATATTTTTACAACATGGGATTATCGCCACGGGAATTATTATTGATTGTTGCCAGACGGGTACAACATTGTGCCCGTTCATATATTAACAATATGAACTTTATTGCATTATTTGGATCTTATTTTATTAAGAAGTATGATTTTTAACTTAAATAAAGGACATCTCGCATTCTATTTTATTAATTAGTTAATTTATTGCCAATTTATTGGTTTATTGGTTTATTGGTTTATTGGTTTATTGGTTTATTGGTTTATTGGTTTATTGGTTTATTGGTTTATTGGTTTATTGGTTTATTGGTTTATTGGTTTATTGGTTTATT
>JAIRVT010000024.1 GCA_031253755.1 Enterobacteriaceae bacterium
GCTGCTCAAAGTGCCATGTTTCTGATCCGTAAATATGCAGTTGACCCGGCAAGTGCAGATACTTTATTGGCATGGCTTAAACCCTATGAAGATTTCGCCTACAAAAAAATGGGGGATATTCACTCATTGAAAGGTAAAAATCAGGTTAGCAAACAAATCACCGCGCGGAAAAAATCCCCTTATAGTCAGTCACTGATTGATAAAATGGTGCTCTTGATTAAAGAAGAATTACATCACTTTTATCAGGTGCTGGAAATCATGGATGCCAGAGGGATCAGTTACGACAATATCAGCGCCAGCCGTTATGCCAAATCACTGTTTCAGCATATTACTCATTATGAACCTTACACGTTGGTAGATAAGTTAATTATTGGTGCCTATATTGAAGCGCGTTCCTGTGAGCGTTTTGCGAAATTAGCCCCTTATTTAGATGAAGAACTGGGTAAATTTTATATTTCCCTGTTGCGTTCAGAGGCTCGCCATTATCAGGACTATTTAACGTTAGCTCAATCTATTTCAAAAGAAGATATTACTGGAAGAGTAAAATATTTTGGTCAGATCGAAGCTGAACTTATTCAAACAGCTGATACCGATTTTAAATTCCATAGCGGTGTTCCGATAAATTAAAACATTTTCCAAAATGATAGAATACTTTCTTACTTCTCATATTTCTCATATTTCTCATATTAGGGGGAGCAAGAAATTACCTTTATTTAACAATCTCATTATTATGAATAATATTTAAAAGTAAAAATATTGTAAAACGGAATTATTTAAAAATAGAAATATTTAAAAACATAATTATTTAAAAACGGAAGAATTTAAAAACAGAAGTATTTAAAAAATACCGAATAACGTAAAAGGTGGGAGAATAATCCCCCACCTTTATAATTTAACTCGAAATCCATTGGGTATGCTGTATATTGAAATTTCTTAGGCGCAAAGGTTAATTGCGGAATAATGAGTCAAGATTTAAACCTTGGGTTTGCAAAATCTCTTTGAGACGCCGCAATCCTTCAACTTGAATCTGCCGAACTCTTTCTCTGGTTAACCCGATTTCCCGTCCAACATCTTCCAATGTTTCAGCTTCATACCCTAGTAAGCCAAAACGGCGAGCCAGTACTTCACGTTGTTTGGCGTTTAGTTCAAACAACCATTTGACAATACTTTGTTTCATATCGTCATCCTGAATGGTTGATTCCGGCCCAAGGTCATTTTCATCAGATAAAATATCCAGTAAGGCTTTATCTGAATCTCCACTAATTGGCGTATCGACAGAAGTAATGCGTTCATTAAGCCGCATCATACGGCTCACATCATCAACTGGCTTATCCAATTTTGCCGCAATTTCCTCGACACTTGGCTCATGATCCAATTTATGAGCCAATTCTCTTGCTGTGCGTAAATAGACATTAAGTTCTTTCACAATATGAATAGGCAAACGAATCGTGCGAGTTTGATTCATAATAGCCCGTTCAATTGTCTGACGGATCCACCAAGTTGCATAAGTAGAAAAGCGGAAACCTCTTTCAGGATCGAATTTTTCCACTGCTCGAATAAGACCAAGATTACCTTCTTCAATCAAATCCAACAGAGCCAATCCTCGGTTACTATATCTGCGAGATATCTTAACTACCAACCGCAAATTACTTTCGATCATGCGTTGACGGGAAGCAATATCTCCTCGCAACGCACGTCTGGCGAACAGAACTTCTTCCTCTGCTGTCAGCAAAGGAGAATAACCAATCTCGCCAAGATAGAGCTGTGTTGCATCAAGAACTCGCTGGTTTACTCCCTGCAACAATTCCAAATCTTCTTCAAGATTAGTTAAGTCACCCTCATCTTTCAGCAACGCTTCATCAAAGTCATCGGCTTCCATGCCAGTTTCGTCTAAATCCGCCTCATCATACAACTCATTAACTTTAAGCGTACTTTGGTTCATCAGTTGTTGCTCCTACCCATGATAATGCGGACAGGAGTTCAGGTTCCTGCCCCGGTTTATCGTTGCGAAAGATAACGCAACGGGTTTACGGATTTTCCCTTGTAACGAATCTCAAAATGCAATCTTACTGAACTGGCTCCGGTGCTACCCATAGTGGCAATTTTCTGCCCTGCCTGTACATCCTGCTGCTCTCGCACCAGCATAGTATCGTTATGAGCATAAGCACTCAGGTAGTCATCATCATGTTTTATTATTATAAGATTTCCATATCCGCGTAATGCGTTTCCGGCGTAAACCACTTTCCCACTGGCGGTTGCAAAAACGGGTTGACCACGACTCCCCGCAATGTCAATACCTTTATTCCCACCTTGAGAATCCGAGAAGCCTTCAATAACTTTTCCGTCTGTAGGCCATCTCCAATTATTAATAGTTTTGTCCGCATTCACTACGCCAGAATTCGTCGCTGATGGTGCTGTTGATTTATCTCCGTCACTGGCGGAAATAGTTTCTCTTGGCAACATTTTCCCGGCGTTTTGCCTACCAACATTATTTGCAGGATACGCATTAGTTTTTTGAAAATCAACCTGCTCAATTTTAGATTGGGTACTATTTGATGCTATTAATACACCATTATTGGAGTTTACATTACCAATTCTGAGGACTTGACCAACATTTAAGCTATAAGGTTCTGAAATTCCATTTATGTGAGATAGATCACGAAAATCTTTACCGGTAATCCAAGCAATATAAAATAATGTGTCTCCGCGTTTAACTGTATAGGTACTGCCGCTGTAGCTTCCCTTAGGAATGTTCTCGTAGTTACGGTTATAAGCAATTTTTCCCTGATGATCGTACTTACTGCCAACATTATTCACTGAGTACTGATAATCCGAAGTACGATGTGCTGTTGGACGATTGGCAGAAATGTTCGGAGGGGGCGACAGCATTGGTGTCGAAACTGATGAGTTCCGGGAGGATATCCCGCTGTTTTGTCCTTGATTATCCACACTAACTATCGGAGCAGGACGACTGTCTTGATTGCTACAACTAGCCAGAGTTATTACTGCAACAATGCAGGTTATTATCCACTGTATTTTTTTCATTAGGTTTCCTACTTTCATACCTATTCCTCCATAAAGGCCAATATAAGTGACAAGCATGATGATTTATAAAGAAATTTAGGTGAAAAAAAATATTTCACATAAAATATTTTTTTTCTCATAAAAAATAACAGCCGATCTAAAAATCGCGGCAATAAAATAAATCAGCAGATTATGCTAGTTCGCCTTGGATCAGAGGTACAAAACGGACAGATTCAACCACTTCACTATGGAAATCATTCCCATAGCGATGTACCACTTTCAGCGACTGTGAGCACTCCCCAACAGGCACAGCCATCACGCCGCCATCTGCTAATTGATGCAGTAGCGCCTGAGGTATTTCTGGGGGAGCTGCTGTGACAATAATGGCCTGAAATGGCCCCTTTGACGGCCACCCATTCCAACCATCACTATGACGGGTCGATATATTATGTAAATCGAGCTGCTTTAGCCTGCGTTTAGCCTGCCACTGCAACCCCTTAATGCGCTCTACGGAGAAAACGTGTTTGACCAGATGAGCAAGTATTGCTGTCTGATAACCAGAACCCGTTCCAATTTCCAGTACATTAGCGTCGGGGGTCAATTCCAGTAATTCGGTCATGCGGGCAACAATATATGGCTGCGATATTGTCTGCCCATGACCAATAGGCAGGGCGGTATTTTCATAGGCTTTATGCGCCAGAGCTTCGTCAACAAAACGTTCTCTGGGTACTTTGGACATCACTTCCAGCAAGTGCTCATCCTGAATTCCCTGCTGGCGCAACTGTGTCAGCAAGTTTTTCATTGACCGACTTAACATTCTCCAGTATCCCCGATTTTCGACAGCCAATCCGTTATCAATTCCTGCGCTTTATAAGCTGTCAAGTCCACCTGCAAAGGTGTAATGGAGACAAACCCTTCTTCTACTGCGGCAAAATCGGTTTCTGGCCCGGCATCATGTTTTTCCCCCGGAGGGCCTATCCAATAAAGCATATTGCCTTTCGGATCTTCCAAAGCATAAACTTCTTCCGCCGCACTCCGGCAACCACATCGCGTAACTTTAAAACCTTTGATCTGCTCAATGGGAATATCGGGCACATTAATATTCAGAATATTGCCTGCTCTCAGTGGGAATTGCTGTAGCATATTCAATAAACGGACAGTGATTTCTGCTGCTGTTGCATAATGTTTGTCGCCATCCAGTGACACCGCCAGAGCCGGTAACCCTAAATGACGCCCTTCCATGGCGGCAGCAACCGTACCGGAATAAATCACATCATCGCCCAAATTAGGGCCACAATTGATTCCCGAAACGACAATATCCGGGCGAGGACGAACCAGTTTATTGACGCCCAAATAAACACAGTCGGTCGGTGTTCCTTCCTGAACGGCAATGTCACCGTTATTCAACATGCTGATACGCAAAGGACGATCCAGCGTTAAAGCATTCGACGCACCGCTGCGGTTACGATCAGGTGCAACAACCTGCACATGATATTGTTCCCGCAATTTAGCCGCTAAAGTTTGAATACCCGGTGCAGTGACGCCATCATCATTACTCAGCAATATCTGCAACATTGAAATATCTCATTAATTTACTTATTAACACATTGAATAGTAACGTAATCTATACCAGTCTCTCCGCTATTTTGCCGATGATTGATTTAGCGGCCAGTAGACTGGAAAATCATTCGATCTTAGCATGAGGCAACCCGTTTTGTAGAGCGCTTTGCATTCGGCCCAGATAAATAAGGGCATATCTGCCACACAGATCAATATCTGTTTACTTTGTGTTAAATATTCGCCTTTTTATGACGATGTAACACAATATTAAACCCCTCCTCTTCTTTAGGGGAGACAAAAGCGCGAGTAATGAGGGCAAACTGTTCTTAGACCAGTCACATTACAATAATATGACTGGTAACAATTAATGACAGCAATGGAAATATAAAGAAGCCATTATTCTGAGATATCAGCGGTATTATTTTGTTCCTGATTGATCAATTCCCTGACCACACTGGTGGCAAAGCTACCTGATGGCAGAGAAAAATGAAGCGTAACGGTTTGGTCATCTTGCCATTGCCAATGCAAGTTAACCGGTTTCACCAGCATCGCTCTGCGGGCACTTTCTACACGCTCACGTTTAACCAATTCCCAAAATGAGGCGTAATCCTGTAAACATTGCAGTTCAAAATCCAGTGCTTGCTGCTGAGTGCCTAATGCCTTGTCACCCGGCAAAGGCGCAGTAACCTGCAACTCGCCATCCAGAACCCGCTGTTGCAATGCGGCCAGCTCGGACTCATCGGCCACAAACCAGCTACCCCGGCCGGTTAGCTGGAGGACATCACCGTTTTGTACCTGCTGATGTTCACCCCGTGCAATGCGCAGGCTGGTAATGGCATTAAACATCGCGCTACGACAGGCAGAAAGATAAAAACTACGGCGGTTACGCTCTTTCACCTGAATTTCATTTGCGGCCCAACGCTGGGCCTGAACCAGATTCTGCCCATCGCGCCCAAAACGCTGTTCACCAAAATAATTAGGAACACCGGACTGAGCGACTTGCTGCAAGCGTTTTTCCACTGAAAGCCTGTCAGAAATATCCCTTAAAACCAGTGTAAAATCATTGCCTTTTAATGTTCCAATCCGCAGTTTGCGTTTCTGACGGGCAGTTGCCAGAATTTCACAACCTTCGAGTTGAAATGCCGTTAAATCAGGATCTTGTTTGCCCGGCAAATGCAGGCAGAACCACTGTTCCGTCACGGCATTACGATCTTTTAGCCCCGCATAGCTCACAGCGCGCGCCGCTATTTTGGCAAAACGGGCAAGATGATCCGCAACAAACTGAGTATTGCACCCGGTTTTACGGATATGCACCATCAGGTGCTCACCTTCACCATCAGGAGAAAAACCTAAATCTTCGCGAACAATAAAATCTTCCGGTGTCGCTTTGACGGTTCCGGTGGCTTCGGGACGCCCATAAAACCAGTGTAATTCACTTAGTACCATACTTATTCCTTCACCAGCAAAGCCACCGCTTCACAGGCAATACCTTCTTTGCGACCCACAAAGCCTAACTTTTCAGTGGTTGTCGCTTTGACATTAATATCATCCATATGACACCCAAGATCTTCCGCCAGATTCACCCGCATCTGTGGGATATGCGGCAACATTTTTGGCGCCTGAGCAATAATCGTGATATCGAGATTGCCAATCCGGTAGCCTTTTTCACGGATACGGCGGTAAGCTTCTTTCAGTAATTCACGGCTATCCGCGCCTTTAAAAGCCGGATCCGTATCTGGAAACAATTTGCCGATATCCCCTAACGCGGCTGCACCTAACAGGGCATCAGTGGCGGCATGTAAGGCAACATCACCATCGGAGTGAGCAATCAATCCCTGTTCGTAAGGAATACGGACACCGCCAATGACCAGTGGCCCTTCTCCGCCAAATTTATGCACATCAAAACCGTGGCCTATTCTCATACGCGTTGCTCCTTCAGTTTGTAATTGCTTTCGGGATAAATAAAATTCAGCCAGCGCCAGATCTTCCGGCTGAGTCACTTTAATATTGTCCGCGCGCCCGCTGACCAAGACCGGATGATAACCGCAATATTCCAGAGCAGAAGATTCGTCTGTCACGCAAGCTTGTTCGGCAAGGGCTTTTATCAGGCAATCACGCAGTAGCGGTAACGGAAATAGCTGCGGCGTTAATGCGTGCCAAAGGCCGCTGCGATCAACAGTATGATCAACGATCTGATTAATGGCTGATAACGTCTCCTTTATTGAAGAAGCCGATATGCGTTTCATCGTATCTCTGACAGGCGCAGCTAACAGCCCCCCACAAAGCGAATTTTTATCAGCCAGTTGCAGCAAGTTATCAAGATCATCCTGATGCAAACAAGGACGGGCGGCATCATGGACAAGAACCCAAATCGCTCGTCCCGGCGAAATTTCAGCCAGATAATTCAGCCCCGCCAGTACGGAATCAGCCCGTTCATCACCGCCAATAACGGTTGTGATACGTGGGTCGGAAGCAATCGCCAATTGGTGGAAATATGTGTCCGCAGGATTCAGCACGACAATGGCCTGCTGTAGGCGGGAATGTTCAAACAACGCCGATAGCGTGTGTTCAATGATGGTTTTTCCAGCGACATTGAGATATTGTTTTGGGCACTCTGATTTCATCCTGCTACCAATGCCAGCCGCAGGGATCAAGGCAATTATTTCAGTCATGGTTCACAAATTACGGTTCACTCGGTTGCCCTGCGATATTTTGCTCTGAGGGAGTTTGTTCTAACGCATTTTGTCCTGAATCATCCTGCTCCAGTGCATCTTGTTCGGAAGATCGTTGTGCTCTTTGCTTCGCACTATCAGGCACCATGCGATAAAAAGATTCATCTGGCTTAATCATATTTAACCGATTGCGGGCACGCTCTTCAATTGCTTGTTGCCCACTTTTCAAATCTTCAATTTCAGCGGATAACTGCTCATTACGCGCATGAAAAACAACGAAATCTTTCTGTTGTTTTTCAACTTCTTCGCTGACTCGCATATAATCGTGGATGCCATTTTTGCCGAGCCACAGCGAATACTGTAACCAGCCAAGTAAAACCAGTAATAATAGCGTCAGTTTACCCATTTAGCCCCCCTGAAAAACCCGCCAATCATCCCATATATCAAGGAATGACGCCACTATCACGAACCATCCAGTCAGCCTAGGCACCAATATATAGATGGAAAAAAACAATAGATGGTAAAAAAACGTGGTAGATAGCGAAAAATAGGGCGAAAAAATCTTGGATGACATGAGTGTAGAAACACATCATGCGACTCGCAATCGCAATAATGTGTTTCTATGGACAATGTGTTTCTATGAACAATGTGTTTCTACGGAAAGGTGGATATGATCTCAACAATTTACGATATGACGTTTATTAAGTTCGAAAAGTAATTTATCCATCAATGCACTAATATCTTGCGTGCCATCCAGATAAATATCCGGCTGTTCCGGTGCTTCATAATCCGCATCAATGCCGGTGAAATTCTGAATTTCCCCCGCCCGAGCTTTCTTATATAAGCCTTTCGGATCACGGGATTCGCACACCGCCAGCGGCGTATCGACAAAAACCTCAATAAATTGATCGGTGGCCAATGATTGGCGTATTTTTTGCCGTTCAGCCCGATTGGGGGAAATAAACGCCGTCAATACCACCAGCCCGGCATCAACCATCAATTTTGCCACTTCACCTACTCGCCGGATATTTTCCTGCCGATCCGTTTCAGAAAAAGCCAGATCGCGGCACAAACCATGACGCAGGTTATCGCCATCCAATAAATAGGTCTTAATTCCCTGCGAAAACATGACTTGCTCCAGCTTTTCCGCGAGCGTAGATTTTCCTGACCCCGATAACCCGGTAAACCAGATTACCCGCGCCGGATGCCCATTTACCTCTTCCCGCTGCTTTCGGTCTATCGCGTGTGGATGCCAGACGACATTAGGCGAAGCCTCTCCGGCCTGAACCACTTTTATTTGCGCCACTTATCGTCCTCCCAGTAAATCACGCGCTCCCCAGTGCGGGAAATGGCGACGCACCAGACGATTAAACTCCAGTTCAAACTCGCTGTACTCTTTCGGTTCCCGATAGATATCGGTCTGGACTTCGCGCACCAGCCCGGCACCGACGGTCACATTGGTCAGGCGATCAATCAGAATGATGCCACCGGTATCGGCATTTTGCTGATAGCTGTCGATTAACAGCGGCTCATCAAATGAAAACTCCACCAGCCCGATGGCGTTCAGGGGCAATTCAACCGCGACTTTCTGGGTCAGATTATTCACATCCACCTGATATTGTACGTTCTCAATTTTCGCCCGGCTTTTTTTACCCGCCACTTTGACATCCAGACTCTGCCCCTGAATCAGCGGCTTTTCTGACATCCAGACAACATCCACCAACGCATGATGCGCAACCGTCATGTTATCTTCAACGGCAACCAGCAGGTCACCACGGCTGATATCAATTTCATCTTGCAGCACAATCGTGATCGCCTCACCCGGCACAGCAAATGCCAAATCGCCATCAAAGGTGACAATCCGCTCGACCGTGGAGATTCTGCCCGATGGCATCACCTTGATTTGTTGCCCCTGACGCAGAATGCCCGACGATAATGTGCCGCTGTAGCCGCGGAAGTCCAGATCAGGGCGATTGACATATTGCACCGGAAAACGCAGGGGCTGTTGCGTAGCACTTTTCTGTACATCCACTGTTTCAAGCAGATCCAGCAACGTTTCTCCGTTGTGCCACGGCATATTCTCACTGTGACTGACGATATTGTCCCCCTCCAGCGCAGAGATCGGCACAAAATAGAGGTGTAAATCGATGGGTAATTGCCGGGTAAAATTCAGGTAGTCCTGTTTGATCTGCTCGAAAATATCCTGCCGGTATTCCACCAGATCCATTTTATTGACCGCGACCACTAAATGGCGAATTCCCAGCAACGTACTGATAAAACTGTGGCGGCGAGTCTGTTCCTGCAAGCCTTTTCTCGCATCAATCAGAAGAATGGAGAGATCACTGGTGGATGCGCCGGTAGCCATATTACGGGTGTACTGTTCATGCCCCGGTGTATCTGCAATGATGAATTTGCGTTTTTCTGTGGAGAAATAACGGTAAGCCACATCAATGGTAATGCCCTGTTCCCGCTCTGCTGCAAGGCCATCCACCAACAATGCCAGATCTAATTTTTCTCCCTGAGTGCCTAATCGCTTGCTGTCACTTTGCAAAGTCACAAGCTGGTCGGCATAGATCTGGCGGGTATCGTGTAACAGGCGTCCGATCAGGGTACTTTTTCCGTCATCTACACTGCCGCAGGTCAGGAAACGCAATAATCCTTTTTCCTGCTGCGCTCTCAGGTAGGATTCAACGCCACCTTGCTGTTTAATTTGATGGGCGATGATTTCATTATGTGCAAGTGCCTGCATGTTTTTTTCTTCTCCACAAAATCTATGCTGTTACAAAATCAATGCTGTTAAAAGTAGCCCTGACGTTTTTTCAGCTCCATCGAGCCGGATTGGTCGCTGTCAATCAGCCGCCCCTGCCGCTCGCTGGTTGTTGATACCAACATTTCTTCGATAATTTCCGGCAAGGTTGCGGCTTGCGATTCCACTGCTCCCGTCAGAGGCCAGCACCCCAGCGTTCGAAAACGCACATTGCGCTGGCTGATCACTTCGCCCGGTTGCAAATCGATACGATCATCATCAACCATAATTAACGAACCTTCACGCTGGATAACCGGACGAGGTTTAGCAAAGTAGAGTGGTACGATATCTATCTGTTCTAAATAGATATATTGCCAAATATCCAGCTCCGTCCAGTTAGACAGCGGGAAGACGCGGATACTTTCACCTTTATTAATCTGGCCATTGTAGTTACGCCAGAGTTCCGGGCGCTGATTTTTGGGATCCCAGCGATGGGCGCGATCACGAAAGGAATAAATACGCTCTTTGGCACGGGATTTCTCTTCGTCACGCCGCGCGCCGCCAAATGCGGCATCAAACCCATATTTATCCAGCGCCTGCTTCAGCCCTTCCGTTTTCATAATATCGGTATGTTTCGCACTGCCATGAATAAAAGGGTTAATATCCAGTGCGTCGCCTTGCGGATTGCGGTAAATCAACAGCTCAAAATTATATTTTTCTGCTGTCTGATCGCGGAACTCATACATCTCCCGGAATTTCCAGCCAGTATCGACATGCAGCAGAGGAAAAGGCAGTTTCCCCGGATAAAATGCCTTACGCGCCAGATGCAGCATCACCGATGAATCCTTACCAATGGAATAAAGCATGACCGGATTGGCAAATTCAGCCGCAACTTCACGGATAATATGGATACTTTCAGCTTCAAGTTGCTGTAAATGAGTCATTCTTTTTGTGGTAGTGGTTTTTGTGATAGTCGTTTTTGTGATAACGGTTTTTGTGTCCATTGATCGTTCCTTATGCGATATCAACAACAGCAGAATTATTTGCCGGATGCTGCTTTGCCGTCACAGCAGATTGTTGCCCGAACCATGCCAATTGATGATGGAGTTGAGCCACTTCGCCTATCACCAACAAAGCAGGCGATGGTGCATTCTGTGCCAGCCATTCCAACTCTGACAGTGTGCCTGTCAGCACCTGCTGTTCAGAACGCGTCCCGCAGCCAATGACGGCAACAGGAGTATTGGCATCACGGCCGTGTGAAATCAGGTTCTGGCTAATCAGGGCGGATTTGATGACGCCCATATAAATTGCCAACGTTTGCTGAGCACGCGCCAATGCGGGCCAGTCCAGCTCGTTGCCATTCTCACGGCAGTGACCGGTAATAAAAGTGATACTTTGGGAATGTTCCCGATGTGTCAGCGGGATCCCCGCATAGGCAGAAGCGCCAATAGCAGCGGTAATGCCGGGCACGACCTGAAAAGGAATACCTGCTGATGCAGCAACCTGTAATTCTTCACCACCGCGACCGAAAATAAAGGGATCGCCGCCTTTCAGGCGAACCACTTTTTTGCCCTGCTGCGCCAGTCTGACAATCAAGGCATTTGTCTCTTCCTGCGCAAAGGAATGGTTTCCGGCTCGCTTACCAACGCAAATTTTGTCGGCATCACGGCGGACTAATTCAAGTATTTCCTCACTGACCAGATGGTCATAAAGCACGACATCTGCCTGCTGGATCACTTGCAGTCCTTTTAAAGTCAGCAAACCCGGATCACCGGGACCGGCGCCGACCAACGCCAGCTCGCCCTGCTTACTGGTTTGCTGCTGTTCATCAGACAGTTGTTGATCCAATAGTTGCTGATTCAATCGTTCTTCTGCCTGTTGTAATTGCCCATTGGCAACTAACGTGGCGAAACGTCCGCGGAATGCCTGCTCCCAGAAATAACGCCGCTGGCGCAGGGAAGCCAGATTCAGCTTCACCCGTTCACGCCAACGCCCGGCAATTTCTGCCATTGCTCCCAGATGAAAAGGCAGCAGCGATTCCAGTTTTTCCCGCAGCAATCGGGTTAAAACCGGTGATTTTCCGCCAGATGAAACGGCGACCATAATCGGAGAACGATCAATAATTGAAGGAAAAATCGCAGAGCAAAGTGATTGATCATCAACCACATTCACTAAAATAGCGCGACGATTCGCTTCCGCAAAAACAGATTGGTTCAGGTGACGATCATCCGTGGCGGCGATCACCAAAAACACGCCATCGAGATGGCCTATATGAAACGCCTCTTGCAACCATGCAAACTCTTCTTTTTGCTGGCGCAGTTGTAATTCAGGATGTAGCTCAGGAGCAACCACCGTCAGCGCCGCGCCAGCCCGCAATAACAAACTGGCTTTGCGGGCTGCAACTTCCCCGCCACCCACCAGCAACACAGCGCGCGCTTTCAGTTCAACAAATAAGGGTAAGTAATCCACAATGACATGATCCAGGTATTAATTTCTTAATGATTATCTAAGGAATGAATATATGAAGCTGTGAGCCGGTTATGAAATGACAAAAAGTAATTATTAGTTCCTGAATCGAATAAGGTCTATTTTTTAACAAGTTATGAATTGGAACATGCAGAATGTTCAAGGAAGTTGCCTGACGCTTTATCGATAGAACTGTTGGCTTATTGAATGCTTTATTTGTGATTAAAATTACGGTGTTAATTTTTGGGGAATTTAATATCGCTAAAAAAATAATATAAATTAATTAAAGTTATGTTAATATAAATACAATTTATATTGTGGATTGTGTAATTATATTTTAAAAAATAAGGTAAAGAATATGCAAGGAGAAATAGAAAAAATAATGATAGAACATGGTCTTACATTAAAAGAAATCAATAAAATAAAGTCTGCATCTCTGCGATCAGGTCATGATATAAAAAAATAAATACTATTCCTAAGTAATAATTTTTACCAAATGATATTGGTCTTTATGATTATTTTATTATTTTCTCTTGCTGCCATTATTTTTGATCCAAACATTGATTACTTGGTTATTACATTGACATTTTTTATTTCGGCCTTTGCTGTATTATTCGCTTTCCCTATAAGGTTAATATATAAATCATTTATGTTTACACTAAAAAATAAATAATGAATAATTATATAGTTATCCTGCAATCATAAAATAAAATAACATATTAATGATATTTGATTTAAAATAAAATAAAATATTGATTAAATAATGACTCTGTGATTATATTAGATATAATTTATATTTCTGTAGCTAATTAATATAATCAATAATTTAATTTAAGATTAATAAGTTTCAAGTATAAATTAGAATATTATCGTAAGATAAATAGCTACATTATCTTTACCTTCTGTTTTTAGCTCATAACCATATTCTAAATATCAATAATTGATAACTATCCTTTTATCGAAATAGTTTATACTTCATCAAAATTGGAGAACAAACAGAATAAAAAACCACTAATTTAAAAATGGCCGAACCTGCGGCCACTTTTAAACTTCAGAGAAAAACTCATCCCTCATGCAATCCACATTCGCGCTTCAGTCCAAAAAAGCGGGTTTGTTCTTCGCTCATGCCCGGTGACCATTTTTGTGTGGTGTGGGTATCACCGACCGAAAGATAGCCTTGATCCCATAACGGGTGGTATTCGAGGCCGTGCTGGGTCAGGTATTGGTGAATTTTTCGGTTATCCCAGTCAATGATCGGCAATAGCTTGAAAACGCCACGCTGGACAGACAACACGGGCAAATTAGCGCGGCTTTCTGATTGCTGACGACGCAAACCGGCAAACCACGTTTGGACATGCAGTGATTGCAATGCGCGGTTCATCGGTTCGACTTTATTGATTTGGTTATAACGCTCAATACCCTCTATTCCCTGCTCCCATAATTTTCCATAACGCGCTTCCTGCCATACCGGACTGTGTTCTGCCCGGAATATCTTCAGGTTGAGATTCAGTTTGTCAGTTAATTTGTCGATAAACTGATAGGTTTCCGGGAACAGATAGCCGGTATCCGTCAGGATAACGGGAATGTCAGGATATTCCTGTGTAACCAGATGCAGACACACCGCCGCCTGAATGCCAAAGCTGGACGAGAGGACAAATTCCCCCGGCAGATGTTCTAGTGCCCAGAGCACGCGCTGATGAGCATCCAACTCTTCCAGTTGTCGGTTGATGCCAGTCAGTGCTTCTGTCCGTTGTTCAGGATTCAGCGCCAATAATTCGGACAAATGAGGTGTTACGTTCATACCGCCTCCCGCCAATCGTAAAAATCGATGGCTGAATTCAATACCGGTTTGATAATGTCAGCGCGGATCAGAAAATCGCCAAAAGCCTCGCCTTCGTTACGCTCTGTTGCCCAACGGCCAATAAGTTCATCCAGTAACGTCAGTATCTCGGCTGAAGTGATGTTTTCCCGATACATGCGCGGAATTCGGCTGCCATTAAGATTGCCGCCAAGATGCAGGTTATAGCGATCCGGCGCTTTACCCACCAGGGCGATTTCTGCCAGCATCGCCCTGCCACAGCCATTCGGGCAGCCCGTGATGCGCAGGACAATATGTTCGTTGCTGACACCATGTTTCGCCATTGACGCATCAATGTGATCGACAAAAGTCGGCAGGAAACGTTCGGCTTCGGCCATCGCCAGCGGGCAGGTCGGGAATGAAACACACGCCATAGAATGGTGACGCAGGGAGGTCACGCTGTCATCAATCAGGCCATGTGTGCGGGCAATGGCTTCAATGCGCGCTTTTTCACTTTCCGGTACGCCCGCAATAATCAGATTTTGGTTCGCCGTCAGACGAAAATCCCCCTGATGAATTTTAGCAATTTCGGCAATGCCGCTTTTTAGCGGTTTGTTCGGGTAATCCAGCAAGCGGCCATTTTCAATAAACAAGGTCAGGTGCCATTGGTTATCAATGCCTTTTAACCAGCCGATTTGGTCGCCCCGTTGGGTAAATTCATAAGGCCGAATCGGCTCAAATGTTACACCAGCGCGTTTTTCAACTTCGTGTTTGAAGGTTTCCACACCAACACGCTCAAGAGTGTATTTGGTTTTGGCGTTTTTACGCTCGATGCGGTTACCCCAGTCACGTTGGGTCGTCACGATGGCTTCGGCAATTGCCAGTGTATGTTCCAGCGGAATATAGCCAAATTCGCTCGCCAGACGCGGGAAGGTGTTTTTATCGCCATGCGTCATCGCTAACCCGCCGCCCACCAGCACGTTGAAGCCGATCAGCTGATCGTTTTCTGCTATGGCAACAAAGTTCATATCGTTGGCGTGCAAATCGACGTCATTTTGTGGCGGGATCACGACGGTTGTTTTGAATTTACGCGGCAGATAAGTCTTGCCCAGAATCGGCTCTTCATCAGACGTTTTTTCATCGCTGGTCGCGACTTTTTCTTTATCCAGCCAGATTTCAGCGTAAGCACGGGTGCGCGGCAGCAGATGCTCGGATATTTTTTTGGCCCATTCATAAGCCTGTTGATGCAGCACAGACTGTACCGGATTGGAGGTACACAACACATTGCGGTTAACATCGTTGGCGGTTGCCAGTGAATCCAGCCCCATTTGTGCCAGTAATTGGTGAGCGGGTTTGAGTTTGTTCTTTAAGATGCCATGAAACTGGAATGTCTGACGGTTGGTTAACCGGATGCTGCCGTAGAGCGTGTTTTCTGTCGCAAACTGATCGATACCCAGCCACTGACGAGGAGTGATAATGCCTCCCGGTAAACGGCAACGCAGCATCATCGCATGGCGCGGTTCCAGCTTCTGCTCCGCACGTTCTGCCCGGATATCACGGTCATCCTGCTGGTACATGCCGTGAAAACGAATCAGCAGGAAGTTATCTCCTTCAAATCCCCCTGTCAGACCGTTGTTGAGATCTTCGCTGATGGTTCCGCGTAAGTAATCGCTTTCGAGCTTCATGCGCTCACTATCAGCCAGTTTACCTTCGACAATCAAAGGACCTTGTTTTTCATTGCTCATTTTTTTCATTGTCCGTTATTTATATCTTTGCATAATGGTGAGAGTATGGGTTGTGCTGCATCCTTACCCTGCGCGATGCGCGGGGTAAGGATGACTCCTGCTATTTTGAAACGTCATTTAGGCTAGTAAACATCTCTCTGATAACGGCGTTCAAGACGCAGTTCACTTAAAAATTCGTCTGCCAGTTCAGCATCCATTCCACCCTGTTGTGAAATGATCGCCAGCAATGCCTGCTCGACATCTTTTGCCATGTGATTGGCATCGCCGCAGACGTAGATGTGTGCGCCTGCCTGAATCCAGCGCCAGATTTCTTCTCCCTGCTCACGCAGTTTGTCCTGTACATAAACTTTATTTTGCTGATCACGCGACCATGCCAAATCAATACGAGTCAGCAAGCCTTCTTTAACATAACGCTGGAATTCAACCTGATAGAGAAAGTCTTCGACAAAGTGCGGGTTGCCGAAGAACAGCCAGTTTTTACCTTTAGCGCCCTGACTGTCCCGCTGTTGCAGAAATGCGCGGAATGGCGCAACGCCGGTGCCGGGGCCAATCATGATGATGGGTGTTTGCGGTGAGGCCGGTAAACGGAAATTATCGTTATGCTCGATAAAGACACGAATGCGGTCATCTTCCTGCAAGCGGTCGGCAAGGTAACCCGATGCGCCGCCAGTACGGGCACGCCTTTCGATGTCGTAACGCACCACGCCTACGGTAATATGCACTTCGTTTTCGACTTCCTCCTGCGAGGAAGAGATGGAATAAAGACGCGGTGTGAGCGGGCGTAAGAGATCGATAAACTGCTGTGCTTCAGGCTGTGAAGTGACTTGCCTGACCATATCCACAATCGGTGTTTTTTGTGCGAACTGCTGCCGGGCAGATTTGTCAGCAACTAAAGCCAGCAGCGTTTCATCTTGCGCCAACACTGCATATTTCTCGACGATAACGCCGGTATTTTGTGTCAGTTCAATGTGACTGATCAGGGCTTCACGCAGCGTCAGTGATTTTCCCTGTACGCTCACAGGCTCGCTGCCTGTCAGATGCAGTAAGCCAAGCAGTTCATCCACCAAAGCCGGATCATTTTCGAACCAAACACCCAGCGCATCTCCGGGCTGATAGTGCAAACCCGAATCCCCCAAAGCAATTTCGATATGGCGAACGTCTTTATCAGAACCCCGCCCGGTGATCCGTTGGTTCACCGACAGGGAAGCGATCAGTGGCGTTTCTTTGCTATAGATTTCTTCTGGATGGGTGATAACTTCATCTACAGCTTCAGGTTGCATTGGCGTGATAGCCGTTTCAACGGTGGCGGGAACCTGCTGTTTTAAGATATCCGTTATTTGCTGACGCCATTGTGCCGCTATTTCCTGATATTCCACATCCGCATCAACCCGATCAAGTAACCGCTGCGCACCGAGTTCATTCAGGCGACGATCAAAGTCTTTCCCCGCCTGACAAAAGTACTCATAAGAGGTATCTCCCAAGCCGAATACCGCATACATTGTCTCTTTCATTGCTGCGGCTTTTTTGGAATGCAGATATTTGTAGAACGCCACCGCTTCTTCGGCGGGCTCACCTTCGCCTTGTGTGGAAGCAATAATGATCAATATTTGTTCTTTTGCGAGCTGTTTGAATTTATAATCACCCGCGTTGACTAAATTCACATTCAGTTTTTGCGCCAGTAACGCTTCCCTGAGTTGTTCAGCTAAACGGCGGGCGTTCCCTGTTTGGGAGGCAGAAATCAGCGTCACGGCTTTCTGTGCGGAAGTATTTAGTTGTTGAGCGTTTGGTTGTAGAGCGTTTGGTTGTAGAGAAATGTGCGATTGGGCTTCTTGTGGTAGAGAAAGTTGTTGCTGTGAATCTGATATTCCCCAGAAATAGCCCGATAGCCAAGCTAATTGGTGCGAAGAAAAATCACTGACCACAGATTGCAGACGTGACAGTTGTTCCGGAGAAATAGGTAATAATGCAGTTGAAGGTGGTTTTGCGGTCATTATCCAGTGCCTTTTGTTATAGCCATTCCCCACGATAAGCAATCGTCATCACTGACAATTATTACAAACATGGATGAATCTCATACCCTATGTATTTGAAAGACGACGGGTATAAGGTTATCCCAGAATTGATAATGGAATTAAAGAAAGGTTAGCAATATCTAATAACTAAATTTCCTAACTTTATTCACAGATTAAATGTATCGATAAAACCGTTAAGCGCGGGATTTCATCATTCCCCTACCCTACGGATTTGAAAGCCAACGGATATTCAGAAAAATCACGTTAAGCCAAAAAGTTCAGGTAGAATAGCCAGCCTTTTGACATCAGGAAAAGTATTATGAGCACGACCATCTTTAAAGATTTTCAATTTGAAGCAGCACATCGCCTGCCACATGTTCCTGAAGGGCATAAATGTGGTCGCCTGCATGGGCATTCATTTATGGTACGTCTGGAAATCACTGGTGAAATTGCTCCCCATAGCGGATGGCTCATGGACTTTGCCGATGTAAAAGCAGCTTTTAAGCCCATTTGGGAACGGTTGGATCACAACTATCTCAATGATATTCCCGGTCTGGAAAACCCAACCAGTGAAGTGCTGGCTCAGTGGATTTGGCGCGAGCTGAAACCTGTACTGCCACAACTCAGCGCGATTATGGTGAAAGAAACCTGTAGTGCAGGTTGTATCTATCGTGGCCAGTAAGGTTTTCGTAAAAAATAAATATAAGTAGACATTCAGCACCCGGTTTTGGTGCTGAATATACAGGTTCAGGCGATATTTAAGTATTTATGCGTCTGCATCGAAAAACGCCAGTTACGGGCGATGCAGGTTTCAATACATAAGCGGGTGGCTTCTTCTTTCTGGCTGATAGGCTGTAACGCAACAACCGGTTCATTGTTACCATCAAGCATCGCCAGTAATTCATCCAATGCTTCAATATCACGCTCCCGCCCAACTGGATGTTTCACTTCATTTGCACGGCTCATGGCTTCAGGTAACACTTTATATCCCCCGCGCATTTTCACTTTTGGTGAAACCGTCACCCAGGTTTTGTCCGAGCAGTGAATTGCGTGTGTGCCGCTGGTTTCTATCTGACACTGATAGCCTGCACTTTCTAATGATTCGGTCAAGGGACGCAAATTATACAAACACGGTTCTCCTCCCGTAATAACGACATGGCGGGCGGTATACCCCTGACGAGCGAATAAGCCAATAATTTGCTGTGATGTGGCAACACTCCATAGATCGCTGTCCTGCGACTTGAGCAGGATATTATCTATCGGTTGTTGCTTATCCACCTCTTTTTCCCAAGTGTGTTTGGTATCGCACCAACTGCATCCTACCGGGCATCCCTGTAACCGAATGAAAATCGAAGGAACTCCGGTAAATACACCTTCTCCCTGTAAAGTCTGGAACATTTCATTTATTGGGTAAATCATAAAAAAACTCTGGTTTTACTGAACTGCCCGTTATTATTGCAGATATCTATCCCGTGAACATCCCTCTTTATGGTATCGTACGAGGCTGCTTTTGCTGGCATCTGACGCCAGATGAGAGTTTATGTCTGAAATATGCCGGAAATAGCATGATATGCCTGAAAATACGCTCAGGCATGAAAGATAGATGGGATTAACGAATGCAAAATAATGAAAATCAGCTTAAACAGGGCCTGAGCGTGAGGCACATTCGCTTCATGGCGCTCGGCTCTGCGATAGGCACAGGGCTGTTTTATGGTTCAGCCGCCGCGATCCAGCAGGCGGGCCCCGCTGTATTGCTGGCCTATATCATTGGCGGTGCTGCCGTATTTATGGTGATGAGAGCACTCGGCGAAATGGCCGTCCACCATCCTGTTTCCGGTTCTTTTTCACAGTATGCCAGCCATTATCTGGGACCATTGGCCGGATTTCTGACGGGTTGGCTCTATGTCCTTGAAATGCTGTTCGTCTGCCTTGCAGATATCACCGCATTCGGCATGTACATGAAACTTTGGTTTCCGCATGTCGATCAATGGATTTGGGTGCTGGGAATTGTCTGTTTTATCGGAGCGCTGAATCTGTGCCATGTGAAGATTTTCGGTGAAATGGAGTTCTGGCTTTCTATCGTTAAGGTGACGGCCATTATTGCTATGATAGTCATTGGTTTAGCCATTATGCTCTTCGGTTTTGGTCAGACAACAGAACATGCAACGGGCATTTCCAATTTGTGGGCGCATGGCGGTTTTATGCCGAATGGTATTAGTGGAGTTATTGCTTCTTTTGCCATTGTGATGTTTGCTTTCGGCGGGATAGAAGTGATTGGGATTACTGCCAGTGAAGCGAAAGATCCGGTAAAAACCATTCCCAAAGCGATTAATGCCGTTCCATTACGCATTTTAATTTTCTATGTCCTGACGTTGTGTATTCTGATGAGCATCTATCCGTGGAATCAGATCGGTCAGAACGGCAGCCCGTTTGTGCAGATTTTTTCTAATCTCGGCATTAACTCAGCGGCCAATATCTTGAATGTCGTGGTTATTACTGCGGCGATTTCAGCGATTAACAGCGATATCTTTGGCGCCGGACGAATGATGTATGGCATGGCTCAGGAAAGGCAGGCACCTGAATCATTCAAAAAACTGACCCGCAATGGCGTTCCGTGGATGACGGTTCTGATCATGATCATTGTCTTGCTGCTTGGGGTGGTTCTGAATTACTACCTGCCTGATAATATTTTTATCCTGATTGCATCAGTCGCGACATTCGCAACGGTCTGGGTGTGGCTGATGATTTTACTTTCCCATGTCGCGATGCGGCGTAAAATGGGTGCGGAAGAGATCAAGACCTTAAAATTCCCAGTGCCGATGTGGCCAATCGCTCCGGCAGTAACGATTGTTTTTATGGTCGCGGTTATTTTGTTACTCGGCTTTTTTGAACAAACCAGAGATGCCCTATATGTCGGAGCGGGTTGGGTGGCACTTCTCACTCTTGCTTATTTTCTCAGTGTGAAAAAGAAATTATCTGCCTCCCACGGGGCTAAATAATGTGAATGCTTAGATCTCCCCGCGACGCGGGGAGATCTTGAGAAACGACAGCTATACCAAAAGCATCGGCAAATTTTCCGGCGCTTTTTTTGTTGGTTACTTCTTATTCTGGCAACGAAAATTTGACCATAAGCGGATTGTGATCAGAGGCGATTGTGGTTAAAACCGTTGCACTCAGCACATTTAATTCACGGTAAAAAACAAAATCCAAGGGCTTACCGAATGCAATCGTCCGGTGGTCATCATCAAAGGAGGCTTCTTTTAGCCCCATGCGATGCGCAAAATGCGCCAGTACATTAAATCTCCGATGACTCCACGCATTAAAATCACCTGCAAAAATCACAGGCCCCTCATGCTGATTCATGTAAATACCAATGTTATCCAGTTGTCGGCTATACACATCAATGCCAAGACTGAAATTAATGGCATGTACATTAACCACCATGAGCTGCCTGTCGCCCGGTAAAGGATAAATCGTAATAAGTGATGATTTCGCGAACCTGAATATCGGCTCTTTTTCCCGTAATGGACAACAATAGATAGGAGAAGAAGTGGCTAACGTCATCACGCCAGAGGGATGTTGAGGAATAGCAAACGCCGGAACTTGATCCGCCACTAAACCACAATCGGTGACAAATTTCAGTAAATCCGGCGTTGTTTGCGCTTCTTGCAGTAGAATGAGGTCACTTTTCTCAATTAAAGAGGCTAAGACACTTTGCCATAACGGGCGTTGCTGTTTATGAATGTTCCAGATAGCAACGGAAAACACATTGTTATCGGTAAAGAATGGCTCTCCCTGAGGCAATAATACCTCTCCCAGTAATTGCTTGGACGCAGGAAAAACCCGCTCTACAGGCTGCCCGGCGACGTATCTCACCGCATAGTTTTTTTGCCCGTGATCTCTTTTCGTTTTTGCCCGAATTTTTCTTAAGTAACTGCCTTTTAACAAATTACCCTCCAAACAACCTCAGCACCCTTCTTCCACTAATATGACATCTTAATAATTGATTGCAATGTTTGGCGAAAAAAATTCAATATTAAACATAATAATATAGTTAATTAATACTTTTGAAAACCATTCCTAAAAATTTCAACATATTATTAATAAAACGAAATAATAAATAATTTATCAATTAACAAACATATTTATCCCATTATTAACTTTTCCATATTTTTGATAAAAATAATATTGACCAGAAAAAATAATAATAACATCGTTATTAATCAATATTATTACCAACCATTTTGAAGTATGTAAATATATTTTAGATTTTGGTATTCAATTCACAGATAACGCATACTGAAAATAAAGAACATATTATTTCTGTTATTATTTACGATATAGTTTATCTTCAATAATTTCAAAAAATAATGATCTGCAAGTACAACTTTTTGTTATTTAATTCGAAGTGTTTCATAACATTTGTAACTACTCAATAGTTACATGTTCTGCAATGAAATAAAGGATGAAATAAAGGGAATTAATGAAATTTTCTATCGAAATAAAAAATAGAAAACCCCTGAGATTTCTCTCAGGGGTTCATCCAAATACGGTGGCGGTGCGGACGGGACTCGAACCCGCGACCCCCGGCGTGACAGGCCGGTATTCTAACCAACTGAACTACCGCACCACCGAATTCCTGCTTCAGGCCGCCTTTTGGACCGGCAACGCTGATAAATTAATGTCTGGCAGTGTCCTACTCTCACATGGGGAGACCCCACACTACCATCGGCGCTACGGCGTTTCACTGCTGAGTTCGGCATGGGGTCAGGTGGGACCACCGCGCTATTGC
>JAIRVT010000054.1 GCA_031253755.1 Enterobacteriaceae bacterium
TAATTTCGCTTTGACATACGAGCTGACAAAGAAAAGCCCGCGTATTTTCTGCATTAATTGCAAACCCTGAGTCGCAAAAGGCACATACAGCTTAATATCGAACGCCGGAGCTGCCAGAATCATCGCCCGGATTTTCGGCGCGTAATCATGCACCCAGGCAGAGACCAGCACTGCACCAACACTTTGCCCCATCACTACGATGTTTTCCATCGCAATACCGTAGGTGAGGCTGATAAAGCGGACAAACTCATCCACGTCGCGAATTGATGTTCCCATTGATGGGCTGTAACCGCGTATTCCTTTGGTTTGCCCATGCCCACGGGCATCCCAGGCAAACATCGCCACGTCGGGCAGGTTAAGTTCATCGACAATATGCTGGAGCCGCCCGGAATGTTCATGACCGCGATGAAAAATAATGATCGCGCTTTGCGGTTTCGCCTGTTTCTGAAGCCAATGGCGATAAAATAATGAAGCATTATCTGATGTCGTAAAATAGTGTTCTTCAGCGATGCGTTGATTGGCTGCTTGTGTCATGTCAATTCCTTATTTTGTTTGAGACTGCTCAATTTTCCTGATTTCGCGTAATGCCCTGACAACCCGCTGATAGCAAGTTATCAAGAGTAAAATAGCCATAAGAGCAAACAGAGCGTTATTCCAGATCAAGGCGGAAGGAAAAAGGGCAATAATTAATCCGTAAGCCCCGAAAACAAACGCCCGGTCACTTTTTCCCATCGGGCCGTCATAACGCCGTGATGCACCGATTGTTTGTGCCAATAGGCCAATGAATTCACTCAGAAGGGTGAGGAAGAAAATCACCAATAAACTTATTTTGCTGATATTCGGTAAAAAACAAAAAGGAAGATAAAGGGCAATATCAGAAATAATATCCCCTAGTTCATTATAAATAGCGCCCAAATGCGATTTTTGATTATGTTCCCGCGCTAACATGCCATCAATGGCATTTAGCGCCATACGGACAAAAAGAACAACAGGCAATATCCAATAGAGGTGAGTGAAAGGAAAAAGACTCAATATCAGGCTGGTCAACAGCGACAAAAACAGGGCCGCCAGTGTGACCTGATTAGCGGTATATCCTTGCTGGTAAAGACGAACGACGATAGGGCGCAACAGATTTTGAAAACGGGGCTTTAAATCATAGATAGTCATTTTCTCTGAATCCATGAGAGATAAAGCGTTAATGTTATTAATATTAAATATAATGTCAAATAATTAAAGTCATAAAAATGTTTTTATAAATATTAATAATATTAAGATTAATGAATTGAGTTTCCAGTATTAAGGCGAATATAAAATATCACCGATATTTATCAATGATTCATTCAGTGGCGATATCTTTTTTTATTAAATACTTTGTTGATAATAAACCTTGTTGACAATAAGCCGGATAGTTTTAGACTGAGTTGGAAAAAACCTTTCTTTCTATATTTGATAGACATCATTCGATAAACATCAGGGTGCTGCTAATAAAGAAGCAACTTGATGAAATAAAACGGATAGATAAACAAAATCATCAATATTCTACAATTCTATACCCGATGGATTTCGAATTGTATCGCGGTCAACAAAGAGACAACTTGAAAGACGACGGGTATATAGGAGGACGATATGGCTATAACCAAAAGTCTTATCAATACCTATATGGAATCAGATGCACTTGATTTAGCCAGGTTGGTTCGGCTAGGTGAAGTCAGCCCAGTGGAATGGGTGGAAGCGGCGATTACTTGTATTGAACACTTTAATCCTGAAATTAACGCAGTTATTCACAAACTTTATGATATGGGCAGAGAAGCCGCTGCTGCTCCTGTTTTTGCTGATCCTGCTTCTGCTAATCGTAATGCGCCTTTTGCCGGCGTTCCTTTCTTGCTGAAAGAAATTGCCTCGTTATGGAAAGGTACGCCACTGACGAATTGCTCACGCTATCTGAAAGACAGGATCGCACCGGATGACTCAGAAGTGACGCGACGGATTAAGCGCTCAGGGCTGATATTAGTCGGCAAATCGAATGCACCGGAGAATGGCTGGTCAATCAGCACTGAACCCAAACTCTACGGTGTCACGAAAAACCCCTGGAAAGAGGGCATTACTGCCGGAGGATCAAGCGGAGGGAGTGCATCGGCCGTTGCAGTACACATGGTTCCGATTGGGGAAGCCAGTGACGGAGCCGGTTCTATCCGTATTCCTGCATCCTGCTGCGGCGTGGTGGGAATGAAACCCTCACGCGGTCGTGTGACGTTAGCGCCTTTTGCCGATTATTGGCACGGTGGTGCATATTTCCTCTGTGTAACACGTACTGTAAGGGATACTGCCGCTTATCTGGATGCGGTGTCTGGTGCTCTTCCGGGCGAGCCATATACACCGCCGACACCGGATTTACCGTGGCTGGAATTGGCGGCGCGTGAACCGGGCAAATTACGTATTGGCTATACCGTTTCGCCCCCCAATGGCACGCCGATTGATGCACAGGTTAAACAATCGGTGCTGTCTGTGGTTCATGCGCTGGAGAAACTCGGCCACATTGTTGAAGAGTATGATATCGCTTTTGACACGGATACTGTCTGGAAAGCGTACACCAATATGACGTGTGTGCAGACCGCAGCAACTTTCAATGCGTTATCGGCTGTTGTCGGGCGTCCGGTTACACCGGATGATGTTGAACCTGTCACTTGGGCAATTATTGAGCGTGGACGTTCGATTAGTGGCGTAACCCATTCCAACGATATCGATCAAATCCGCCTGTTCGGGCGGGATCTGGCGACTCACCTGTCACCTTACGATATTTTTATTACGCCGATGCTGACACAGTTACCGCGCCCCATGGGCTACTATGATATGTCGGATACGGATATCGACCACTACAATGCCAAATGGACAGATTCAATCTTTGCTTATCCTTTCAACATCACGGGTCAACCGACAATTTCACTGCCACTGGGCTGGAGCGATAATAACATTCCTATCGGAATACAACTGATCGGTCGTTATGGTGATGAGGCCACCGTGCTTCAGGTTTCCGCCCAATTGGAACAAGCCATGCCGTGGAAAGGCCGCTGCCCGCCGGTAGTTACCGATAATCCTATTGTTTGAACATGTGACTTGATCAATAGAGAAGTCCTGCTTTAATAACAGAACTTCTCTATCAAGTCACAGGAAGCGTGAAATTGTCCAGAGCGCAACGTTTGTTATCTTTAATGGAAATGTTACGTAGCTATCATTTTCCGGTACAGGGAAAAGTATTGGCGGAAAAAATGAACATCAGTTTAAGAACGCTTTATCGGGATATCGCGACTTTGCAGGAGCAGGGCGCAATTATTGAGGGTGAGCCGGGAATTGGTTATATCTTAAAACCGGGCTTTGTCTTGCCACCGTTGATGTTTACTCCGAATGAAATAGAAGCGCTGGCATTGGGTGCTAATTGGGTAGCAAAACGCGCAGACTCACAATTAAAAGCATCGGCAAACAGTGCAATGAATAAAATAGCGGCGGTTATTCCAATGGAATTGAAGCAACTACTGGAAAACAGTTCTTTATTAATTGGGCCTGCTGCAACAACGTTTCAGGCAACTGTTGATATTCCGTTAATCAGGAAGGCTATTCGCACCAGACATAAAATCACGTTGAACTATTCCGATCTTAAAGGAAACAATTCTGAAAGAATAATTTGGCCATTCGCATTGGGGTATTTTGACAATACCAGTATTGTGGTGGGTTGGTGTGAATTACGGGAAACATTCCG
Organism: Enterobacteriaceae bacterium; assembly: GCA_031253755.1. Lineage (GTDB taxonomy): Bacteria > Pseudomonadota > Gammaproteobacteria > Enterobacterales > Enterobacteriaceae > Xenorhabdus. Next base: position 3,755 of record JAIRVT010000054.1, read on the forward strand.
TCATTTCCGAGCGGACAGAATAGTCAGCCTGCAAATGGAAACCCAGTGTTATCCTCGTTCAAGGCAATCCTTACTGAAAGAATGGCGGGAACTGAATAATATTTCTCGTTAAAGCAGGTTCCTGCTAATCAAACAAGGCTACTGACAAAAACTGTCACTGGGTATTGGTATCTTAACGCTGTTTTGAGCAATAATATTCAGCGTTGGAGATATCTTATGTTAACTCTGGTTTTTTCTACTCCGGTCAATGCTAATCCATCTCATATCTGGAAGCATTATATTGAGTTTGAATTGAGGAAAAAATGGGAAACTGATCTTGAATTTTTCCAGTTTGAAGGTGAAATAAAAACCGGGCAATACGGTAGGATGATATTAAATGGCATGACGGAAATCCGTTTTTATCTTTTGAAGATTGAAGTTAATAAAGAATTTACGGATCAGGTTAATATTCCGAAAATAGGCGTGTTAACTTTTTGCCACCAAATCATTGTTGATGAAAATAATATGGCGAACTTTCTCAAGGTAACAGTTTCACTGGATCATGAGATACATACACCATTTATTCATATTCAGAATTTCTTTAAACAGGTTACGCAAGATTTAGTTGAAACAGTATTAAGGTTAAAAACTGTTGTTGAATAAATAATAAATTTTCATCAGGGAAAGTAAGTATCCGACTTTCATAAAAATACGAATAATACCACGCATCATGATATTAATATGAGGGTAATATGATAGCCATATCCACTAAACCTAATCTTCAACTTGTTTATGTTTCAGATATAGAATGCTCAACGGCATTTTATAAGATGATCTTTAATATTGATCCAGTCTTTATCAGTCCGCGTTATGTTGCATTTCCTGCGGATGGTCAAGCGCTGTTTGCTATTTGGTCTGGAGGAGAACAACCGGATTTAAATACGCAACGCTTTTCTGAAATCGGCATTATGTTATCAAATAGCGGAGATGTTGATAAATTGTTTGAGGAATGGGAAAAAAGGCCGGAAATTAAAATATTACAAGCGCCTCATACCGCAGTATTTGGCAGAACGTTTCTGGTTGAAGATCCAGATGGTCATATTATTCGGGTATGCCCTATGGATTAGTTAGGTAATAGTAATTAGTTGGTTAGGTAATAGTAATTAGTTAGGCAACAATATTTCCCCGCGCAACGGGGAAATATAACACGCATCTTGAAGCGATTGCGTTAATTCAGTGATGGATATATACGTATTTGCCGATCACTCTTTCCATAATATGTGATAAATAGGATGTGCTTTTTCTCTGCAAATCAATACACGGGCAAAAATATCATCAATTTCAGCGTCATCAGATTCGGCCAGACCAATAATGACCTCAGAAAAGAAATCCGGGTTTAATTCAAAATCAATCTGTTCGAGCCAGAGGCTGGAAGGTTCTGATAACTCAGCACCGCCCCGTTCTTCAAACTGCAAGTTAAACAATAAGCTGTCAGCGGGATCGAGATGATGAATGGCCTGTTCCAGAAATATATCGTAGGCTTTTTCCAGCGCTTCATCTTCGGTCATGCGGTTATTGAGATCCAAAGACAGAGCCTGAAGATGTGTGGATTGATTTTCCATATTGGTTTTATCTGGCATAGCGGTATTGTCCAAAGCGGGTGATAACAACAGGGGATTAAAACATGAAAGGCCGCGGTTGAGTACTGTTAATCTCGGATATACGCCTTATTCATGTGAATAAGGCGTATATTCGTTGTTTTTCACGTTGTCTTTTTGCTGGCTGCGTTCGCTCACAAAAGTGGGCTGAAAAAATAACACAGGCGTTCAAGCACACGGTGCCAGACAGGACGCTTTAGCCATTCTTCGCTATCAAGCAGCGTAGAGCGGCTAATATAATCCTGCTGGACCAGCATCAAATCATTGCCAAACAGCTCATCATCAATCACCACCGTAATTTCAAAGTTGAGCCACAGGCTTCGGATGTCCAGATTGACAGAGCCGACCATACTGAGTTGCCCGTCCACCAAAACACTTTTGGTATGCAGCAGACCATCCTCAAATTGGTAGATTTTCACCCCGGCTTCTAATAATTCAGTAAAAAATGCCCGGCTTGCCCAGCGTACAAGAAACGAATTGTTCTGGCTTGGCACAATAATACTGACATCAACACCTCGCAGGGCTGCCGTACAGATGGCATGCATTAAATCGTCACTGGGCACAAAGTAAGGTGTCGTGAAAATAAGTTGCTTTCTGGCGGCAAAAATGGCGGTCATTAATGATTGCTGGATCAGTTCATCAGGAAAGCCGGGACCAGAAGCGATGACTTGCGCCGTGTGCCCGGATGCCTGTTCGAAAGCCATAATATTGTTGTCAGGCGGCGGAGGAAGATGACGTTGGCCCGTTTCCATTTCCCAGTCAAACGCATAGATAATCCCTAAGGTTGCTGTCACCGGGCCTTCCATTCTGACCATAATATCGACCCATTGACCCACTCCGGCATTCTGCTTGAAAAAACGCGGATCAACCATATTCATACTGCCGGTGTAGGAAATATAACCATCGATAAGAATAATTTTCCGGTGCTGGCGTAAATCCATCCGGCGCAAAAACAGGCGGAAAATGTTCACCTTCAGGGATTCGACAAACTCAATGCCTGCTTTACGCATCATGTCAGGATACGGGCTGCGAAAAAATTGCCAGCTTCCGGCGGAATCCACCATGATGCGGCATTTAACACCCCGCTTGGCAGCATGCATTAACGCGTCAGTCACCTGATCAACCAGCCCGCCGGCCTGCCAGATATAAAAGACCATTTCGATACTGTGACTGGCGTTGTCTATATCATGGATGATGGATTTCAGAGACTGCTCATAAGAGGTAACGAGCTGCATCTGATTGCCTTTGACGCCTTTGATATGTTGCCGTCGCTCGCATAATTGAAACAGTGGCGTAGCAACTTCACTATTTTCATTGGCAAAAATGTGTGTTGATTTCTTTAGCTCAGAAAGCCAGTGAGCAATAGAGGAACGCATTTGTTTTGCATGTTCGGCCCTGCGCTTTCCCAGATGCAGTTCACCAAATGACAGATACGCCATAATTCCGACCAAAGGAAGGATATAAATGATGAGCACCCAAGTCATTGCTGATGTGACAGGGCGGCGTTTCATCAAGACTCGGATAGTAATCCCGGCAATAATTAACCAGTATAAGAAAATAGCCAGCCAGTACAGCACGGAATAAATTGTTGTCATAAGTAGCAATTAATCCTGTTTTAGAAACGTATGCTTGGTGGCATAAGTTTCTGGAATTTAAAAAATTCATCAAGGGAATACAGTCAATTTAGCAGAAAATAGTTTAAATATTATCGGTGTCTGAGTAAATCCGGTAATTAGTTGACATTCGCAATAATGACGATTAAAAATAACGCGGGTCATTTACATTGAAGCTTATTTATTTTGCAAGAAAGCCATCAGGGTGTTCTATGAGAAAAAGTCGAAATGAAGTAGGGAGATGGCGGCTTCTGCGCCAAAAGGTTCGTCTTCGCCGTCGCTGGTTCGAAAGCCAATCACGTCGTAATTTACGTATCTATGCCATGCGCAAGATGGATGCTTACAAACATCGCAGGTCAATTTTGTTCGTCCGACATGCAGAATTGCTTTAAATGGTATTTTTGAGTCTATGCCAATCTAACGTCAAGATGCGCCTTATATTTCCCCGTGGCACGGGGAAATATAAGATTTTGCGTTGTCTTGCGGATTCAATTTAAAAGGCGATGAGTATATATTGAATATGATAGTCATTTGCATTTAAACTAACGGCTATCCTAAAATTGACCATCATGCTGCTACTCAAGAATTTTCATATGCGTTGGATACATTGGCCCGTCTTACTCTCTGTTTGTTTACATGTTTCTATTGCTGCGGCACTTTGGCTCGGCGTTAAGCCTGAAAAGGCGGCGGAAGCACCTCCGATGTCTGTTGCTATGATCCAGTTAGCCGCGGCAGAAACGCCCGCGGCTGAAGTGGTTAAATCTGAATCCATTCCCGAAACTGAACCCGTACCGGAACCTATTGCGAAGCTAGCTCTGCCGAAACCTAAACCTGAAAAGAAACCGATCGAAAAGAAACCGAAAGAGAAAAAAATTGTTAAAAAAAATCTTGAACCAAAAGAGGTTAAAACGCAAAAACCAGCAGAAGAGCCGGTGAAATCTGAAATGGATCAGGGTTCTTTACTGGCAAAAAAACCGAATGAACAAAAATCAACCGATTCCAACACCAGCGATACCGCAGCCTCACAGGAAGGGCCGAAAATATTGAGCCGGGTATATCCTACTTATCCACCCAGAGCACAAGCGCTGGGCATCGAAGGCTATGTTCGGGTAAAATTTGATATTGATGAAAATGGCCGGGTTAGGAATATCGAAGTGCTTTCGGCAAACCCTAAAAACTTTTTCGTGCGTGATGTGAAAGATGCACTGAAAAAATGGCGCTATGAAAAGAAACCCGGAATAGGGTATATCACTACCGTTGAGTTTAAATTGGAAGGCGTTTCTATGTCCTGATTTTTTCTTAACTTCGCAATAATATCCATATAAATAACAGGAGATAAATATATCTCCTGTTATTATATAATCCGTTGTATTTATATGTTTGTTTTTTCACTGAATCTCTAATTATTCAACTCAAAGTTTTTTTATTCATTGATATGCCATTATCTTTTCAATATGCGTCTTATATATCGCTTTCGTGGTGGGAAAAGATAAATACTCACATGGATTTTCAAGCGGTAATTTTAAATTGGATGGATATAATGGTTTTTATTTATTACATGGAGATATATGCTTTTTCATCATAGTGAGAGTATCTAAAGTGATCTTTCCTTATCCCGCGCGGTGCGCGGGATAAGGAATACTCCTATCATTTTGAAAAGTTATTAATTAATTATTTCACACTTAGGAATTTATTTTTATGATTGAATATGTTTTATATGATGCAATAAAATACGCTAAAAGATTTTATGGTAATAGAACAGCTAATAAATTTTATCCGGATTTAAGCGTATTGCCAGAATCTCAACGCCCGATGTATCAACATGAAGCGCCGTATACGGAACCGTACTACGGTGCTGTGAGAGGACGGAGGGAGTGATCCCTCCTCTTACTCGATAGTGACTTTTCTAATGAATGGTTACTCTGAATCACTGCTATCCAGTTTGAAATTCCTTTTTCCCTCTGGTAAAGGGCGGGAAGTATTGTTTTCATTCACGGCGACGTAGGTGAAAACCGCATCTGTTGCACGGTAACGCTGCCCAACCGGCTCAGAAGAGACTTTCTTCACCCAGACTTCAATATGAATAGTGATGGATGAAGTACCCGTTTTGATACAACGTGCATAACAGCATACGACGTCACCGACCGCGACCGGTTTCAGAAAACTGATGCCATTGACGCTGACGGTAACGACGCGCCCCTGCGCAATTTCTTTTGCCAGAATAGCGCCGCCGATATCCATTTGGGACATCAGCCAGCCACCGAAGATGTCTCCGTTAGCATTTGTATCAGCAGGCATAGCCAGCGTGCGGAGAACCATTTCTCCATTTGGTAAGCATTGTTGTTGTGTCATTAGAAAGGTTGTTTTGTCTGGTGATTACGATGATACCTGCTTATACTGATCCTCTTTCGAGTGCATATTAAGCAGGCATCCATATGAAAATTATTGTTATTTTTTATCTTGGGGCAGATGGCGGTAGATATATATCACACTCAATACCGTAAATACCAGTGTTAATGCTGTTAGCCCGAATACTTTAAAGTTAACCCAAACCTCCATAGGTAGCCAGAAAGCAACATAAATATTGGTTAAAGCACAGGCAATAAAGAAAATAGCCCACGATAAGTTCAATTTATTCCAGATAGTATCCGGTAATTCCAGCTCTTTGCCCAACATCCGTTGGATCAGCGGTTTTTTCATCATCCATTGGCTGATCAGCAGTGCCAGAGCAAAAATGGCATAAATAGCGGTTACTTTCCATTTCAGGAACAGTGGAGTATGGAAAACCAGCGTCATTGTGCCGAAGATAGCGGTTATCGCGAAGGTAATTAAGGAGGATTTTTCAACTTTACGATAAATCATGTAGGTAATGACAACAGCTAACCCTGTTGCTGCGATTAACGCGCCGGAAGCGTAGTAAATGTCATACGCTTTGTAAACGATGAAAAAAATAGCTAATGGCAAAAAATCTAAGAGTTGTTTCATAAAGTTAGCTCGTTGTAATGCCAATGCTGGCATGTTCCTGAATTTAGGATTGAGTGTATCAGATCTTGCTTAAATGATTTAAAAGAAAAGCAGGAAAGGGTCACGGAGTGCGAGATGCCTCGCTAAATAAAGCGAGGCAGTTACATCATTGTTTACTGATTTTGCGGGCGGGTTAGCATATATAACCGGAACAGATAAATAAGCAGCATGGAAGACAGCAGGTTATTTAATGTTGTTAGTGCGATATAAGGCAGTTTCGGTAAACTCAGCGCCAGAATAAGCTCGATGGCGTGCCACAGCAGTATGGCAACGATCAACAGGCGGAAATTATCGAATGCGAGTTTCCAGCTTGCCCGCATGGATGCAACGATACCAAGACGATTTGTCAGCAGAATAATCGGGGCAAAAGCGAATGCGAATGAAAACAGTACGCCCGGAATGACCATCAAGGCGTAGCCCAGCTGAACTAATAGTGTATAGATAAATATCAACAGTAACATTTTAGGCAGTTGAGCGAACGCGAGTTTACCTGCTTGCAATGCATTAACCTGATGCCCGCTTGAAATCGCGCTGATAAGGATCAATACGCTGGCAGTGAGCAAAGATTTACCCAATATTTCAACCAGCAGAATCCCAAACGTGGTGCGTGCCGCGCCCAGTAGCATTGACTGTTGCTCAAGCGTGAGATTCTCTGAGAAGTTTTTAATGCCTTCACTGCCTGTTTCTCTGAATATGTTTTGTATATCAGACAGAAGTTTGAGTTGTTCGCCATCAGGCATCAGAAAATGCCTCAGCAACGTTGTCAATAACGCCGCTAAAACAGAGAGCATGACAATATTCAACAGTTGGTGTTTGAAGAAGTTGAGGCTGTCACGATACAGGGTTTGTGCCGTAATAGGCATAGATGATGGCTCCTAGATAAAACAGTATTGATAGTCAATTGTACCACCATAAATACATATCCAGATAATTTTGATTTGGATCAACTCAAAATATCCCATAGATGGAATAATAAATTTGTCACAACAAAACCAACTAAATAAATGGGATGGATAATGAAAAAAATTTCTGCGCTTGTTCTGGCTGCTACAATGTTAGCTCCATCATTGACTTTTGCCCATGAAGCCGGTGATTTTCTGGTCCGTGCCGGTACAGCAACAGTAAGACCGAATTCTGGATCGGATAATGTATTAACTTTAGGTTCATTTGATGTCAATAATAACACTCAATTAGGTTTAACTTTTGGTTACATGATCACGGATAACATTGGTGTTGAATTATTGGCAGCTACGCCATTTCAACATAATGTTAACCTGCCAAAAGCCGGTGAAATTGCAAGTGTTAAACAATTACCGCCGACATTAATGGCGCAATATTATTTTGGAGGTAAAGAAAATAAACTGCGTCCTTACGTTGGCGTAGGTGTGAATTACACCACTTTCTTTGATGAAAAATTTAATGGCGGTAATACCACGGTTCAGCAAGCAAATTTAAATAGCCTGCATCTGAGCGATTCATGGGGTGTTGCCGGTCAGGCAGGCTTAGATTATCAGCTCAGTAATAATTGGATGATCAATGCGTCAGTCTGGTGGATGAATATTGAAACTGATGTGAAATTTAAAGTCGGTAATGAAGATTATAAATATAAGACACGTATTGATCCGTGGGCGTTTATGTTCGGTGTTGGTTATAAATTCTGATTTTTTGTGATACGAGTAGTATAAACCTGTGTGTTGGTAGTAAGAGAGAAATATATTGGGGCGAAGTTTGCCCCATTTTTTCATAATATTCTGAATAAAATTCAGCAACGAGATTTTATTATCGCAGTTTTATTGAATTAATCACTGTTTTAACGCCTTTAATTCCCCGTGCAATTTGAATCGCTTTTTTAGCCTCTTCAGCAGAGCGGGCAAAACCACTTAATTGAACACGGCCTTTATAAGTATCGACATGAATTTCATTGGATTTCATATCATTTTCGCCAAGCAGCGCTGTTTTTATTTTGGTTGTAATCACCGTATCATCAATATAATTTCCTGTACTTTCCGTTGTTGCCGTTGGGGCGCACGCCGATATTGCAACAGCTATAACGGTGGCAATGAAAAATGCCGCAAGGGTTTTTAATTTCTTCATAAATATCTCCAAACTCTTTTCTATTGGATAGCAATACGTAAGAAGTATTATTGAAGATAGTTAAACTTACAAACAACGGAAATGTTTTCAGGCAATTATTTCTTTTATATAAGTCTTCTTTTATAACGGTTCTTTTATAATAAGCGCTTTCATAAAAAATCATTTCCCCCATAGATGGCATCATGGGGGAAATACAAACAGAGATTAGCGCTGAGTTGCTGATTTCATTGCGCGAACAAATATCGTGAGTTTTTCCAACATAATTTCAGGTTGGTGTAAATTTTCCTCAATGATATTAACGACGGCAGAACCTGAAATCGCACCGGCAGCGCCACTATTAATGACATAAGTAACTTGTCCCGGGTTAGAAATACCGAACCCTTGCAGGGCAGGCGCTGCGTGATGTTCTTTCAATTTATTCACCAGATGCGTCAGTGACTGCTCCATCCGCACCTGTACGCCGGTCGTGCCCGCTCTTGATAGCAGATAAGTATAGCCACGGCCGAATGAGGCAATTTCACGCAACAGCTCATCATCGGCATTCGGCGGGCAAATGAAGATCGGGGCAATGTTGTGTTGGATGGCTGCGGTGTAAAACGGACGTGACTCAGACAGTGGTACATCGGCAACCAGAACCGAATCCACACCGGCTTCGTGACAGCGACGGTAAAATTCATCAATGCCATCGTGAAAGACCAGATTGGCATACATCAATAAACCGATGGGAATATCAGGATGTTTTGCCCGAATTTGTGCCAACAGCTCAAAACAGCGGGCAGGGGTAACATTGGCAGATAATGCGCGCAGGTTCGCATTCTGAATGGTCGGGCCATCGGCAAGCGGGTCGGAGAACGGAATGCCGATTTCCAACGCATCTGCGCCACCGTCAATCAGCGCATCAATGATAGCCAGCGAAATGTCAGGATTGGGGTCGCCCAATGTGACAAACGGAACGAAAGCGCCTTGATTTTGTTGTTCTAATTTTTTAAATAACAGTTCATAACGTTCCATCAGATTTCCCCTCTGGATTGCAAAATATCGTGAACGGTAAAGATATCTTTGTCGCCACGGCCGGATAAGTTGACAATAATTAGTTGTTCTTTATCAGGTTCTTGCTGGATCCTTTTCAAGGCATAGGCCAGTGCGTGTGAAGATTCTAACGCCGGAATAATACCTTCGTGGCGTGATAATGCCTTGAACGCATCCAGAGCTTCATTGTCAGTGATGGAAACATAATCAGCCCGGCCGATACTGTTGAGATAGGCGTGTTGTGGGCCAACGGAGGGGAAATCCAATCCGGCGGAGAGGGAATAGGATTCTTCGATTTGCCCGTCTTCTGTCTGCATGATGGGGGATTTCATGCCGAAATAGATGCCGAGTTTACCGTGTTTTAAGGGAGCGCCATGTTGCCCGGTTTCAATACCGTGCCCGGCAGGTTCAACACCAATCAGGCGAACATTGGTTTCAGGAATGAATTCGGCAAATAACCCAATCGCATTTGATCCGCCACCAATACAGGCAATCACGGCATCGGGCAGGCGGCCTTCTTTTTCTATAATCTGCGCTTTGGCTTCTTCGCCAATCATGCGCTGAAATTCACGCACCATCGTTGGGTACGGATGCGGACCCGCAGCGGTGCCGAGTAAATAGTGCGCTTTATCATAGCTGCCGGACCAGTCACGCATGGCTTCGTTACAGGCATCTTTTAGGGTTGCAGAGCCGCTGTGAACCGGGATCACTTCCGCACCCATCAGGCGCATACGAAAAACATTGGGCGATTGGCGTTCAATGTCTTTTGCGCCCATATAGATGCGGCATTTCAGACCCAACAGTGCGCACGCCAGCGCCGTTGCCACACCGTGCTGGCCCGCGCCGGTTTCCGCGATGATCTCTTCTTTTCCCATCCGTTTTGCCAGCAACGCCTGCCCTAATACCTGATTCGTTTTGTGCGCGCCGCCGTGAAGTAAATCTTCACGCTTCAGATATAAACGGGTTTTTGTGCCTTTGGTTAAATTCCGGCACAGTGTTAGTGCGGTGGGGCGACCGGCGTAGTTTTTCAGTAAATCGTGAAATTCCTGCTGGAAAGCAGGATCATTGGTTGCCTCGATAAATGCGTTTTCCAATTGATCAAGGGCAGGGATGAGGATTTGGGGAACAAACTGGCCACCAAAATCACCAAAATACGGATTTAACTTACTCATTATTTTATTTTCCACTTTCTGTTTGATACCGATAACAACGCAGTTGTTGAAACACCTGTTTTATTTTCTGACTGCTTTTAATTCCCGGCGTCACTTCGACGCCGGAATTAAAATCCAGCCCGTAGCACCCTAGTGCGGCGGCCTGCTGGCAGTTCTCTGCATTTAAGCCACCCGCTAACAGACTGTTATGCCGATCACTCTTATCGATGAGTTGCCAGTCAAAGGGCTTTCCTGTACCGCCTGAGCCGTTGTCCAACAATAAGTGATCAATATGGGATAGGCCAGAGAATATGCTGTCTTTTGACATATCAATCGCTTTCCAGATTTCACAATTTTCCGGCAGTAAAGAACGCAACGCATCAATGTAGCGTTGATCTTCATCGCCGTGCAGTTGAACGGCGGCCAGTGAAAGCGCTTTAACCGTATCACTGACAAACTCAACCGGCTGATTTTGAAAAACACCGACATATAACAGCGGAACGTCATTCATTATTTGTTGTGCTTGTTGCAGGCTGACCCTGCGCGGTGATTTGTCAGCGAAAATTAAACCGCCGTAAACGGCACCGGCCTGTAGTGCTGTTTTTGCATCCTGTGAACGGGTCAAGCCACAGATTTTATTGTCACCCAGAATCAAGCGCCGTAAAGCCAAATCCAAATCGGCCTGAGCCATCAATGCACTGCCTATCAGAAAACCATGAGCAAATTGGCTTAATTCGCGTACCTGCTGGTGGAGATGAATGCCGGATTCACTGATCACAACAGTGCCTTCCGGCAAACCGGCTGCCAGCTTGCGGGTGCGATCCAAATCTATCGATAAATCCCGCAAGTCGCGGTTATTAATTCCCACCACTTTTGCGCCCAGTGCAATCGCCCGTTGCTGTTCCTCTTCGGTACTGACTTCCGTTAATACACCCATATTCAGGCTATGTGCCAGCGCGGAGAGTTCACGGTAGGTGTCATCATCAAGAACGGAAAGCATCAGTAAAATAGCATCTGCCTGATAGTAGCGGGCAAGGTAAACCTGATAGGGATCGATGATGAAATCTTTGCACAGCACAGGTTGATGGACGGCTTCACTGACCAGCCGGAGAAAATCATAACTGCCCTGAAAATATTTTTCGTCAGTGAGGACCGAAATTGCCGCCGCATAAGGCTGGTAAGTTTTGGCAATGTTTACCGGATCGAAATCGGCCCGTATCAAACCTTTTGACGGTGACGCTTTTTTGCATTCCAGAATAAAAACAGTGTGTTGATGTGTCAGTGTCTGATAAAACCGACGGTGGCTTGGCACAATGGATGCCTGAAAACTTTCCAGCGGCTGTTCTGCCTTACGCGTGATGAGATATTGTGCTTTATCGGCGACAATTTTCTGTAATATATTATTTTTCATGCACGATCCTTTGAAGATATAGCTCTTGATGGTATCACTTTCGACGATTCAACCCTTGCCGCTAATGCAGTCACTTTTTCATAGGCCTGACCGCTGTAAATGGTTTCTAATGCGAGCTGCGTATTCTGCCGTAAATCTTCTTGTCCATGTATTTTCATTAACAGCGCAACATTTGCGGCGACTGCATCAGCGTGGGCTTTTTGTCCGCGGCCTTGCAGCAATAACCGTATCATATGGCTATTTTCTTGTGGCGTTCCCCCGCTGAGTGATGATATCGGATGCCGGGATAGCCCGAAATCCTGTGCGGTGAGCTGATATTGCGTGATTTCACCGTGATTCAGTTCAGCCACTTGTGTCGGGGCGTGTAAAGCCACTTCATCCATCCCGCCACTATGCACTACCGCCGCACGCCGGTATCCCAATGTTTGTAATGTTTGCGCGATAGGCTCAACCAATTCCGGGCTATAAACGCCAATCAGGGCAAGCGGTGGCCGGGCCGGATTGATCAGCGGGCCAAGTACATTAAATAATGTGCGGGTTTTTAATTGCTGGCGAACACTGACGGCATGACGAAATCCACGGTGATATTGCGGTGCAAACAGAAAACAAATATTAATGTCATCCAATGAATGACGGGATTGTTCTGCGCTGGCATCCAATGCGATACCAAATTCGGCCAATAAGTCAGATGAACCGGAGCGGCTGGAAATGCTGCGATTGCCATGTTTTGCCACTTTCAAACCACAGGCAGCCGCAACAAAAGCGCTGGCGGTTGAAATATTGATGCTGTTTGTGCCATCGCCGCCGGTGCCGACAATATCGCAGAAAGGATAATCAGGGCGTGGAAAAGGCGCGGCATGGGCCAATAATGCCTGCGCAGCACCGGCAATTTCCTGCGGTTGTTCGCCCCGCAGTTTCATACTGATTAAGACCGCCGCTAATTGCGGTTCACTTAATTCACCACAAATAATGGCAGTGAAAAGCTGTTGGCTTTCTGGTTGGGTCAGTGTTTGCCCGCTAAACAATTTTTCGAGAATGAGTTGCATGTGTTCTATCCTTCTTTTCTTTTTACTGTTTTTATTATTGTTTTTAGTTTGCTGGCTTGTTATTGGCTCATGTTTTCTGCATTCAGTGCCCACGCAAGCGTCTGTTCGAGCAGTTTCGCGCCTTGAGCAGTCAGGATAGATTCAGGATGAAACTGGAAGCCGCAAACTTTATCGCTGTCATGACGCACTGCCATGACGGTATCGCCACAAGTCGCAGAAACCGCCAGCGTAACCGGAATATTAACACCGACCAGAGAATGGTAACGGGCAACGGGCAACGGGTTCGGCAGATCGGAAAACATGGCTTGTCCATCGTGCAGCATGGGTGTTGCTTTGCCGTGCAGGATTTCTCCGGCGGCTGAAATATCACCGCCGTAGGTTTCGATAATCGCCTGATGCCCAAGACAGATGCCGATCACCGGCAGCTTGCCAATCAGCTGTTTGAGCAATTCCGGCATACAGCCAGCTTCTGATGGTTTGCCGGGGCCGGGCGATAACATCAGTAAAGGTGATGTCATCGTGTTAAGTTGGGCCATGATTGTCGATACAGGCACCGTGTTGCGATAGATAACGACCTGATGACCACTGGTACGGAGTTGATCCACGAGATTGTAGGTAAAAGAATCGACATTATCGATCAGAAGAATGTTCGCCATTAGAATGTCACCTCGGTGTTGTGGGCCTGAGCGATGGCACGAATCACCGCCCTGGATTTACTGTGAGTTTCCAGCACTTCTGATTCCGGTACCGAATCCAAAACAATACCGGCACCCACCTGAACTGTGGCTTTCCCGTCTTCAACATAGGCAGAACGAATGACAATGCAGGTATCAAAATTTCCCTGACCGGTGAAATAGCCGACTGCGCCAGCGTAACTGCCACGGCGTTCACCTTCATATTGGGCAATAAGCTGCATCGCCCGGACTTTCGGAGCGCCGGTCAGTGTTCCCATATTCATGCACGCCTGATAAGCATGAAAAATATCCAGATCATGACGAAGTGTGCCGACAACATGGGAAACAAGGTGCATCACAAATGAATAGCGATCCACTTTCATTAAATCAGACACATAACGGCTGCCCGGCTCACAAATCCGTGCCAGATCATTACGCGCTAAATCCACCAGCATGACATGCTCAGAGAGTTCTTTGCTGTCGCTACGCATTTCCAGCTCAATCCGGCTATCGAAATCAGCATCCAGCCCGCCATTGGCGTTACGCCCACGGGGGCGAGTGCCGGCGATGGGATAAATTTCAATCCGGCGGCTGTTGGCATCGTATTTAAGCGCACTCTCCGGCGAGGCACCGAACAGACAAAAATCCTGATCCTGCATAAAAAACATATACGGGCTGGGATTTTGGCTCTTCAGGGTATGGTAAGCATTTAACGGAGAAGGGCAGGGCAAGGTAAACCGCCGGGATGGAACGACCTGAAAGATATCTCCCTGACGGATGAAATGCTGTAACTGCTGGACGTTATCTGCGTACTGTTCATCGCTTTGGTTAGCGGAAATCGCCATTTCAGGTAAGGTGACTGGCTGCAAAGGCTGTCGGGGATGAGCGATAATGGCAGTTAATGCCGCCAGCCGTGTTTCAAGGCGTTGTTTTTCTGTGTCTGATTCACCGAACAGTGACGTTTGCAGCAAGGCGTGCTGTTTTTGGTGGTCGATCACCATTAATGTCTCAGCCAGATAAAAACAGAAATCCGGGCAGCGTTGGGCGGTTTTGAGTTTAGGAAGAGGTTCAAATCCGGCGACTAAATCATAGCTAAACAACCCACCGACGAAAATGGCATCGGGTGTTTCTGAAACAACTGCCGATTCTGCGAAAGAAGATAGCGCCGTCAGTGCGCGTAACGCATCAAAAATAGAATCGGTTTTTAACCGGCGGTCTTCATCTAAATTTTGCTCAATCATGGGAAACTGAGCCAGAAGAGTGCGCTCTTCAATACTGACTTGCGCTTTTTTTGCCAGTAAATCGGCGAGGACGGGCAGTAAATTCCGGCCATTTTCGCTCAGAGCGGTAAAATTGACCTGTCGATCATCAGCTGAGATACGTAGCGCGCTGTCTATAATCAACATGCTTTTGAGATTCTGTTTGCTGTTTATTTCAGCCGATTCCAGCAGTAATGTTGCGGGCCGGTTGTTGCAAAGCTGATTGAAAAGCAGTGTCGGATCAGCCTGATAAATGGCTTCTCGCTGGTTTATCGAAATAGTAAAGTTTTTATCTGCCATACCTGCCTCTTTGTTATATTTTCAAAAAATTGAGCCTTGCTTCAGAAAATGGATATAAAAAAACCCGCTTGTTCAGAGCGGGTTTAGGCACGTTGAAATTCGACTTATGCGCGCAATGAAACCGCCCTGAATGGGAGGCTCAGCCACCAACGCATTTCCTGAGTGTCTTTTATAAATACAGGCATAAGTACGAACATTTTGTGTGCCTTATAGATTAGTTGAGTGTCAATCGGTTTTTCTGCAAAACCTGCGTACTAGTAAAGTGGATCTGTTTCTGTTTGTCAATGCTTTTTTGGACACATGATCATCAACATTGCAGAAAATAAGGTAACAGACCGAATCCATCCTGTTATCTCTCACCTTTGTGTTATCATTTTCGTTTCGCGCTTTACCCGTCGTCTTTCAAGTTGCCTCTTTGTTGGCTGCTCACGATCGCTCCCTCGACGTAACTCGAAATCCGTAGGGTGTTGATATCTCTTGATAGTTCTATCAATTGATAAAAAACGCTTTTGTTTTCTATCCGATAAAGCAGGTACAGGGTAATGACTGAAATCGCCAGTGACATGACAACACGCTATGATCTGCATAGCCATACCACCGCTTCCGATGGTGTTTTATCACCTGAGCAGCTCGTGGACAGAGCGATTTCTATGGGAATTGATGTGCTGGCAATCACCGATCACGATACAACAGAAGGTATTCCTGCTGCCTTACATCATATTCAGCAAAATAATTTACCACTGGCTCTCATCGCTGGCGTTGAAGTTTCAACATTATGGCAAAATCTGGAAATTCATATAGTTGGCTTAAATGTGGATATTAACTCTGCCTCCTTAAAAACACTGTTGGCTAATCAGGTTGATTTAAGAAAACAGCGTGGTATGGAAATTGGGCATCGGTTAGCCAAAGCCGGTATTCCCGATGCCTGGGAAGGAGCATTAAAGCTGGCGAATGGCGGGCAGGTGACTCGCGGCCATTTTGCGCGTTATTTAGTTGAGGCTGGAATTGCCCCGACGATCCAGAAAGTGTTTAAAAAATATCTGGCAAGGGGAAAGATCGGTTATGTTCCGCCACAATGGTGTACAATCGCGCAGGCGATAGAAGCCATTCATCAGGCCGGAGGGCAGGCGGTGATCGCGCATCCCGGCAGATATGGGTTGTCGACGAAATGGCTTAAACGGCTAGCTGACGGGTTTAAACAACATGGCGGTGATGCCATGGAAGTTGCACAGTGCCAACAAGCACCGAATGAAAGGCAACAACTGGGTCAGCTGGCAAGAGAATATGGGCTGAATGTCTCATTAGGATCGGATTTTCACCAACCTTGCTCGTGGATAGAACTTGGGCGCAATCTGTGGTTACCCGGTGATGTTGTGCCTGTATGGCACAATTGGCCACGCTTTGCGGCTGCATAGATTTTGACGTTGAGGCTTACATAAGAGGTTATCGTTATGAGCCAGTTTTTTTATATCCACCCTGATAATCCACAAACTCGTCTGATTGAGCAAAGTGTGGATGTGCTGAAAAAGGGAGGCGTTGTTATTTATCCTACTGATTCGGGCTATGCCATTGGTTGCTGTCTGGAAAATAAAGATGCCATGACTCGAATTTGCCGTATCCGTCAATTGGATGGACGGCATAATTTTACGCTGATGTGCCGTGATCTGTCAGAAATTGCCACTTATGCCCATGTGGATAATCAGGCATTTCGCCTGATAAAGAATAATACGCCCGGCAATTACACGTTCATTTTACAGGCAACCAAAGAAGTGCCTCGCCGTTTGATGAACGAAAAACGTAAAACAATCGGTTTGCGTGTGCCTTCCAACCCTATTGCGCTGGCGTTACTGGAAGTCATGGGTGAGCCGTTGATGTCATGCAGCCTGATTTTACCCGGTAACGATTTTGCTGAATCTGATCCAGAAGAGATCAAAGATACGTTAAGTAAACAAGTTGATTTAATCATTCACGGTGGCTATCTTGGGCAGCAACCGACAACGGTGGTGGATTTAACTGAGGATTCACCTGTGGTTGTTCGTCAGGGTGAAGGTGATGCCACACCTTTTTTATAAGCAGAATCTTGCATAAACCCGAAGTTACAAACTGAAAGCGATAACTTAAAGCTATTGCCCAAAAGCTATTACCTAAACGGAATGGCTACTTTTTATTTTTTTATAATACGACGCCTGTGAAGGCGACAACAGAGGTTGCTCAATGAGCGATAAAACAGAAAAGTTACAAAAAATTCTTGCGCGTTCTGGTCATGGCTCCCGCCGTGAAATTGAGGGATATATTCGACAGGGGCGCATCAGTATTGATGGTAAGATCGCAACGTTGGGTGATCGCATCGAAGTCAAACCCGGCACAAAAATTCGCTTTGACGGGCGGATTTTAAATATCAAAGAGCCACAAAAAACGATTTGTCGCGTTCTGGCCTATTATAAGCCGGAAGGTGAACTGTGTACCCGACATGACCCGGAAGGCCGCCCGACCGTGTTTGACAGGTTACCGAAAATGCAGGATGCGCGCTGGATTGCCGTGGGTCGTCTGGATATCAACACCTGCGGTTTGTTGCTGTTTACCACCGATGGTGAACTGGCAAACCGTCTGATGCATCCAAGCCGCGAAGTTGAGCGCGAGTATGCCGTTCGCGTATTCGGTGAAGTGGATAACGCGAAACTGCGCCAGTTGTCACAGGGCGTACAGCTGGAAGATGGCCCAGCTTCATTCAAGACTATCTCGTTTAAAGGCGGGGAAGGTATTAACCAGTGGTACAACGTCACGCTGACGGAAGGGCGTAATCGTGAAGTCAGACGCCTGTGGGAAGCGGTTGGTGTGCAAGTCAGCCGTTTGATCCGTGTCCGTTACGGCGATATTGACCTGCCGAAAGGTTTACCGCGTGGCGGCTGGGTTGAGTTAGGGCTGGAGCAAGCGAACTATTTACGCCAGTTAGTTGATTTAAATGATGAAACCGTATCCAAAGTTGCGGTTGAGCGCGACCAGCGCCGCATTAAGGCCAACCAAATTCGCCGTGCAGTCAGAAGACACACTCAGGTGGCCGCGCGTCCGGCAGGAAAACGACCTGCCAGCAGTTCTCGCCAGAATGCAGGAAGGAAGACGACGTCTAAAGGCCGTTAATTTTCCTGAGCCGCTGTTTCATGGAAATAGCGGCTTTACAGCGAGTTACTCACTGATTCAGAAAGTGTTATTCAGCCGGCCCTGCTTTACGGCCGGGCTGGGCATCAAAACTGATCCCTGAATCATGCAGGCTGTCATCGCCCATCAGGTAAAGATAAACCGGCATAATATCGGCGGGGGTTTTCAACTTCGCCGCATTTTCATCAGGAAACGCATTGGCACGCATACTGGTACGTGTTCCACCCGGATTAATGCAGTTTATCCGCAGAGACGTTCCCTGATATTCCTGCGCCAGAACCTGCATCAACCCTTCAGTGGCAAATTTGGAAGCAGCATAAGCGCCCCAGCCACTTCGTCCTTCACGCCCTACGCTGGAACTGGTAAAGACCAACGAACCGCGGGTGGATTTCAGCAACAGCGGAAGTAAGGCTTGGGTCAGCATAAAAGTGGCATTGACATTCACTTGCATCACATCATGCCAAAGCTGAGCGGGCTGATCGGTAATAGGTGCTACCACACCTAATAACCCGGCATTATGCAGCACACCGTCCAAACGAGGGTACTGTTGTGTTAATTGGTTGGCAAAATTCCGACAGGCTTCAGCGGTCACGGTTAACAGATCCATTGTATAAATCGCCGCTGGCAGGCCACCTTCCTGTTCTATCTGCAACTTCACAGCTTCCAATTTTGCCGTAGTGCGTCCGAGTAAAATCACCTGTGCGCCGTGGCGCGCATAGGTTAATGCGGCTTCACGGCCAATACCGTCACCGGCTCCGGTGACTAAAATGATTTTTTGTTGCAGCAGGTCATCATTAGGTTGGTAATCTAACATCTGATTCTTTTCCATAAACTGTTCGAGCGCTGTTTCAGGTTTTTAGTTAAAATGAGGTTTATTGTTCATCATAAGTGAAGAAGGGTGGATTTGTGGAGTATTTTTCTCTATACGGGCTGTTTCTGGCAAAAGTGGCGACTCTCGTTCTGGCAGTTGTCATTCTGGTCGTATTCTGTATTGGCGTCGGTGTACGTAAAACCATTCACAAGGGAGAATTACGGCTGGCTAATCTTGGTGAGTCATATAAGGAAAAGCAACGTCAGATGCAGCAGGCTCGGATGAGCGAAGCAGAGCAGAAAATCTGGCAAAAAGAGCAGAAAAAGCAGCAGAAAAGTGAGGCCAAGCAGAAAAAGGCGGCAGCCAAAGCAGGCCAAAAAGATTTACAGAAACCCAGCCTTTACGTCATTGATTTCAAAGGCAGCATGGATGCTCATGAGACAGATTCCCTGCGTGAAGAAATCAGCGCCATACTGGCTGTAGCGGATAGTCATGATGAAGTGTTAGTGCGGCTGGAAAGCCCCGGTGGCATGGTACACGGTTACGGCCTTGCCGCATCACAATTAGCGCGCCTGAAACAAAAAGGCATCCGTCTGACCATTGCAGTCGATAAAGTTGCAGCAAGTGGCGGTTATATGATGGCGTGTGTGGCGGATCGTATTATCGCTGCGCCTTTCGCCATTATCGGCTCAATCGGTGTTGTCGCTCAGTTACCCAATATCCATCGGTTATTGAAGAAAAACGATATTGATATCGAACTTCATACCGCCGGTGAATACAAGCGTACCCTGACTTTATTGGGAGAAAATACCGAACAGGGGCGGGAGAAATTCCGTGAAGAACTGAACGAAACCCACGGATTGTTTAAGTCATTTATTCACCAGCACCGTCCGGCTCTGGATGTTGAAAAGGTGGCGACGGGTGAATATTGGTATGGCACTCAGGCCAAAGAACACGGCCTGATTGATGAAATCGGTGTCAGTGATGATTTCCTGATCGCACAAATTCAGCATTGTGAAGTGATTGGTGTCAGCTATGCCCGCCGTAAACGTGTCGTCGAGCGTTTTATGGGAAGTGCAGCGGAAAACGTGGACAAATTGCTGATGCGCTGGTGGCAAAGAGGCCAGAAACCGTTGCTCTGATAACAACAACGAAACCATAGCGATACGAAAATAGCAAGAAAATAGCGAAGAGTATTTAGCGGATAGTATTTAGCTTGATACTATTCGCTTAATTTTTTGCTTCTCACTTTCTGACCAATCCCAAATTAGCCCCCTTCAAAAAAATAAGTTGTTGCGCATCGTGTTTTATCAGGTAGAGTGTGGGCTTTTCGTCATGCAGATGGCAGATTTTGTTTACAGCCATTAATTATGCAGTTGCATAATATGGAATAATGTGCGTTTGTGTATAAAATACCTTAATTATTTCAAAGAGTTTTGCGTTTAAGGAAACATCCGGGGTAAAAAATTAGTTGATATCCTGCAAATCTATCGCAATATAAAAAGAGATTTATTTTATATACCGCAGTATAACTCCATCATTTTCACCATCTGAAAAGAAGATAATTAGGTAAAGGTAACTATGGGTAAAGCTCTTGTTATAGTGGAGTCCCCGGCAAAAGCCAAAACAATCAATAAATATCTGGGAAATGACTACGTTGTGAAATCCAGTGTAGGCCATATCCGTGATTTGCCGACCAGTGGTGCAGCGAGCCAAAAGAGTTCGAACTCATCTACCGATAAGAGTAAAAAGAAGCCCAAAAAGGATGAGAAGACTGCACTGGTTAGCCGAATGGGCGTCGATCCCTATCATGGCTGGGAAGCAAATTATCAAATTCTGCCCGGTAAAGAAAAAGTGGTGGCAGAGCTGAAAACGCTGGCTGAAAAAGCAGAGCATATCTATCTGGCAACGGACCTTGACCGCGAAGGGGAAGCCATTGCATGGCACCTGCGGGAAGTCATTGGTGGAGATAATGCGCGTTTCAGCCGGGTGGTATTTAATGAAATTACCAAAAATGCCATCACGCAGGCTTTTGATAAACCCGGCGAGTTAAACCTTGACCGTGTCAACGCACAACAGGCGCGCCGTTTTATGGATCGTGTCGTTGGTTACATGGTTTCACCGCTGTTGTGGAAAAAAGTGGCCAGAGGGCTATCCGCCGGGCGGGTTCAATCTGTCGCCGTTCGCCTTGTAGTTGAACGTGAACGTGAAATCAAGGCGTTTGTGCCGGAAGAATATTGGCAGATTTATGCAGATTTAATGGCGAAAGGCAACGTTGAGCTGCATATGGAAGTGACCCATAAAGCGGGTAAACCTTTCAAACCGGTTAATGCCGAACAGGCTCAGGCAGCAGTATCTTCGCTTGAAAAGGCCGGATATAAAATCACCGACCGTGAAGATCGTCCAACATCAAGCAAGCCCGGCGCTCCCTTTATTACCTCGACCCTGCAACAGGCAGCCAGTACCCGGCTTGGATTCGGTGTTAAGAAAACCATGTCGATGGCGCAGAAGTTATATGAAGCCGGGCATATCACATATATGCGTACTGACTCGACTAACTTGAGTCAGGATGCGTTGAGTATGGTCCGTGGTTATATTCATGACAATTTTGGCGGCAAGTATCTGCCAAAAGAAGCCAATATTTACAGCAGCAAGGAAAATTCGCAGGAAGCGCATGAAGCGATCCGGCCTTCCAATGTTGATGTGATGGCTGAAGATCTGAAAGATATGGAAGCTGATGCGCAAAAATTGTATCAGCTTATCTGGCGTCAGTTCGTTGCGTGTCAGATGACACCTGCCAAATATGATTCCACAACACTGACCGTTCAGGCGGGGGATTTTGAACTTCGCGCTAAAGGGCGTACTTTGCGTTTTGACGGCTGGACAAAAGTCATGCCAGCTTTGCGTAAAGGCGATGAAGACCGCACTTTACCGGTTGTGGAAGTGGGAACCGAGCTTGATTTGCAGAAATTGTTGCCAAGCCAGCATTTCACTAAGCCACCGGCACGTTTCAGTGAAGCCTCTTTGGTCAGGGAACTGGAGAAACGGGGGATTGGCCGTCCGTCAACGTATGCGTCGATTATCTCCACCATTCAGGATCGCGGCTATGTACGGGCTGAAAACCGCCGCTTCTACGCAGAAAAAATGGGTGAAATTGTCAACGATCGTCTGGAAGAAAATTTCAACGAACTGATGAGCTACGATTTTACCGCCAGAATGGAAAATCAGCTCGACCACGTTGCGAATAATGAGGCGAACTGGAAAGGGGTGCTGGATGAGTTTTTTGTCAACTTTAGTGAACAGCTAGATGTTGCCGGCAAAGATCCTGAGGAAGGCGGTATGCGCCCGAATCCGATGGTTATCACCTCTATTACCTGCCCGACCTGTAGCCGCCCGATGGGTATTCGTACTGCGACTACTGGCGTATTTCTTGGTTGTTCCGGCTATGCACTGTCGCCAAAAGAGCGTTGCAAACAGACCATTAATCTAATCCCGGAAAATGAAATACTGAACATTCTGGAAGGGGAAGACGCGGAAACGAATGCGTTACGTGCTCGCCGCCGCTGTACCAAATGTGGTACGGCAATGGATAGTTACTTGATTGATAACCAAAGAAAATTACATGTGTGTGGTAATAACCCTGCCTGTGACGGTTATGAGGTCGAAAACGGCGAATTCCGTATCAAAGGTTATGACGGTCCCATTGTTGAATGTGATAAATGTGGCTCAGAGATGCACCTGAAAATGGGGCGTTTTGGCAAATACATGGGATGCACCAACGAAGCGTGTAAAAATACCCGTAAGATCCTGCGTAACGGGGAAGTCGCTCCTCCGAAAGAAGATCCGGTTCCATTGCCTGAATTGCCTTGTGAAAAATCAGATGCTTATTTTGTTCTGCGGGATGGTGCAGCTGGCGTGTTCCTCGCGGCCAATACATTTCCAAAATCGCGGGAAACCCGCGCTCCATTGGTTGAAGAACTGGTCCGGTTCAAGGCACGTTTGCCAGAAAAGCTGTGTTATCTGGCTGAGGCACCCGTGGCAGATCCTGAAGGCAATAAGACCGTTGTCCGTTTTAGCCGTAAGACAAAACAACAATACGTTTCGGCGGAGAAGAATGGTAAAGCGACAGGATGGACGGCATTTTTCGTTGATGGTGCCTGGGCAGTGAAAGAGAAATAATGATTCGAATGATGTGGTTTCAACCAGTCTGTTGAAATGTAATCAGAGAAATATTTCTTTTTTTACCTAAAATATAATTTTTTTTTCTGAAAAGTCAGTTTTTATAACTGACTTTTTTATTTTTCTGCAAAATAGAAACATAATATCTGAATCCTGTGTAATAAATAATCGTTATCTGTACTAATTATTTGTTATATATATATACATCAAGTGTTATAGTGGTTATATGTTTGCAAATGCATATTCCTTATGGTTATAACTCTATAACTACCAGTAATATAGGGCGCCAACAAAGAGGCAATTTGAAAGACGACGGGTATATATAATAATTAATTACTTAGGGACAATGCTGATATGAAACTACAGCAATTACGTTACATTGTAGAGGTGGTTAACCATAACCTGAATGTATCTTCCACGGCGGAAGGGCTATATACCTCTCAGCCGGGGATTAGCAAACAGGTAAGGATGCTTGAGGATGAGCTGGGTATTCAAATATTTGCGCGTAGTGGAAAACATCTGACACACGTTACTCCGGCTGGTGAAGAAATTGTCCGTATCTCGCGTGAAGTTCTGTCAAAAATTGACTCAATCCGTTCCGTTGCCAGCGAACACACCTATCCTGATCGCGGTTCTTTATATATTGCGACCACACATACACAGGCAAGATACGCTTTGCCTCCCGTCATTAAAGGTTTTATCCAGCGTTACCCGAATGTTTCCCTGCATATGCATCAGGGTTCACCAACGCAAATTGCCGAGGAAGTCTGCAAAGGGAATAGTGATTTTGCCATAGCCACTGAAGCGCTTCATCTCTACAGTGACCTTATTATGCTGCCTTGCTATCACTGGAACCGTTCAGTGGTGGTGACCAAAGAACACCCGCTGGCGGCAAGGCAGAATGTCACCATTGAGGAATTATCCGAATACCCGATTGTGACCTATACGTTTGGTTTCACGGGGCGCTCTGAACTGGATATGGCTTTTGACCGCGCCGGGCGTAAACCGAAAATTGTATTTACTGCGACAGATGCTGACGTTATCAAAACCTATGTGCGTTTGGGATTAGGGGTTGGCGTTATCGCAAGTATGGCGATCGAACCGACTCAGGACAGCGATCTGGTGCGGATTGATATGCGGGATAAATTCAGCTACAGCACAACCAAAATCGGCTTCCGCCGCAGCAGTTTCCTGCGGAGTTATATGTATGATTTTATCTGGCGCTTTGCTCCGCATTTAACCCGCGATATCGTAGACAGGGCGGTGGCATTGCGATCCAATGAAGAAATTGAAGAGATGTTTAAGGATATTGAGTTGCCTATTGTGTAACTGGCTAATAGCATAAATGATTTAATTGAATAACAGACACCGGGGAAAATAGCTGAAATTATTTCCCCCGGTTTTTTATAGTTTGAAAGGGATATCATTATTTTTGGAGAGATTGGTCTAATAAGCCAAAATAACTTTTTAACTTATTTGGAATAATATAAAAATTATTTAGATTCCCCCGTGCCAATATTATATTTCGCCATATAGTTGGCCAACGTTTTATCATCAGCGATTTTACTTTCCTTTAATGCAGAGTAGACACCATGTTGATCGCCTTGCTTTTTATGCTGGCCTAGTTTCTCCTTGGCATGGACTTTATCGATGATGATCTTAAATCCGATAATTGCCTGCCGTTTTCGCTGAAGAAATTAAGTGAGAAATGACACCAAATCAGCAAATGTTTAGTAATATGTTATGGTTAATGATGTTGCTGATCAAAAATATAAGAAGGAGGAGTTATGTCGTTTACATTAAAAACGGTCTGTGCTTCAACACTTTCTGTTATAAGTAAAAATTCTGCTGATAGTAAAACTTACCATTATTACAGCCTGCCGCTGTTATCTGAACAATTCGGGGAAATATCCCGCCTGCCGAAATCCCTGAAAGTCCTGCTCGAAAACCTTCTGCGCAACATTGATGGCGATTCAGTTGTCGAAGAGGATTTGAAAGCACTGGTGGCATGGCAGGAAAGCGGTCATGCAGAGCGGGAAATTGCCTATCGTCCGGCACGGGTGCTGATGCAGGATTTTACCGGTGTGCCGGCAGTGGTGGATCTTGCCGCGATGCGGGAGGCTGTTTTGCGGCTTGGAGGCAATGTTGAACAAGTGAATCCTTTGTCTCCCGTCGATCTGGTGATTGACCACTCTGTTATGGTGGACAAATTCGGCACGGAGCAGGCGTTTACAGAAAACGTTCAGATTGAGATGGAACGTAATTATGAACGCTACTTATTTTTACGCTGGGGGCAGAAAGCCTTTAACCGTTTCCGCGTTGTCCCTCCCGGAACCGGTATCTGCCATCAGGTTAACCTTGAATATTTAGGCAAAACCGTCTGGCATGAAAACCATGCTGGTGAGGATTTCGCCTACCCTGATACGTTGGTCGGCACCGATTCTCATACCACGATGATTAACGGACTCGGTGTTTTGGGATGGGGCGTTGGTGGCATTGAAGCGGAAGCTGCCATGTTGGGGCAGCCGATTTCTATGCTGATACCTGATGTGGTTGGTTTCAAACTGACCGGGAAATTGCGTGAAGGGATCACCGCGACGGATCTGGTACTGACTGTCACACAGTTGCTGCGTAAGCATGGAGTCGTGGGGAAATTTGTTGAATTCTATGGTGATGGTTTGTCCGATTTGCCGTTGGCGGACCGGGCGACCATTGCCAACATGTCACCGGAATACGGTGCAACCTGTGGTTTCTTTCCGGTTGATGATATTACGCTGGACTATATGCGGTTAACCGGGCGCGATGAAGATGACATTGCGCTGGTTGAGGCTTATTGTAAACAGCAAGGATTATGGCGCGATGCCGGTGATGAACCTGTTTTCACCAGTTATCTTGAACTGGATATGTCTACGGTGGAAGCGAGTCTGGCAGGGCCAAAACGCCCTCAGGACAGGGTTTCGTTAAGTGATGTTCCGAAAGCTTTCCAGTCTGCTATGGAACTGGACACGCAGAAAAAACAGACGCAGCAGCCATCTGTACCTGTGACGTTCGATAATCACACTTTTTCCTTACAGGACGGTGCCGTTGTTATTGCCGCCATCACATCCTGTACCAATACGTCAAACCCCAGTGTTTTGATGACTGCCGGTTTACTGGCGAAAAATGCAGTTGAAAAGGGCCTGCAACGGCAACCGTGGGTTAAAACGTCATTGGCGCCGGGTTCCAAAGTTGTCACTGACTATCTGAATCAGGCCGGTTTTATGCCATATCTGGAAAAACTGGGTTTTAATCTGGTGGGATATGGCTGTACCACTTGCATTGGTAACTCAGGGCCATTGCCTGAGCCGATTGAAGCGGCGATCAAACAATCTGATCTGACCGTTGGTGCCGTACTTTCCGGTAACCGGAACTTTGAAGGGCGCATTCATCCTCTGGTGAAAACTAACTGGCTGGCTTCTCCGCCATTGGTCGTTGCCTATGCACTTTCCGGCAGTATGAAGAAAGATCTGACCAGAGAGCCGCTTGGGCAGGATCAGCAGGGTAATGATATCTACCTGAAAGATATCTGGCCAACCAGTCAGGAAGTTGCGCAAGCCGTCGGTAAGGTCAGAACAGAAATGTTTCATCGGGAATACAGCGCTGTTTTTGACGGAGATGAAAACTGGCAGGCACTGAATGTGGAAGGTTCGGCAACTTATGTCTGGCAGGACGATTCAACCTATATCCGTCTGCCACCTTTTTTCAGCGAGATGGCATCAGAGCCAGAGCCAATCAGTGATATCCATCAGGCTAATATCCTTGCCATTCTTGGCGATTCGGTGACAACCGATCACATCTCTCCGGCAGGTAATATCAAAGCAGACAGCCCGGCAGGGCAATATTTGCAGGCGCATGGAGTTGCGGTGAAAGATTTCAACTCTTATGGTTCACGGCGTGGCAATCACGAAGTCATGATGCGGGGAACATTTGCCAATATTCGTATCCGCAATGAAATGGTGCCCGGCGTTGAGGGCGGATATACACGGCATATTCCATCGCAAACTCAGCTAACTATCTATGATGCGGCGATGCGTTATCAGGACGAAAAAACACCGCTGGCGGTTATTGCCGGAAAAGAATATGGCTCTGGCTCCAGCCGTGACTGGGCGGCGAAAGGAACCCGGTTATTGGGCGTGAGAGTCGTGATTGCGGAATCTTTTGAACGTATTCACCGCTCTAACCTGATTGGCATGGGGGTATTGCCATTAGAATTTCCACAGGGTGTCAGTCGTGAGACACTGAACCTGACAGGAGATGAACAGATTGATATTACTGGATTAATTGACATACAGCCGGGACAGACGATTGCGGTGAAGATCACGTATGTGGATGGAAAAGAAATTCTGATTGATACGCATTGCCGCATCGATACCAATACCGAGCTGAATTATTTCTATCATGGCGGCATATTGCACTATGTTATCCGTAAGACATTGAGTTATCCGTAAAACATTAAGTTATCCGTAACATGCTGAAATAATCCATTCGTAGGGTATAAGTCGTCTTTCAAGTTGCTGTGATTTTTAAAAAAACGACTGATTAAAAACTGCGCCCACACCGACGCAGTTTTTATTTTTTATTGAAATGGCCTTACCGGAAAGAAAAACTAGCTGGATTTAAACAGTAAATGCCCCATTCGGCGGGCCTTTGTATCTAAATAGTAAGCGTTCTTAGGGTTACGACCAACAACCAGTGGTACTCGTTCAACGATGTTAATACCGGCTTCCAGCATAATCTCAACTTTTTGTGGATTATTCGTCAGGAGGCGGATGGCATTAACGCCCAGCAATTTATACATGTCCGAACACAGAGTGAAATCTCGTTCATCAGCGGCAAAACCCAACTGATGATTTGCTTCAACGGTATCAACACCTTGATCTTGCAATGCGTAGGCGCGAATTTTATTCAACAGACCTATATTGCGGCCTTCCTGCCGGTGATACAGCAGAATACCTCGACCTTCCCGGCTGATTTGTGACAACGCGGCTTCCAGTTGAAAACCACAGTCACACCTTAAACTAAATAACGCATCTCCCGTCAGGCATTCTGAATGAATGCGGGATAAAACAGGTTCATCTCCTGAAATGTCACCATAAACGAGGGCAACATGGTCACGGCCTGTTTTAATCTCCTCAAACCCAATCATTAAAAAATCACCCCAGGGAGTGGGAAGTTTAGCTTCGGCTACTCGTTTTAGCTGTATATTTGTATTCATATGTTGATTTTCTCTTATTACAGCGCATGTACGCGCACGGATTATATCAGACATTATCCCCGTCGTCTTTCAAGCTGCCTCACCGCCGCGATACCGTTCGAAATCCATAGGATATATGCCGTTGCCCGTAGGGAAAAGACTAGATAAAGAGACGTGCAAATAAAGCAGGTTAGAAACTCATTGCAATAATATTCACATGCTAAACTATAAACGTATTTTGGGATGGCTTGGTGTCTTGAGCGGGGCTATTAAGGTAACCAGTGATGAAACTATAGACAGCAAAGGAGAATATGGTCACAAAAGGGGAGAAATATCGGGTGAGTACAATAAAAGACTTCCTTTGCCTAGATGAGAAATGCTAATTTAGCAACCCACTGTATTTGTTACAACCCAATACGTCTGTTATTTGGCATATGAATCAGCAACAATCGATAACAGGAAACAATGTGAAATATTTTTTAATTTTATTACTGGCACTGGTTGTTTTTGTTATTTCCGTGACTTTGGGAGCAAATAATAATCAGGTAGTGGCCTTTAATTATCTGATAGCCAAAGGTAATTACTCAATATCTACTCTGCTGGCGATACTGTTTGCTATCGGTTTTGTTCTTGGATGGGGAATTTGCGGAGGGTTCTACCTGCGTGCCAGTCTGTCCTTAAGACGCGCAAAGCGCAAAATTAAGCGTCTGGAGACTCAATTGGAACAGCCGGTTGAATTATCCACCAAAACGGCGTCTCCCGTCGTCTTAAACAAGGAATAATTCTCCATGTTAGAGCTGTTGTTTCTGTTGCTTCCCATTGCCGCAGCGTATGGTTGGTATATGGGGCGCAGAAGTGCTCAACACGATAAGCAACAATCCGCAAATCGCCTGTCTCGTGAATATGTCGATGGTGTTAACTTTCTACTTTCCAACCAGCAAGACAAAGCGGTGGATCTCTTTCTGGATATGTTAAAAGAGGACAGTTCCGCGTTTGAAGCACATTTAACGCTGGGAAATCTGTTCCGCTCCCGTGGCGAAGTCGAAAGAGCCATCCGCATCCACCAATCCCTTGTCGAAAGCGCTTCCCTGACATTTGAACAACGTTTGCTGGCGACGCAGCAACTCGGAAGAGATTATATGATAGCCGGGTTGTATGATCGGGCAGAAAATATGTTCCTTCAGTTAGTCGATGAAAAGGATTTTTGTGAAAATGCGTTTAATTCCCTGCTGACACTTTATCAAGCCACCAGTGACTGGCACAAAGCTATCGATATCGCGGAAAAATTAATCAAAATGGGCAAGCAGCATTTTCGGGAAGTGATTGCCCATTTTTATTGCGAGTTAGCGCTGCAATGTATGGGGGACGATGATTTCAGTGATGCAGTAGGTTATCTGAACAAAGCCGCTCAGGCGGATAAAAACTGTGCCCGTGTTTCTATCATGTTCGGGCGCATTTACATCGCACAACAAGATTACCTTAAAGCGACTGAAGCATTAAAACGCATTATTGAACAGGATAAACAACTGGTCAGTGAATCCCTGCCGATGTTACAGGAGTGCTATCAGCACCTTGCACAACCACAGGAATGGGAAGATTTTATCCGGCGTTGTGTGGCAGAAGACTGCGGTGCGATTGCAGAGAGCCATTTAGCCGATATCGTTGAACAAAAAGAGGGGCGTGATACGGCCCAAACATACATCAACCGTCGGCTGGAACGTCACCCGACTATGCGCCTGTTTTATCGTCTGATGGATTATCATCTGGCCGATGCAGAAGAAGGGCGTGCCAAAGAAAGTTTGTTCTTGTTACGTAATCTGGTGGGTGAACAAATCCGCACAAAACCCGATTATCGCTGCCATAAATGTGGTTTTACTTCCCGCTCACTGTATTGGCACTGTCCTTCATGTCGTTCATGGGATACCGTCAAACCGATCCGTGGCTTGGATGGCCAGTGACGGTGTCACATTATGTATGGCATTTCCATTGACGAAATTGTCACTTGCAAAATAATGCGATCAGCAAATTAACAAGATCAGCAAAATAACATTATCAGCAAAATTAAAGGTTGAAAAATGACGTCTCAAATTTTAGGTAAACAGGTTGAATCACCTGTTGTTGTCGCGTTGGATTATGCTAATCAGGACGCGGCACTGGCATTTGTCGATAAGATTGATCCAAAATCCTGTCGCCTGAAAGTGGGTAAAGAGATGTTTACCTTGAATGGTCCGCAGTTTATTCGTGCCTTACATCAACGTGGTTTTGATGTGTTTTTGGATCTCAAATTTCATGATATCCCGAATACAACGGCAAGAGCCGTAGCAGCCGCAGCGGAATTGGGCGTTTGGATGGTCAATGTTCATGCCAGTGGCGGTGAAAGAATGATGACCGCGGCCAAAGAAGCATTGGTGTCTTATGGTAAAGATGCACCATTGCTGATTGCTGTGACCGTCCTGACCAGTATGGAACAATCTGATCTGGCAGGCATCGGCATTGATGCGACACCTGCCCAGCATGCAGAACGTCTGGCAAAACTGACTCACCAGTGTGGATTGGATGGCGTGGTTTGTTCAGCTCATGAAGCGCAGCAACTAAAATCGCTATTTTGTCATGAACAGGCGGGTCAGTCATTCAAACTGGTGACACCGGGTATTCGCCCGGAAGGTTCAGATGCCGGAGATCAACGCCGTATCATGACGCCGCCACAGGCAATGCAGGCAGGCGTGGATTATATGGTCATCGGGCGACCGATTACCCGTGCCGAAAACCCGGCGCTGGCGTTGCAGCAAATCAATCAATCTATTGGGATCACGCATGGATAATAACTCGCGTCTGGTTTATTCGACCGATATTGGCCGCATTCAGGCAGAAAAGCCCGCATCTGTCCGTTCTAAAATCGCCAGTGATGGCATTGTGCGTATTCAACGCCAGACCAGCGGGCGTAAAGGCAAAGGCGTTTGTGTGATCACCGGAATTGATGCTGATGAGCAAACTCTCGCTAAACTGGCGGCTGAATTGAAGAAAAAATGTGGCTGTGGCGGTTCTGTTAAAGAGGGTGAAATTGAAATTCAGGGCGATAAACGCGACTTGCTGAAACAATTACTGGAAGCCAAAGGCATGAAAGTCAAACTGGCCGGTGGCTGACACATTCCTTATTTTTTTATTTCATTGTACCCATTACCTTTCAAGTTGCTATTTGCAAGACAACGTGAAGACTTATATCTCGCCGCTATTTCCCCGCTTTGCGGGGCGATATAACAGGCATCTTGAAGTTGGATTGGCATAAAAATGTGAATCGCTATTTACTATTTGTTTTAGCACTGCCGCTTATACTGCGGCAGTGTGTTTATTGTTCTGGAAATTCCCGTTTTATTGGGTATTTTTTGTCATGTTAACAACTGTGTTAACAAAAAACGCGTTAACTGACAGGGCGTGCCACAATATTACGGGTTTCCATTCTGACTTCTTCAAGACGGACGCTGATAATATCATTCAGGCGATATACAGCTTCCCCTTTAATCAATACCGAACCCGTCTCCTGACTGCATTGAAGTTCATCACGAACGGCATGCAGGAATGGCCCCGGAATAAAAGCGACTGCGCCATTGTCAACCAAACGAACGCGCAGGCCACCACGAGTGATATCAATGATTTCTGCGGCAAATGTCTTCTCTGTGCCGGCATGAGGCTTGAGGAAACGTGCGTAGAGCCAATCACCGACATCACGTTCAGCCATCCGGTTTGCCCGGCGGCGTTCAGATAATTGCAGGCAAATTTCTTCGGCAGGTTTTTCTGCGGCCGTTTGTTGGATAACCGCTTTCAGTAAACGGTGGTTGATAATATCACTGTACTTACGAATCGGTGATGTCCAGGTGGCGTAAGCATCAAAACCTAAGCCAAAATGAGGGCCCGGTTCAGTTTTGATTTCTGCAAAAGTCTGGAAACGACGAATGCGGCTATCGAGGAACTGGGTAGGGTATTTATCCAATTCGCGGCGTAATTCACAGAAACCGGCCAATTCCAGAAGGCTTTCTGAACACGTTTCAATATTATTTTCTTTCAGAACTTCAACAACCTGATCGATTTGTGTCGGTTCAAAACCGGTATGCACGTTATAGACACCGAAGCCTAACTTATCACGCAGGATTTTGGCAGCACACAGGTTGGCCGTGATCATCGCTTCTTCAACGATACGGTTTGCGGTACGGCGTTGTTCGATGACGATGTCAGTGACATTGCCACCCTCATCAAGAATAAACCGATAATCCGGGCGATCCTTAAAGACCAGCGCGTGTTGTTGGCGCCAATGGTTACGGCGTTCGCACATCTCTTTCAGCAGCGTGATTTGCTCAGTGACAGCGCCTGAGCTAGGTTGCCAGCCTTCCTTGCCTTCCAGCCAGTCAGAAATTTCGTCATAGGCCAGTTTGAATTTTGACTCAACCCAGGCAGCAAAAAATTGAATATCATCGCCTAATTGCCCGTCTTCCAGAATGGAAACCTGACAAACCAGTGCAGGGCGGCGGACATTCGGACGCAGTGAGCATAAATCATCAGACAGTTTGCGGGGCAACATCGGAATGTTGAAACCCGGCAGATAGTTGGTAAAACTGCGTTGGTAAGCGATTTTATCCAGTTCACTATCCGCTTTGATATAAGCGGTTGGGTCAGCGATGGCGATAGACAGTTTCAGGCTGCCATCACTGTTTTTGGTAATGTGCAGTGCATCATCCATATCTTCGGTGGTTGCACTGTCGATAGTGACAAAATCAAGTGAGGTCAGGTCGATGCGTTCAAGCGAGCCATCTTCCATTTGGCAGTCAATCATTGCCGGTGCTTCACGTTCCAGATTATGGCGTGTCAGGGTGACCCACCACGGCGCGTAATGATCATCGCCCTGAGTAATAAAACCGGTAATTTCAGCCTGAAAACCACGGTCACCTTTCAGCGGGTGACGGCGCATTTCTGCAACCGCCCAATCGCCGTGGTTAAAATCATAGGTTATTTGACTGGCTGGCCGACAGAGAATGGCGTCTTTTAATAATGGGTGATCAGGAATAATCCAGAGGCGGTTGTCATTTTCTTTCTTCTGGACTCTGCCGACAAATCGGGTCAGGAAGGGTTCAATCAGGGTTTCCGGTTCGGCGACTTCTTTCTCTTTGTCAGTATGAATAGCGGCAGTAACACGATCACCATGCATCACTTTCTTCATATAGGGAGGAGGAATAAAGTAACTTTTTTGACCGTCGACTTCCAGAAAGCCGAAGCCTTTTTCGGTTCCCTTGACTAAACCTTCTACACGCAGAGTTTTATCATGGAGTTGCTGTTTTAGCTGGGCAAGCAGCGGATTATTTTGAAACATAATATTCAGGCGAGTTAGTAATAAATTTATTATCGATAATTTAGCAGACAGTATTACGCGAATTGAGGGCATCGGGCAAGTAACATCTTATCAAAGCACGAAAAAGTGTTAACGAAGACCAATAATTGTACTTTTTATGTATAAGGATCAATGAGTAACAATGATACAGGCTGCTGGTTATTTATTCAGTTGTCATTCGTTATAGTTTTATCACAGTAATATGATTAACATCGCTGCTTATATAAAAATATTTTTAGCAGGGTGGTTTATTTGTATCAATCGACTTTCAATATGAGCACTTATATCTCCCCGCGAAGCAGGAAGATATAAGTGCTCATATTGTTTTTTTAAACTGCAACCTGAAGTTAGGTTGATATAAGTGAGTATTGTACATAGACATTCGCGATTAATTCTGCAACGTTATTATTTATTTGTAGAAAAATTCCGAGGTGTTTTTAAATACTGACAAAAAGTGCTGTATATTCCCAGTCTTTTGCATCTATTATTTTTCCTGCTTGAGGTTCATAAATTTTCACATGAAGATAGCGATCTACAAATACATTAGTTGCGTGTATTTCTTTGCCTTTTTTTCCTAATATGATTCCGATAGCATATCCATAGTCCTCTGACTGTGCATAGGCGTCTTTACATGCCTGACCTTTATATATATGACTAAAGTCATCACAATCAAAGACGTCCTCTGTCCAGATATAATATTTCAGACCGGAATCGTTATATATTCTCTTTAATATATCCTCAGTCATAGTTAAATATTTTTTATCGTCTGAAATTATCGGAGGAAAATTAATTTTAGGCCATATTGACATGAGTATATTGACTAGATGTACTCCCCTGATAGTATAGTTAAAAAAAGTGAAAATGCTGCTTTCTGTGGAAGACACGTATAACCAACTCCAACTATCATTTTTTCCGTTACAGCATAAATACATCTCTGTTCCATTATTATCCCAAACTAGTTTATATTTAGCTTCTTGACTTGAAGATGAAACTGGGACTGCTTTAAATGTTATTAAATAATCAGAAGATGTATAATTAGGAGGTGCAAAATAGACATATGACCATGACTTTGAAGTATAATCAGAAAACAGATTGAAAAGATCTTTATCCTTTCTACCATATATTTTTGCCGATTTTTTTAATGGATTATCATTAAATAATAATGGCATGATATCTTTTGAATATTTCTTTTCGCTACCAACAAAAGCTTGACGTGTTGAGGAGAGGAAATGTTTTTTATCAATACATATTATACGATTATACTCATCCATAATTAAATATGAAACTTTTCTTTGTATTTGATCCAATGTTATTGGATCACCAAGAACGAGTGACTTGGTGTCAAAATTTGAAGAATCATCATTCTGATGGTTCTTTGATAATTTTTGGCAATCAGATACATCTGAAATAAGTGGATTATCTTTTTTTATTGATTTGTCTTTATTTTTCATAATTAAATAACCTCGTTATTTTCTTTCTAAGTTTATTAATATGGAAATTACATTTATTTTAATTGGGTTTGCATTGGTTATTTTAAAATATATCTTTATATATGCCTTTTCATACTAGTGAGAGTATCAGTAGTGATTTTTCTTTATCCCGCGTGTCGTTCGGAATAAGAAATACTCCTATCATTTTGGAAAGTTATTTATATTCACGCTGTGCTGGAATATATAAATTTCACGCAATTTTGCAAACTGTAATCTGGAATTTATATTGATATAAAATAAGTATAGCAGCCTATTGGAAAGTGGTGATTTATTTTTCGTTATATTTTTATTAAATTAAATTTAACTATTGAGAATAATAACCGTGTGTTTATTTTAATTAATGTATTTATTTTGTTTTTCAAATTTATATATTTTATAGTATTTGATATTTTTTAAATATCACGGAAATAACATGTTATTTATCATGATATTAATTAATGGTGTATTTCAATTTCATGCAATATAAATATTTTTATACAGTATGATAATATTTATATATCGGCAAGATATTCTCCCGCCCTATTTGGCGGGAGCGGGGAGAAAAGGGTATATTATTCCGTTTTTTCCGTGTATTCGCACAAATCTTCAATAATACAGGAACCACAACGTGGTTTACGGGCAATGCAGGTATAGCGGCCATGCAGAATCAGCCAATGATGACAATCAACCTTGAATTCATCGGGAACAACGTTCAGTAGGTTTTTTTCCACTTCATCGACATTTTTTCCCGGTGCAAACCGGGTTCGGTTGCTGACCCGGAAAATATGGGTATCAACGGCAATGGTTGGCCAGCCAAAAGCCGTGTTCAATACAACATTCGCCGTTTTACGACCCACACCCGGCAGGGCTTCCAGCGCTGCGCGATCTTCCGGGACTTCACCCTGATGTTTTTCCAGCAACATCCGGCAGGTTTTGATCACGTTTTCCGCTTTCGTGTTATATAACCCGATGGTTTTTATATACTCTTTTAAACCATCAACGCCTAAATCGAGCATAGCCTGTGGCGTATTGGCAACCGGATAAAGTTTTGCCGTCGCTTTATTAACGCTGACATCTGTCGCCTGAGCAGACAACAATACTGAGATCAATAATTCAAACGGCGAATTAAAAACCAGTTCAGTGGTTGGAGTCGGGTTGTTATCCCGTAAGCGGGTCAATATCTCGACCCGTTTCTGTTTATTCATACCTGTTCGCCTTTAGCCTTTGGTGATCTGACTGCCACAACCTTTTTCCATTTCATAATGACGCGTTTTGCTTTCAGCGCGATGTTTATGACGCTCATCAATAAGGTATTTCCCGGCTAACAGCAAACCTAGCCCAATAAATGCCCCCGGTGGCAGGATAGCGAGCAGGAAGGGGGAATCCATATGGACAATTTCGATACGTAATGTTTTGGCCCAGTTGCCCAGTAACAGATCGGCACCATCAAAAAGTGTGCCATTACCCAGAATTTCCCGTATCGCGCCCAGCACAAACAGGGCGAAAGTTGCACCGAATCCCATTGCAATGCCATCGATGGCAGAGTGATAAACGGAATTTTTGGATGCGTAGGCTTCCGCCCGCCCGATAACAATGCAGTTGGTGACAATCAGCGGGATAAAGATCCCCAAGGATTCATACAGACCGAATGCAAAGGCGTTAATCAACATCTGGACAGCACTGACAACCGAGGCAATGATCATGACGTAAATAGGAATGCGGATTTCATGCGGAACCCAACGGCGTAAGGCCGATACCGCCATGTTGGTGCAAAGCAGCACCAGCGTTGTTGCCAGCCCCAGCCCCAGTGCGTTAGTGGCGGTGGATGAAACCGCCAACAGGGGGCAAAGCCCTAAAAGCTGGACTAATGCGGAGTTGTTTCTCCATAACCCCTGAAGAAATAGGTTTTTGGTTTCACTCATTTATTGTTCTCCACACGGTTTTAATGACAAGTCGCTTAATGATGGATGGCTTAATGCAGAAAGCTGTGCCGGAACCGTTTCCATATAGAGCGCGGTCCGTTTAACGGCATTCACAACGGCGCGTGGGGTAATGGTCGCGCCGGTAAACTGGTCGAATTCCCCGCCGTCCTTTTTAACGGCCCAATGAGGATCGCTGGATGAGGCGATTTTCTTGCCTGAAAACGCCGTGATCCAATCGGAGATACGGGTATCAATTTTATCGCCCAAACCCGGCGTTTCATGGTGTTCAGTCACGCGGACACCCAAAACGTTGCCGGAAAAATCGGCTCCGACCAATAGTTGAATCGCGCCTGAGTAGCCATCCGGCGCAGTGCTTTCCAGCGCGGCGGCGACCGGCATGCCTTTTTTGCGCGCAAGATACAGGCGATGAGGCTGTTGGTTTCCTAACGCGTCTGCTGTGACCAGATAACATTCACTCTGCATATCGTTGTCATACAAGGCTGGTGGAACAACCTGATCTAGCAGCATCTTATTTTGTAACGCAGCCTGCTCTGCAATCCGGTCTTTTGTCAGTGAATAGACAACTGCGGTCAACCCTGTGGTGCAGGCGGCAAAAATCGCAAGGATAATACCGTGACGTCGCATGGTTTCTAGCATAACCGTTCCTTTATTTATGGCCGTAAGCGCGGGGTTGGGTGTAGTTATCAATCAGCGGTACGCAAATATTTGCCAGTAACACAGCAAAAGCCACGGCATCCGGGTAACCCCCATAAACCCGGATAACCCAAATCAGTAAACCAATGATAGCGCCATAAATCAGGCGGCCTTTCGGTGTGGTGGAAGCGCTGATCGGATCAGTTGCGATGAAAAATGCGCCTAACATGGTTGCGCCGGAGAAAATCTGCAATAAAGGCGGTGAATAACGGTTAGGATCGATCAACCAACTCACCAAGGCGCAGCTTCCCAACACAAGAAGAAAGGCGGTTGGAATATGCCAGTTAATCACCTTCCGGTTCAGCATCATTAGCCCGCCAATCAGGTAAGCCACATTGACCCATTGCCAGCCGATACCCGCCAATGTTCCTTGCAGGATAGGCTGTCGCAATACATCACTAACGTCATGAGTCAGCCTGCCGGTTTTGAAACTGTCCAGTGGCGTGGCTTGGCTCAAGCCGTCAATGCCCTGTTGGAGCTGAATCAGGGTAGAGCCATCAGGCGTATGCCCGGTCAGGATCACCATCAGACAATCCCACGGCGCTAAATTCACCAGCTGCAAAGTGGCTGGTGGTATCCAGCTTGTCATTTGTACCGGAAATGAAATCAGCAGGACAACATAGCCTACCATCGCCGGGTTAAACGGGTTTTGCCCCAGCCCGCCATAAAGATGTTTGGCAATGATAATGGCAAAGAAGGTGCCGAGTACGATAAGCCACCACGGTGCCAGTGGCGGCAGACTGATACCCAGCAGCAAGCCGGTCACTAATGCTGAATTATCCTTCAAGTAGGGAATGACCTGCTGTTTTTTCACCGCTATGGCGGCGGATTCTGCCAGCCATGCGGTAATGACGGCTAGCAGGATCTGGATCAGAGTTCCATAACTAAAAAAATAGGTTTGTACTGCAATGCCGGGTATGGCAGCGAAAACCACCCATAACATAATCTGGCTGGTATTTTTTTTATTGTGTGTAAAAGGCGAACTGGCGACTTTTAACAGCGTGTTGTCAGTGTTGACTGGCCTAAATTTCATCGATAAATGTCACTATTCTGTTTCGATTAAAGAGTGTTGTTTTTCCTGCGCCGCTTTTTTGGCCTTAGCGCGGGCAATGGCAGCGGCAATGGCGGCTTTACGCGGATCAGCGTCTTCTACAACATTTGCTTGCACTGTTTCCTGAACATCCTGCTGTGGAGCGGGTTCAGGCAGAGCCTGCGCCGCTTTTTTGGCTTTAGCGCGGGCAATGGCAGCGGCAACGGCGGCTTTGCGCGGATCAGCGTCTTCCACAACATTTGTTTGCACTGTTTCCTGAACATCCTGTTGCGGAGCGGGTTCAGGCAGAGCCTGCGCCGCTTTTTTGGCTTTAGCACGGGCAATGGCAGCGGCAAGAGCCGCTTTGCGTGGATCATCACTTTCAGCAGGTATCGCGGTTTCTGCCGTAACATTATCTGCGGCCAGTTTCTCTTCCTGACGAACACGTAATTGCTCTTTTCTGGCTTTACGTGCTGCAATGACTGCTGCGTTATCGGGTGATTGTCCGGCTTGTACGGCAATGGTTGCACCGATATTGGCCTGCTTTTCTCGCACACGATTAAGGGCAGCCTGTACTGCGCTTTTATCCTGTCCGTCCACTTGCACTGCGGCTTTTTTATGACGTTCCTCACGGGCGAGTTTTTCGCGCTCCATGCGGGCTTGCTTGGCTTCAAACCGCTGTTTGGCTTCGGTTGAGCGGCGGGTTTCGCTATCAACTGCGCGTATTTCTGCTTTTTCCTGCCGATAGTATTGGACGAGGGGAATATTGCTGGGACAGACATAAGCACAGGCGCCACATTCGATACAGTCAAACAGGTTATGGTTTTTGGCTTTATCATGCTCCTGCCCCCGGCTGAACCAGTAAAGTTGCTGAGGCAATAACCCGGCAGGGCAGGCTTCAACACACAGGCCACAGCGGATACAGGCTTCTTCAGCAGCTTTGGCTTCCATTTCCTGCGCAGAAGGCGCAAGTATGCAGTTACTGATTTTAACGATGGGCACATTCAGGTCAGGCAGGGTAAACCCCATGAGCGGCCCGCCCATCACCACCATCTGTTCTGGCTGAGGCCGGAATTCGGCTTGTTGTAATAAAAATTGGACCGGTGTTCCTAAGCGTGCCCAGAAATTGCCGGGTGAGCCGACGGCTTCTCCTGTCAGGGTAACGACCCGTTCAATCAGCGGTTCTCCATCGATAATCGCCCGTTTGATCGCCATCACGGTGCCGACGTTCTGCATTAAGACACCAATATCGGAAGAACGCCCACCGGAAGGCACTTCCTTACCGGTCAGGATTTTGGTCAGTTGCTTTGCGCCGCCGGAAGGATATTTGGTCGGAATAACGCGCACTGTCATTGCATTATCTTGTTGGAGGGCAACTTTTAGCGCTTCAATCGCTTCGGGTTTGTTATCTTCAATACCAATCAAGACCCGTTCCGGCTTGAGCAAATGTATCAAAATGCGGATGCCTTCGATGATTTCTCCGGCGTGTTCCTGCATCAGACGATCATCCGCTGTGATATAAGGTTCACATTCTGCTGCATTGATGATCAAGGTTTCAACATGGCTTCCACCGATATGGTTTCCATGTGCGTAGCCGCCACTGGCTTTTAATTTGGCTGCGGTGGGAAAGCCAGCGCCACCCAGACCAGCGATACCTGCCGCGTGGATACGTTTCAGTAACGTATCCGCATCGAGCGAAGTATAATCAGCGGCCTGAGTGCGTGGATACCATTGGTCTTCACCATCCGGGCGCAGGCGGACACACAGCTCTTTCAGGCCAGAAGGATGGGCGGTAACACAGGGTTCAATGGCCGTGATCGTACCGGAAGTCGATGCGTGGACAGGTACTGTTCTGCCGGTACCTGATGTCAGTGGCTGGCCTTTCAGCACCTGATCCCCGGCTTTGACCAGCAATTCGCCTTCCGGGCCAAGGTGCTGCTGTAAGGGGATGATTAACTCATCGGGCAATGCCGCATAGCGCAACGGCGTGTGGCTGGATTGCCGCTTCATTTCCGGTGGATGAATACCGCCATCAAAATCCCATATTTTGCTCTTATTAAGCAAGTTGAACAGATTAAACATTGGCATTAACCTCAACAGGCTTAACAGGGGAGATAGCGACGGAAGCCGGGCCTACGGGTCTGTTTTCAACAGGAATGTTTTTAACAGGAATGTTTTT
The DNA here is from genome assembly GCA_031253755.1 of Enterobacteriaceae bacterium. Taxonomy (GTDB): domain Bacteria; phylum Pseudomonadota; class Gammaproteobacteria; order Enterobacterales; family Enterobacteriaceae; genus Xenorhabdus. The sequence continues at coordinate 45,063 of JAIRVT010000054.1, forward strand.
AACTGGGATCGCATTCAAATCCCATTTCCAGTTAGCGGTTGTGGTTGCGACAGGGATCATGGTGATGCAGTCAGTCGGGCAGGGCGCGACACACAAGTCACAGCCGGTGCAGAGATCTTCAACAACGGTGTGCATTGCCCGGTTTGCGCCGATGATGGCATCAACAGGACATGCCTGAATGCACTTTGTACAGCCGATGCAGTTTTCTTCATCGATAAACGCCACTTTTCGAACCGGATTCTGTACGCTTTCATCGCCATCCAAAGGTTGCGGGTCAACGCCAAGCAATTCAGACAGTTTGATCATCACTTGTTCACCGCCCGGCGCACATTTATTGATCATCTCACCATTGTTGGCGACGGCTTCGGCATAAGGACGGCATCCCGGATAACCACATTGCCCGCACTGGCTTTGTGGCAGCAGATGATCGACTTTCTCAACAATAGGGTCTTCTTCCACTTTAAAGCGGTGAGCGGCAAAACCTAAAATTAACCCAAAGATTAACCCAAGTACGGCTAATACGCTGATAGCAATCCATAAAGACATCATTAGAATTTCACCAAACCACTAAAGCCCATGAATGCGAGGGACATTAACCCGGCAGTAATAAGCCCTATCGATGAACCACGAAAAGGGGCAGGAATATTGGCAACCGCCAAACGCTCACGAATGGCAGCAAACAAGACCATCACAAGGGAAAACCCGGCGGCGGCGCTGAAACCATAGACAGCAGACTGTAAGAAATTATGTGACTGATTGACATTCAGCAAAGCCACGCCGAGGACAGCACAGTTGGTGGTGATTAATGGCAGAAAAATGCCCAATAAGCGATACAGCACCGGGCTGGTTTTGCGGACGGCCAATTCGGTGAATTGGACGACAATGGCAATCACAAGAATAAAACTTAAGGTGCGTAAATAAACCAAATCTAACGGGACAAGAATGAAGTTATTCACCAGCCATGAACAGATAGAGGCCAGTGTCAGAACGAATGTCGTTGCCATTCCCATGCCGATAGCGGTTTCAAGTTTTCTGGAAACGCCCATAAATGGGCACAGGCCCAGAAACTTCACCAAAACGAAATTATTAACTAAAACCGTGCCAATAAATAAAAGAAGGTATTCAGTCATTGCTATACCCGAAAATAAGATATTTGATTGAAAATAATAGACTGTTAGTCATCGTGAAAGTGACAGAAATGCCCCATTTGTAATGGGGCAGCGGGGGCAATAATAACAACCAATTATGGCTGATGTTATCGATCTTGTGTGAAAGTAAAATTGGCCTGATTTTTCCGCTGGTCGGCGTTTATTGTTGCTACAGATACAAATAACTTTATACATACTATTAGCTTGACTGCTTTTTTTTCTGCATATCATAATGACCGACGAAGTTTTACCCTGTATTTTTTAAAGAAACTGATTGTATTACAAAGACTGTTTTATACCTGTTGCCTTTCAAGGTGCAACTTGACGTTGGATGAGTATACAAAAATAGTTTTATAAATTTACAAATATTAAGAGGCCGTAATGAGTGATATTTTGAAAGTTGGCTTGGTGGGTTATGGTTATGCCGGTAAGACATTCCATGCTCCTTTGATTACAGGAACAGCGAATGTTGAACTGGTTGCCATCTCCAGTAGTGACACAGATAAAGTCAAAGCAGATTGGCCAACCATCAATGTTGTTTCCTCTCCTGAAGCCTTATTCAACAATCCTGATATAGACCTCATTGTTATCCCGACACCTAACGACACCCATTATCCATTGGCGCAAAAAGCATTAGCCGCAGGTAAACATGTTGTGGTGGATAAACCGTTTACCATTACCGTCGAAGAAGCGGAAGCACTCAGGGCGCAGGCGGAAGAGGCAAATTTATTGTTATCCGTCTTCCACAATCGTCGTTGGGATGCGGGTTTTCTGACGGTGAAGTCGCTGATTGAAAATCAGACGCTGGGGGAATTGAAATATTACGAATCCCGTTTTGACCGTTACCGTCCGGCGGTTCGTCAACGCTGGCGCGAAGCGGCGGGAGCAGGCAGCGGAATTTGGTATGATTTAGGTCCGCATCTGTTGGATCAGGCCGTTCAACTTTTTGGCAAGCCACTGGCCATTACCACCGATTTAGGCTTGATTCGCCCAAATGCTGAAACAGCGGATTATTTCCATACTCAGCTCACGTACCCTGAATTAAAAGTCGTGTTACATGCGTCCATGCTGGTCGCCGCCGAATCGCCTATTTTTACCCTGCATGGCACGGCGGGAAGCTATATGAAATATGGTCTGGATACTCAGGAAGATTGCCTGAAAGCCGGCGGCAGCCCATCACAGGAAGGCTGGGGTCATGATAACCGTGACGGGCAAGTGACATTGTCACAAGGTGATGAGTTGGTGAGTCAGACCGTGCCCAATATACCGGGTAATTATGGTGCTTATTATGCTGCCATTCGCGATGCCATTCAGGCAGGAGAACCTAACCCTGTGACGGCGGATGAGGCGATTTTGATTATGAAATTAATTGAAGCGGGTGAAAAATCAGCCCAAGAACAATGCACCGTGGTTATTGACTGATAAATAACTTGACGAAATAAAAAGAGGAATAGCAATGAGCGGGTGGCAAAAACTAAGAATCGACCCTTTTCTGTTAACACTGGTTACCGTGGTTATCATTGCCTCGCTTTTTCCCTGTGAAGGCGAGGTTAAGACCGTGTTCCAATATTTGACCACTGCGGCTATCGCATTGCTGTTCTTTATGCATGGTGCCAAACTTTCCCGCGACGCGGTGCTGGCGGGAATAAGACACTGGCGCCTGCATTTAGTGATTTTTCTCAGCACCTTTGCGTTATTCCCCATATTGGGTATGGGATTACATTTCATTGTACCGCAATGGATATCCCCAACTGTTTACATGGGGTTTTTATACCTTTGTGTGTTACCGGCCACGGTGCAATCCGCCATTGCGTTTACTTCCGTTGCCAAAGGGAACGTTTCTGCGGCGATATGCAGTGCCTCGGCCTCCAGTATGCTGGGGGTATTTCTTTCGCCGTTATTGGTTAGTCTTTTGATTCAGACTCAAGAAAGCGGGGCGCATCCTGATGCGTGGCAAGGAATAAAAGATATTATTTTGCAATTGATGGTGCCTTTTATTGTCGGCCATCTATCACGTCCACTGATTGTCGGTTGGGTGGAAAAGCATAAAAAATTAGTCAATATGACAGACCGTTCCTCTATTTTGCTGGTGGTTTATGTCGCTTTCAGTGAAGCCGTTGTGGAAGGGATCTGGCATAAAATTGATGCTGTTTCGTTGGTCATGATTGGTATTGTCTGCTGTATTCTGCTCGCACTGGTGCTGACCATTAATATCTACAGTGCCCGTTTACTTGGGTTCAACAAAGAAGATGAAATTACGATAGTCTTTTGTGGCTCGAAGAAAAGCCTCGCGAATGGCGTGCCGATGGCGAATGTCTTATTTCCGGCGGCCATGGTCGGTATCATGTTGTTACCCTTGATGATCTTCCATCAAATCCAGTTGATGGTTTGTGCTGTACTGGCCAATCGCTATGCGAGGCGTGCAAAAAAAGCAGAGTGATGGGTACTTCTCTGCTTTTAAGACCACGATTTATCAGTAACTGTTAGCGGTTTGCCGCTTTGTCTCTCAATGCCTGTTTTTCTGTCTCGCTGAGAAATGCGGTTTCCAGACCATTCATTTGCGCCTGCCGAATTTGTTCCGGTGACAATCCTGCGGCGGGTGCTGCCACGTTGTATTCATGGCGGATTTCAATGCCTTCAACCGCCGGATCATCGGTATTGATGGTAGCCAGAATTCCATGCTCAAGGAGTTTTTTCAGTGGATGCGCTGATAATGAGCTGACGGTACTGGTTTGCAGGTTTGATGTCAGGCAGGACTCAATACCAATGCGATGCTCTGCCAGATAATCCATCAATGCCGGATCGGTAATGGCCTTAACGCCATGACCAATTCGGGTTGCGCCCAATTCACGGATCGCGTGCCAAATGCTTTCTGCACCAGCGGCTTCCCCTGCATGTACGCTGATGTTCCAGCCTGCATCACGAGCTTGATGGAAGTGCTGTTCAAACAGGTGTCCGGGGAAACCCAGTTCATCGCCAGCCAAATCCATGGCAGTAATATGCTGCCTGTGAGCGAGTAAACCGGCCAATTCCTGATAACAGGCTTTTTCACCGAATGTGCGGCTCAGAATACCCATCAGACGGATCTGGATATCGTGTTGTTGCAGGGCGGAATGAATGCCATCAATCACCGCTTCCACAACACCTTCAACAGGAAGCTGATGTTTCATTGCCATGTAATAAGGTGAGAAACGCAGTTCGGCATAATCCAGCCCGGCATTGGCCGCATCTTCTACGTTTTCTATGGCAACCCGGCGGCAGGCATCTAAATCAGCCAGTACAGCAACGCCCCAATCGAGTTTTTGCAGAAAACCGACAAGTGTGGGTTCATTTTCAATAATCTGAACATGAGGACGCAGGGTTTCCAGATTATCAGCAGGCAGGGCAATATTGTGCTGGCGGCCAAGATCCAGAATGGTTTCAGGGCGGATGTTACCATCAAGATGGCGGTGTAAATCAGTGAGCGGAAGCCGTGTATCAATCATTTTTCATCCTTTTTATTACATTATTAATAAGCACATCTCAAAAATATACAAAAAAGCCAGTCAACGCATTGACTGGCAATGAAAGTACGATCTATGAAAGTTCAATCTATGAAAGTACGTTCAGAGAACCTTATTCAGCAGCAGGTTCAGCGTCATTATCCTGCTGATTATCAGAATCGGTAAGGTGATGATCAAGCAGGAATTGATGCAGATCCGATTCCTTGCCATTGAGCGTCACTTTGTCTTTGGCGTAGTTGAGATTCAGGCCAATAGCGTTTTCGGTATCGTTTACGATGCCAAACCCGGCACCTTGGGCGGCCATAAATTGTACCTGCATATTAGCCATTTTTTCCGCTTGCGCTTTATCCTTACCTGAAAGTTCATCTGATTTAACGATCTGTTCGATCAGCATAGGTTTGGATAATTTGACATCAAGTGACAGTTCTTTAACCAGATCACGGATCTTATTTTCTGTTTTCAGATGCTTAATGGTGTTCAGATCTTCAGGTATGTTTTGTAGAGAAATCTTAAAGTTTACGCTGCTTTCGCCTTTACTGTTTTTCCAGCTCAGTGGCGCAATACTGAATTGCGGGTTATTTTTCAGCAGGATTGGCAGGTTGCTGTAGATGGTCTCTGAAAACGTATCGGTGGGAAGCCCTGTCATTTTATCGGCAATGAAACTTTCTGCCGCAGCACTGTATGCTTGCAGGAAATCCTGCACGGATTTTCCATCCAGATTATTGGCATTCAATGCAAGCTTTCCTGAACCTAAATCCAGATTGTTGATTTTGATTCCGCCAATTTCATAGGTAATACCAGTACTAACAGTATCTTTAGTTTCGCTGGTTTTGGACGATAATTTGAAATTTGACAGCAGGAAATTACCTTCAGTTGGCCCCATGCCTTTGCCGGAAATTTCATCAACGGTAAAGCTTTGTTCGCCGGGATAGGAATCAAATTGGCCTTTTTGGGTATTATCAATATTGAGGTTAACGCCTTTTAACGTCATTTCACGTTTTTCATTGACTAAATTGATTTTAAATTCATCACCTTTCACTTTTAAGGTGATTTCATTTAAATGATTGCTATCAAGCTTCACTTTTCCATCGATTTTAGTCGCGGCAATTTTCGTTACATCACCATTTTTTTCGGTGATAGTTAATCCGTTACTGTCTAAACCAAATGCAACACCATCGATTTTTTTGCGATTTGCCAGTGTGATATCGGCGCTGATGTTAGCGCCAGAAAAACTCAGCTTACTTCCATCTTCTTTGTCAGTATATTCCACTGGGATCAGGCTGATATTGGTCGAAGTATCACCGCTGTAACCCACAGTCGTATCAATGTTAAACAGTGACTTGCCGCCGGTAATGTCAAACAGTTCTTTTAGTTCAGCATCTTGTTCTAATTCTGAGTTAACAGAAAGCAGTTTAGGAAACAGGCTGAATGTTGGGAACGGGCCATGTTTGATGTGCGATTTCAACACAACTTTTTCGATGTTTTCGATCTTTTCATTCTTTTCGTTCGGGTTACCCGCCGTTTCTGCTTTTTTTGTCTTTGACACGATCAGGCGGACGTCAGAACTAAAGATACCGCGCTGAAAATCTTTTGCCTGAATGGCAACATTATTACCTGCGAGCTTGGTATTTAATTTCTGGATGTCACCATCCAAGCGAGATTCAATTTGTTTGCCTGTATACCAGGACGCACCTGTCCAAACTGCACCCAAAGCAACGATAACACCAACAGCGACTTGCGATTTTTTCATGTGGAAATTCCATCCTTTTTTGCACATACAGCATCATTGGCCTATGCGCCTTTGTCTTTATCAAAAACAGTGTCTTTGTGTAAAAATAGCCGTCAATTGTAGCGATTAATTAAGGCGTTTTTAATCATTTTTCCGTGATAGTGCCACTCACAATGGATAAGAAATAGCATAACAGCATAAATTTAAACTAGTTATTGGATACTCTGGCAACTTTTCCATTACCATGAAGAGTGACAATCTTTTCTATTGCGGATAAGAAAACCGATTCACCCGCTGATACGATTAATGTTTGTTCGTCAGAGCTGATCGTTACCTTGCCTTCAACGCAAAACAGAATTGATGCACTCTCGTTTTCCAATTCGATGACCTGCTCTGGCGAAACATAATCTGGCAAATCATAAATAGAAAAATTGAAATCATTGACAGGAACAGGGTAATTCAGTGCGTCTTTTTCTTGCATTGGCAGCGTTAACAGGGTCTCGGCGGGTTTAGGTATAAAATCCAGATTGGCCATCAATTCGGCCACATCAATATGTTTGCTGGTCAGGCCTGCGCGCAAGACATTATCTGAATTGGCCATCACTTCCAGTGCAGAACCTTCAAGATAAGCATGTGGCGTGCGGGCATAGAGAAACATCGCCTGACCGGGTTTTAGTTCCACGATATTCAGCAGGAGAGGCGTAAACAGGCCATTATCGTCAGGATAGAACTCAGTCATTTTCCTGATGGAATCCCACGGCTCTCCCGGACGGCTATTCAAGGCCGATTTTAAGACAGCGATAGCTAAGCTTTTCTGCGGGCCCTGCATCGTCAGTAACTGAGAGAAAAGGAACGACAGACTTTGCTCAGTCGGATGCTGAATAAACGTTGGAATATCCGGATGGGCGTTGGCAACATAACTGAGGAGTTCGGCAATTTCCGCTAAGGGCCGGAAAGCATTCATCGCCCGGAAAGGGGTCAATGCGTACACTAATTCAGGTTTATGGTTGTCATCCTTGTAGTTACGCTGCGGGGAACTCAGGGGAATGCCCGCAGCGTTTTCTTTCGCAAATCCCGCTTCTGCCGATGATTTATCAGGATGTACCTGAATGGAAAGCGGTTGTGCCGCACACAGCACTTTAAACAAAAAAGGCAACCGCTGGAACTGCATTGCGACTTTTTCACCCAGATATTTTTCCGGATTCTGGGCAATAAGCTGATTCAGGGCGATTATTTCCCCGGTTTCAGGAACCGCCACTTGAGAGCTGCATTTCGGGTGTGCGCCCATCCAGAGTTCTGCCATCGGTTGATTATCCGGGTTTTCGATACCATAAATCTCAGTCATGGCGGTTTTGCTTCCCCAGTCATAATGTTGGATCTGGTTGGTCATTTTCAGCATGGCAGGGCTTCCTGTAGTAAAGCTGTTCAAACAAAAAATAAAAAACACAAAATAGAAAAAAACAAGAGTGAAAGGCAAACTTATTTATATCACAACAATACAATAAACAGCGTCAGGTCGCATTATCGATAATAAATTTATGTCATTATAAAGAGATGCCGTTTAATTTATCTGCATTGTCAGGTGAGTTAGTAAAGTGTGTGTTCCGGCATCTTCAATTATTCTGTGTGCTAAGGAGATAGTAATGGCAGCCACTCGCATTGAAAAAGACTCAATGGGGCCTATCGAAGTACCTGCTGACCAATTATGGGGGGCGCAAACCCAGCGCTCACTGGAGCATTTCCGCATTTCTCAGGAAAAAATGCCTGTTGCATTGATTCAGGCTCTTGCGTTGACCAAACAGGCTGCGGCCGGTGTCAATATGGATCTGGGTCTCTTACCTAAGGAACGTGGTGACGCAATTATCGCTGCGGCGAAAGAGGTGTTGGAAGGTAAACACCCAACAGAATTCCCTCTTGCTATCTGGCAAACGGGTTCAGGCACTCAAAGCAACATGAACATGAACGAAGTGCTGGCGAACCGCGGTAGTGAGATCTTAGGTGGTCAAAGAGGTAACGAGCGCCTGATCCACCCGAATGACGATGTTAATAAAAGCCAAAGTTCCAATGACGTATTCCCGACTGCAATGCACGTTGCTGCTGTTATTGCACTGAATGAGCATCTGCTGCCGGAATTGAAAGTGCTGCAAAAAACACTGGCGGATAAAGCAGAAGCGTTTAGAGACATCGTAAAAATTGGCCGTACTCACCTGCAAGATGCGACACCGCTGACACTAGGTCAGGAAATTTCAGGCTGGGCCGCGATGTTGGCACACAATCTGAAACATATCGAGAACAGCATTCCTCATGTCTGTGAACTGGCTCTGGGAGGAACCGCAGTCGGTACCGGGCTGAATACTCATCCTGAATACGCCGTTCGCGTTGCGAAAAAAATTGCTGAATTATCGGGTCAGCCTTTTGTTACTTCGCCAAATAAATTCGAAGCGCTGGGAACTTGTGATGCACTGGTTCATTCCCACGGAGCATTGAAAGGTCTGGCTGCATCACTGATGAAAATTGCCAATGACGTTCGCTGGCTGGCTTCTGGTCCTCGTTGTGGAATCGGTGAAATTGCGATCCCTGAAAATGAGCCGGGCAGCTCTATTATGCCGGGTAAAGTTAACCCGACCCAGTGTGAAGCAATGACTATGTTGTGTGCTCAGGTTATGGGTAACGATGTGGCGGTTAACATTGGTGGTGCATCCGGTAACTTTGAGCTTAACGTGTTCCGCCCGATGGTGATTCATAACTTCTTGCAATCTGTACGCCTGTTGGCGGATGGTATGCGCAGTTTTAATGAGCACTGTGCTATCGGTATTGAACCTAATCGTGATCGTATCAACCAATTGCTGAACGAATCTCTGATGCTGGTTACTGCTTTGAATACTCATATTGGTTATGACAAAGCGGCAGAAATCGCTAAAAAAGCACATAAAAATGGCCTGACTCTGAAACAGTCAGCTATGCAGCTTGGTTACCTGACCGAAGCAGAATTTGATGCCTGGGTTCGCCCGGAAGATATGGTTGGTAGCATGAAGTAATTCTTGTTATCTGGCCTAATATTAGCAGATGCGAAACCGGAGAATTTTCCCTCCGGTTTTTTTATTTTTGTTATTTAATGCACTGTTTAGTTATTCACTAAATGACATTTAATCTTTTTATCCAAGACATTGTTTACACTTCACGATAAAGGTGTAAACGCGGGATCACCAGCTCAAGGGGTTGAGCTTTCGGTTTGTGGCGGTACTTGATGGTATTGGCATTGTAGTCAGATAACGAACCCATTTTGGGTTGAATTCCGCTATCTTCGGTATAAAAAGCAATAATTGGCAGAGGGCAGGCGTATTGCACCTGTTTTTGTAGCTCTGAATACCAAACGCGGGCGATAGGCTGCACTTTTACGGGGCGTTTAATTTTCAAAATAACATCATCGGGTAACTTTTTGATATCCGTAATTTCTAATGCAACCAATGCTGCCCATTGATCGCTGGAGTAGGGAGGAACAGCGCGTCCGGCATTATAACTTTTTTCCAGCCGTTCAAGAATTTGCTGCTTTGTTACTTTATTAATAATATTTTTATTGGCCCAACCAAAGTTGATCGTATCTGGATTGATGAGAGGCGTAATGGTGCGATAGGCGTTTAAGGTAATTAGGCCGCGCAAGTGATTATGCACGAACTCAAAGCGTTGTTCTTTATTGATCCCCGATTCTTTAGTCACGATATTTTCCAGCTCAGCTTTGAGTTGATTAACTTCATCAATGACACTCATTGCGGCTTTATATTGCTGGTGGGTGACTGAAAAACACAGGGCTCCCGGCAACCGGCTTGCCGCTTTGCTGCTGATATTAGGGGCGTTATGGTGTATGAATAGTTTCTGATAAAACCTCAATCCTAGATCCAGCGCGTCATCACCATAGAGTGGAGTGACATGAATTTCAGTCAGTTGCTCGTGTTCTGCGCCTTTTTCAATTTGAGGTAATTGGAATGCCTTGGCATCAATAAGCGAATACGTCATCAACAATTCAATCAATTCCGCCAGTTTGACCTCTTGTTTTTTAAAACAAGAGGTCAGTGATTCTATTGAAAGATATTTACTCATATTTTATCGCTCTGGGTAATCGGTTACATGAAACCTCACTAATTTAGTTACAACATACTTTTTTCTAAAAAAGAAAACCAGCGAAAATCTTAAACATAACAGTAAATAAAGCAAAATAAGACAAAAAAGGGATTAGTTGCTGAAAAAGCCTATTGCTAAAAATTTATATATTGTGATAAAAATGTATCCGTTGCCTTCCCAGCAGCCTTTTTATTGGCTACGTTCGCTCATTCCGGTCGCTATAGTCATAAACATAGAATTTTACCTATGGTTGTTGTTCTTTTTCTTGTAATGAGAAAAAGATATAACTTTGCTGATTACGCTAACTTTACATAAGGTTGGTTTAATATGAATAAATTAATTAAGCCAGAAAATTCTTTTGCGAAAGTTGTTGATACATTATTACCTTATTCAGAATTAATCTCGGTCGATTTACCCACTCAAGGCACAATGATTAAAGTTGAACGCGAATTTGCCAAATTTTTTTTGTTAGAGCAGGGGTATGTCAATATACGCAGACTTAATGATAATTTAATTATTGCGACTTTTTTTTCGCCCTATATTTTAGGATTATCATTCTATTCCGGTGCAGAGGCTTATTATTCCATTGAGCTTGGTCCTGATTGTAAAATACACCAAATCCCTCGTATTAAGGCATTGAATGCGATAAAAAAACACGATTTATACAGAGAATGGATGAGAATTGTTTCATATAAAATGGCTTTCTTATATGCCAGAGATATCAGCATACTCCGACATAGCGCCAAGGATATTGTCTGTTGTCTATTATCCCGGCTTATCAGTTTACCCGCTGAGTTCAGGGAAAATATATCCGTAATAAAATATATAGAACAACGATGTACGCTTTCGCGCAGTTGTATACAACGTATATTGTTCTCATTGAAAAAAGATAAACATATCGAAATTACAGATGGCTATTTAATAAAGGTTATTTCATTACCAATAGAATCGTATTATTAATAACTAATCACATATTATCTTTCATCTTATCTCATTAATTTTAATCTCTGCCTTTTCTCACTCGTTGGTTCTGTATAAACAGTGATTAAAATTGTTAACCAAAAGTAACGAGCACGAGAAATTTGGGTGAAAGATCACATTTCTGCTTTAAATGGATATCATCTAATTTAAACAACGACATAATTGCTGCTAATTATTTAGAGGTGTGAATTAAATCGTGGGGGCGCAGTGAGTGTGGATGTACAGCCAAGTCATGTTGACCAGATTAAACAAGTTAATGCTGGTCTGGTTTACCGTTTAATTGATCAGAATGGACCTATTTCACGTATTGTGCTCTCTAAAAAAGCTCAGTTGGCTCCCGCCAGTATTACGAAAATTACGCGAGAATTGATCGAGGCTCATCTCGTAAAAGAGGTGGAATTCCCTGATTTGGGTTTTCGCGGGCGTCCGGCCATTGGGCTGAAAGTTGATAGTGCAGATTGGCAATTTCTGTGCATCCGTATTGATAAAAGCCATGTTGTTATTGGTCTTCGGGATTTAAGTAATCATCTGATTCTTGAAGAAGAATTTCCGTTTTTTCCCTCTGAAAACCAAACCTTTTTAGCCTCTCTCTTTGAGCTTATTGATGACTTTTTCCTTCGCCATCGATCTTGTCTTGAGCGCCTGACTGCGATTAGCATCACCATTAATGCGATTGTTGATCCGGTAAATGGCGTCATTCACAGTTCGCCGCATTACAACATCCAAAATCTTCCGCTCAGCGCCTTTTTACACCGGCGTATCGGCGTGCCGATTTTTTTGCAGCACGGCATCACTGCATGGACAATTGCAGAATCTTTATATGGAGCCGGGAAGGGCTGTCAGAATATTATTCAGGTCGTTATCGATGATAATGTTGGTGTTGGCATTATGACCGCCGGGCAAATGCTCCACGCTGCAAATCACAGTGTTGTTGAAATTGGTCATACACAAGTCAATCCCAATGGCGAGCCGTGTTATTGTGGCAATAATGGCTGTTTGGAAACGGTGGTTGGGATAAAAAATATTTTGATGAGGGCCACACGGTTAGCCGAAGAGCACCCCAATTCTTTACTGGCTGCGCTATCTACACAATCTACGAAAACATTCTCATCATCAATAACAATAGAATTACTTTGTCAGGCCGCGAGTCAGGGAGATACTATTGCAATAGAAATTATCCGTGAAGTCGGAGAGAAAATAGGTCATATCATGGCGATTATGGTCAATATCTTCAATCCCGATAAAATATTGATCGGCTCGCCGTTAAACGAAGCAAAACAAATCTTTCATCCCGTCATTCAGCAACAAATAACGCAACTCTCATTACCGGTATACAGTCAGAAAGTGAATATCATTGCGACCGAATTCGCCAATTCAGGGACTTTACCGGCAGCATCATTGATTAAACAATCACTCTACAGTGGTCAGCTGCTGCTCGAAATTATGCAAGGGTAGCGTACATCTGGCAAAACATTGCGCTAACGCAAGCTCTGTTACAAATACATCCCCTAAACTAGTGCCTGTAGTCGGTTTATCTGTTATCACGGAAAATTAATTTATGTTAACGCGCTTATTTGTTACAGGCACGGATACCAACATTGGTAAAACAGTTGTTACCCGCGCATTAGTGCAAATTTTTAATGATGAAGGGACAACTACAGTAGGTTACAAACCTATTATCAAGGAAGATATTGCAGAGGAAGAAGATCAAGTTGATTTTCTGCAAATGACAAGCTGTCTTAACAAATTGAGTAATGAAGTAGATCTCGTGATTGTTGATGGGAATGGTGGCTGGCGCTCGCTATTGCAAGATAATACATTCTATTCTGACTGGGTGGTAAAAGAAAAATTGCCAGTGATTCTCGTTGTTGGTATTCAATCCGGGTGTGTTAATCATGCCATCTTAACCGCTCAGGCGATTGTTCGTGACGGATTGCCACTGATTGGTTGGGTAGCAAATCGCATCAATCCGGGATTGGCACATTACGCGCAGGTGTTAGAGCAGTTACGTTGTCACATACCAGCGCCTCAACTGGGTGAAATTCCTTATCTCTTAAGGCCGGAAGAACGAGATTTATCTCATTATCTGGATATTTCAATGATAGATAGTTGAGGAAGATAGTTGAAGCAATTACATAGATAGCGGATTGAATTAAAAAACAAAGACAAAAGGGAACACATAACGGCTCCCTTTTTGTCTTTCATTAACCACATTATTTATCAGATTTTTCATTGCCGGCCGAATGAGTAACCCGGCTATAAACGATTTTTTGTTTACCACGATTACAGCTTCCGACAATCTTTCCACCATCGTTAATGGCCTGTTCAGCATCAACAACCTCAAGCGTGAAATCTGCTTGTTTAACGCCATTGCTGATTATTTTATGCTCTATCTGTTCTTTCAGATTTTCGCAAGCGATTACGGTTTGGGCTTGCGACATGTTTGGATTTTGTGAAGCCACGGGATCTTGTGCAGCTTGTGCAATGAAAGGCATAAAACCCGCAACCAGCATGGCTCCAATCATGAGGAATCTTTTCACTTGATCTCCTTTTGCTTTTTTGTTGTGTCAATCACATCGTGTTGATAAACAGTATCGACAGGGCTTATTTGGATTCGATAGGGCGGCCAGTTTGGATATCCAGACAGCGTTTTGTTTTCGGTTCCCAATAAGCATTCAGATTAGAGTTTTTCAAACAAGCATCCCGATTGTCAATTTCAATCTTATGCTTGTCGAATTCTTCTTCATTATATTGGTAGATTTTATTGCGCAGGGATCGTTGCTCATTCCATGCCTCCTGCTCCTGCCGGGCATTTTCTTTGGTCACGGAGTTCTCTCCGCCACCGTTGATAGTAATGGAATTGGAAAAAGCAGGTGTTTGCCAAAATAATGGCAACAGAAGGGCAATCGTCGGGAGAGTTCTGGCTATTAGGGAAGAACGAATATTCATACACTGACCCCTTTAACTGTTTGTTCTAAAAAATCTGTTCGCTAAAAGCGATTTGTTTACTCGAAGTTATCTGCCTACCGAAAACAAGGTGTTGACTGGAGATACCCGAAATAAAATATGCCAATATGAAAACCTATTTTATCTCAGGTATAAAAGTAACACGGTAACACTTATAGTATTAACCAGTGTTCAACAAATTAAACGCTTATTAAACGTAATCGTCTAACTTCTATGGATACTCAGACCCGCAAATGTCTGGCAAACCGGCATCATCTCAAGTGTATTGATATTGACACGGGCAGGCAGGTTAGCAACCCAAAACACCGCTTCCGCGATATCATCAGGTGTCAGAGCATCCGCACCCTGATAGGTTTTATTCACTTTCTCATCGTCACCTTTAAAACGTACCTGAGAAAATTCGGTTCCCCCGACTAAACCCGGTTCAATATCGGTTACTCGAACATTTTTGCCCTGCAAATCGGCGCGCAGACCCAGACTAAACTGCTTCACGAATGCTTTTGTCGCGCCATAAACATTACCACCAGCATACGGCCAGTTTGCTGCAACTGAACCCATATTAATGATATGACCATGATTCGCCGCGACCATATTAGGCAATAACGCACGAGTCATGTTAACCAGACCTTTTGTATTGGTATCAATCATGGTTTCCCAGTCATCCGGGTTAGCCTGATGTGCCATCGCTAATCCCAATGCCAGACCAGCATTATTCACCAACACATCAATATTCCGTAAATGATCAGGCAGCGCCTGCACAACGTGTTCGATGGCGCTGCGATCCCTGACATCTAACTGGATAGGGTAAAAGTTTTCACCGAGTTCATTTTTTAACTTCTCCAGACGCTCTTTCCGTCGGCCTGTAGCAATAACGATAGAACCATGCTTAATGAATTTTCGTGCAATGGCTTCGCCAAAACCAGCCGTTGCTCCTGTTACAAAAACAATCATATTCACCTTCTTTAAAAGACAATATTGCGTATGTACATCTTTACGTTATGGAACATGTAACGGATGACATACTCTGGCACTCATCAAACACGCCGCAGGGCGTTCGCCTAACGATTTACCGCGTTATTTACCGCAGTAAAAGCATGAATATCGAAATTAACCGCAATGGGTTCTACGCCTCCAATCATCACGATTTTTTCCATAAACTCACGATAGTAAAATTCACCACCTTCCTGCTCAATATAGCGGGTCACATAGCTGGTGGATAAGAAAAACAAAGCGATCTCTTCAGCTGAAAGGAAAATAATATTCGCAAAGACCTCGCGTTGCGCATTATACAAATGCTGACAATCACGCATGAGTTCAAGCGTATTATCGTATTGCGTCAGGCGTGGATCGCGATAATTAGCCCAGCGTGTCACCAATTCTTGTTCGATGAAATCCCGTAACGGACCATAAACCAACGGAAAATCATATTTATAAGCACAAAATACCCCATCAGACTTTAGCCAGTTTTTCAGGTTCATCAATATCACTTTACGGTCCATCCAATAAAATGAAGTTGCGCTGGTGACCAGATCATAATTGCGGGATGGAGAGAACGTTTCTGCCGGAGAGACGCTAAACGTGATATCAGGATAGTGATGGCATGCTCGTTCAATGAGAGCATCACCAAGATCACACCCTTGAACATCAGCAAAATAAGTTTTCAGGGGAACAGTAGAAACGCCATTACCGCAGCCAATATCCAGTGCGGCTTTATTTGATGGCACACGGGTGGAGAGCGAACGATATAGACCATCTGGATAGGTGATCTTTTTCCTCACAGCATCGTAGCTTTCTGCATTTTTATTAAATTGTTTCATTCAATTATCCTCAGAGGATTCTCACAGTAATCTGTTATTTCCTCAGATAAAATTTGTTCCTGAATCTGAAACTACGCGACATAACAAGGAAGCAATATCTTTTAAAAATCCGATAAACAATTAGGAAAAATGACATGTTTAAACCGAATAGCGTTATTTTATATGTTAACGATGTTGATGCCAGTACGAAATTTTATCAATCTATTTTTGGTGAAGGACCGGTTGAAGCTTTCCCCGGTTTTTCCGTATTTTCTCTCAAAGATGGTTTGATACCAGCGGCATTGAAAAACGGTAACCTTTCATAACAGGATCTTGATCTTAAATAGGGTTAAAGGAAGATTTCTTGATAATGTCGCGTCAATAAATATCCATATTAATTTCTAGATCCTACTCACAATTTTGCCTATTTCTTTTGGTGTAAACGAAATAATTACACCTATCAATATAATATTTATCATATTTTACATTTTTGAAACGAATTTGACGACATTAAAATCATTAAATATATTTATTTAATGGGTTATGTTTTATTCATTTAGTACTTTTTCAGTTTAACGCTTTTTATTTTGCATTTTTATTTAAATAATCAGGAGATAAACATGCCGATACCAATGCTCAGGCATTTCATTAATGGCCAGTACATTGAATCTAGAGGTTCTGAATATTTTGATCTGGTAAGCCCGGTCACCGGTGAGCCTTACGCACGCTCTCCCAACGCGACAGCGGCGGATATTGATGATGCTTATGAATCGGCCAAAGCGGCATTTAAAGTATGGAAGCGCAGTACACCTTCAGCGCGGCAAAAAGCATTGCTGGCACTGGCTGATACCATGGAAAAAAATGCTGAACGCCTGATTGAAGCTCAAAGCCGTAATACCGGGCAACTCAAGCATCTGATTGCTTCTGAGGAGGTGGCAGCATCGGTCGATCATATCCGTTTCTTCGCGGGCGCAGCGCGTTTCTTAGAGGGTAAAGCGACAGCGGAATATCTTTCCGATCTGACTTCCAGTATCCGGCGTGAGCCACTGGGCGTAATAGGGCAAGTCGCTCCCTGGAATTATCCACTGATGATGGCAGTATGGAAAATAGCGCCCGCACTGGCCGCCGGAAATACTGTGGTACTGAAACCAAGTGATACGACACCGGAAAGCACGCTGTTACTGGCTGAACTGGCCGCTCCATTCTTTCCTGCGGGCGCGTTTAACGTCGTGCTGGGTGATGCTAGTGCGGGTGCTCTGGTGGTTTCACACAAAACACCCGCTATGGTTTCCATCACAGGGTCTGTACGCGCTGGTTTGCAGGTGGCTTCTTCAGCGGCGGCTAACCTCACCAAATCACATCTGGAGTTAGGTGGTAAAGCGCCGGTGGTGATTTTTGCTGATGCGGATATCGATAAAGCCGTAGAACACATTGCCACTGCGGGATATTTCAACGCCGGTCAGGATTGCACAGCAGCTTCACGGGTGCTGATACATGAATCTGTTCACGATGTTTTCGTGACTAAGCTGGTGGAAGCCGCGAAAGCAACCCGTTTTGGCGACCCCGAAGATGAAACCGCGCTATACGGGTCGCTAAACAATATACGTCAGTTGGAACAGGTTAAAGGGTTTATTGCGCGTCGTCCTGCTTATTCGCGTATCGAAACAGGAGGCCGTCAGGCTGACCGTCCCGGATATTACTTCGAGCCTACGGTGATTACCGGTCTGGAGCAACACGATGAAATGATTCAGACCGAAATTTTTGGTCCGGTGATTACCGTGCAACCGTTCCGCACAGAACAGGATGCTATCGAGAAAGCTAACGATGTGAAATACGGTCTGGCCTCCAGTGTCTGGACTCGTGATCACGGACGCGCGGTACGTTTGTCGCGTGAACTTGATTTTGGCACAGTCTGGATTAACACCCATATTCCCCTGACAGCAGAAGCACCTCATGGTGGCTTCAAACATTCCGGCTATGGTAAAGACCTGTCAGCTTATAGCTTCGATGAATACACACGAATCAAACATGTGATGAGTTCTAACGATTGATGCGGAGCAACCATAATGAAACCAAACGAGTTTTCAGATGAAAGATCTTCAATTGCACGGTTTGCCAGTGATCTGGTATCACGGGCACACTATGAACTCTTTACTGAGCGGGATACTGGCGCACTTGAGCGTTATTTTTCGCCAAATTTCATCGAACATTCCCCATTAATCAAAGATGGTCTTGCCGGGCTAAAAGATCTGGTTCTGACACATCCTGACCTGCACCATGAAACACATCGCGTATTGCAAGATGGGGATTTAGTGGCTATTCACGGTCGGTTTATCGGTTTAGACATTCAGCCATTGGTGGGTTTCGATCTCTATCGGGTTGCTGACGGTTTTATTGTGGAGCATTGGGATGGCTTAGTGCCACAGGCTGCACCTAACAGTAGCGGACGAACACAATTAGATGGCCCGACTGAAGCAGGCCATAACCATGACAAGGAGAAAAATCGCGAGCTGGTGGTTAATTTCTTCACACGTTCCCTGATTGAAGAACGTTATGGCGAATTTGGAAATTACACCAATGGTGAGCTGTTTCGCCAGCATAGCCCTGATATTGCCGATGGCACCGTCGCAGTCAGCACGTTTCTTCAGCAACTTAAAGATGAAGGGAAAGGGCTGCAATATACAAAAATCCACCGTACCGTTGCAGACGGGCAGTTTGTTTTGACGCACTCCGAAGGTCACATTGCCGGAGAACGTCATAGCTACTTTGAACTTTGGCGCGTAGAAAACAGCAAAATAGCAGAACTGTGGGATGCGATAACGCCAGTACCGGAAGATGCACAGGCACTCCATCACTACGGTATTTTTTAGCGTTAACCATCACACGAATTTGTTACTCGAATCCATTAAGCGAATCCATTAAATAGTGTCCATACACACGAATCACAGAGAAAAGAAGAGTTCTGACTTATGACTGAATCTATGTTAGCGAAAAGGCGTAACGCGGCGATTGCAAAAGGCGTTGGTGCGAGCACCCAAGTTTATGCTGAACGGGCTGAAAATGCGGAAATATGGGATGCTCAGGGAAAACGTTATATTGATTTCGCAGCGGGTATTGCGGTAGTCAATACCGGTCATCGCCACCCGCGTGTGATTGCCGCCGCCAAAGAACAGCTTGAGCATTTTACGCATACCTGCCATCAGGTCGTACCTTATGAAAACTATGTTGCACTCGCTGAGCGATTAAACCGTCTGGTGCCGGGCAATTTTGAGAAAAAAACCGTCTTTGTGACGACCGGCGCGGAGGCAGTAGAAAATGCCGTGAAAATTGCACGAGCGGCAACCGGACGCAGTGGTGTCGTGGCTTTTAATGGCGCTTTTCACGGGCGAACATTTCTTGGTATGTCGCTAACCGGTAAAGTTACGCCGTATAAAATGGGATTCGGACCGTTGGTTAACGATATCTACCGACTGCCATTTCCAATAGAACTGCATCACATCAGTGTTGAACAAACACTGAAAGCACTGGAAAACCTGTTCAAGAACGATATTGAACCGACACGCGTTGCTGCAATTATTTTCGAACCGGTTCAAGGAGAAGGCGGTTTTTATCCTGCTCCGCCTCAATTGCTCAAATCCCTGCGGGAAATTGCGGATCGCTACGGTATTGTGCTAATAGCAGACGAAGTTCAGACCGGTTTCGCGCGTACAGGAAAATTATTTGCTATGGAACATCATAACGTTGTGGCTGATCTCACCACAATGGCCAAAGGTTTGGCTGGTGGATTTCCGCTGGCGGCGGTAACCGGACGGGCAGAATTAATGGACGCTGTTGTTCCGGGCGGTTTGGGGGGAACTTATGGGGGTAATCCGGTCGCCATTGCGGCAAGCCACGCCGTGCTGGATGTTATCGAAGAAGAAAAGCTGACGGTGCGTGCAACGCAGCTGGGAGAAAAGCTGAAACAACATTTGCATAAACTGCGGTCACAAGTCCCGCAAATCGCTGATGTGCGCGGGCCGGGGCTGATGGTTGCAGTGGAATTTAACCATGCGAATGGTCAGGTGAATAATCAGGAGCCTGATGCCGATTTTACCAACAAGGTGCGTCAGAAAGCCTTAGAGCGAGGTCTGATTTTGTTGACATGTGGTGTACATGGCAATGTGATCCGCTTCCTGCCGCCACTGACTATTCAAGACGAGGTTTTTGATGAGGCACTTGATATTTTGACATCCGTGCTGATTGAGCTGAACTGCAAAAATGAGAATCATGCTGAATCAACTTTTGCCAACCAAAAATAAGAGCGATAGGGAGAATTCGCGGTGATTGCCATTAATCGGTTGATTACGATTATCAGGTGATCACGATGAACCGATGTTATCTTACTGCTCCTCGCTGCTTTGCGAGGGCAGACGGGAAATAATAAATACAGTTCAAAGAACCGGATTCACTCAAAATGAGATCCGTTGTAATTAGCTTGGACAAAGGATTTCAGGCTCTTATAAAGGAGTATTGAAATGACAATGAACAGAAGAGCTTTTATTTCTAATGCTGCGACACTGACGGGAGCTGGAGCATTGGCCTCCATGCTTCCCACGACATCTTTACTTGCCCAAACTTTAAAGACTGTTGATGGGCCAGCCGTTAATTCGACCGCTAACGCGATCATAGGCACAAACGCCAATGTTAATTCACTCCGGCCGCGTCTTTTGCAGGATGCACAACACAGAAGCAGCCGCTTGGGGTTAGATCATCGTATCTGGAACTGGCACCGAGACATGGCAGCCATTTCCAAACCCGCCAATTATTATGAAGCTGTGCTGGCCGATTGGTCGCCGTTCGGCAACTTTACCCGTGATCAGAACTGTGAAGTGGTTGTGGTGGGCGGCGGATTGCTGGGAGCTTCCACGGCGCTGCATCTTGCAGAAGCGGGAGTCGATGTGATTCTGGTGGAAAAGGATAACATTGGTTCAGGTGCTTCAGGCCGTAATGGCGGGCAGCTCACTCCCGGAATTGCACGCTGGTCGGCGGAAAACATGCTGGAAAAATTTTCATTTGACGAAGCCAAACGTTTATGGCGTTTAGCTTCAATTGAATCGATGGAGCTGGTGGATGAACTCAGTGAACGCTACAGTTTTGAATGCGATCGCAAATATGGCCACTTAACGGCGGCGGTACATCCGGGCCATATGGGGTCATTAGTGGCTGATGCTGATGCCCGGCGTCAATTAGGCGATACCGCAGTCAAAGTTATTGGACGCTATGAATTGCAGGAGGAATATGTACATTCGGAGATTTATCATGGCGCGAATATCGACAATATCGGTGGTCAAGTCCAGCCTTTGGCATTACTGCGAGGTTTGGCGTATAGCTTTGCCAGCTTGGGCGGGCGAATTTATGACGGTACAAAGGTGAACAGCATCAAACAGGACGCCAGCGATGCCATCATAGAGACCGAAAGGGGGGTTATCAGGGCGAGTAAAGCTGTCGTGCTGGGAGTCCATGGTTCCACCGATGAATTTATTTCCGGCGCTTCCACCACTGTACCTTTTTTCACCTATGTCGCCGTAACTCCGCCATTACCAATGGATATCAAAGAGCTCATTCCGTCAGGTTTTCCGATTTACGATACACAATTGCAGATAGACTATTATCGTGCGGTACGCGGTAATCGTTTATTATTCGGCGGGCAGGGTACAGGTAACTCTTGGGCGCCGCGAGATGTAAACAACTATCTGCTTGATCGTATCAGAACCGTATTCCCGTATTTGGAAAAACCTGAACTGGAATACTCGTGGGGTGGGATCAGTGATTTGACATTAAATGGCGCGACGGATGCCCGTAAAAGCGATGACAACGTTCCGGTGTATATGGTGCATGGCTGGAGTGGTCATGGAGTAGCACAGACGGTGCGTATCGGTAAAGCTATCAGTGACGACCTGACTGGTCGTAACCATGATTTTTCCATGCTAACCAGTATTGATCACTCGAATATCCCGCTGGGTTCCTATTTTTCTCCAGTGGCTATTCCATTGATTAAAGGCGCTCTTGGCGTGATGAGCACATTTAACCCGGCAGAAATGGTCTCGTTTTGAGCGGATACGTCCATTTATGCTGATAAATTTGTACAAAAGCCTGCGAATAGCATAACACCATTCAGTTAAGGAATTGCCTAATCGGTTTCGATTGACTGATCTTCAGGTTGATTCAAAATACCCTCATCACTATCAGGTTATGAGGGTATTTTTTTGCTTAATCAC
>JAIRVT010000057.1 GCA_031253755.1 Enterobacteriaceae bacterium
TACGCCATTAAAATATCGCGCTGATACCCCACAGGATCATGCAATACGACAATCTTCGCTTTATCTTTGTAATAAGGGCAAATAAGGCTTTCTATATAACGCATTTCCATATCCGCATCCATCGAGAAACTGCCTTCAGTCGAAAGTTCGCTCAAATCTGCCGTTTGCAAAAGCGGATCAGATAATTGTTTTTTGTATGCTTTAAATTTCCTTTCAGGATCTTTGAAATCTTCGACTAATCCGTCGAAATGTTCTTGTTTGGCATCAATAGAATAATCTGATTGAACACTATCTAAATCCACAAATTGCATTGCAATTTTGCGAAAATCTTTATCATTATCTATTTTATTTAGAACAGATTTAGCCAGCTCGACCTCACTGTAAACAATACTTATTTTGGTTACATCTTTATCAATTGCCAAAAATGGATAGCCTAATCCTGCTGTACCACTGGCAGGGTGGATTTCTTCCCACGATGTACTTCCGGCTTTTTGTTCATATTTAGTGTATTTTGTGACCATCCCCCTTTTGCCTTCTAGGGTGACAATTTCAGGGCTGAATCTGAAAATCAATAAATTGCCATCCTGTTGGGAGCCTCTGGTTTTAATCGGCCCTTCTTCTTTGACATAGATCCACCCCGGCCTTGGTAACCGAATACTGTATCCTCCCAAAACACTTGCATTTAATGAGTCATCGTATGGATCAATAAAATTACTTATTGGTGGTGGTAATTGTGGATTTACCCATTGCTCACCAAAAAAGTTCATATAAGCATACCGAACCGGATAAATAGGCCGGATATTTGCTTCACAAGGGCTGACAACAGTATCCATATCCAAATGGTGAGGCATACGAGCCTTTGCTTCATCGACAGCTTTTTCAAATGCTTGTTTTGCTTTTTCAGAAGCTGCGTCAATTGCTTGTTCAGCAGTATTAACAGCTTCATTAGCTTTTGTGGAAATAGTATTGGCAATGTCCATTTCTCTTTTTCCTATGTTATTTTCCAATCCGGTTTTTAAAACTATTCTTAAAACAATACTCATAACAACTCAGTGCCCGCACTTCCTGCGCCTGAGCTTTCCCGCAAGCGTATTCCCATGCCTGTTGCCACAGTTTTTCATCGTCACGAGCAAGGCTTCTGGCGGCGACCATATAAAGCACCGAGCGTTGGTGGGCAAAACCGGCCAGACAGACCAGATTGCTCTGTTGCATAACAAAAGCGGGAAGCTGGGATTTTTGTTGGAGTGAAAGTTCCGGTTGGGTTTCTTCGATAAATTTCACCATTTGAGACAGTGCGCGCTGTTGCGTTTGCTCCGCAAGGCTATTGATTAATGTTGCGTTGATGGTGACGGGAGCGGTTTTGTCTTTATCCAGCGCATCTTCCGCCAAAGACAGTGCGTAATATTGCCCACTCTGAGGGTCGAAATAACCGACTTTCTGGATCGGATGCATAAAGTGCATCAATTGTGCATCCGGCAAACTTTTCAGCAGTGCAATCAAGCCTTGTGGAACGTAAAAGCGATAAAACATCCACGTTTGCTGTTGCTCATTTTTCAGATAGGGAAATTTGCGCAAATGGTTACGCAATTCACTAAAAGACCAGTCGCTTTCAATAAAAATACCCAACGCCGATTCAGCAGGCTGAGTGATTACCTGCTGGAAGCGGGAGTACACCTCTTCGCTTTGCGTTAGCTCCACCAGATAGGGCGCGCTGTCTTCGAGCGTGATTTGGGTTTCGCCCTGAAACAGGCTTTCCCAGCGCAGGTTGGAGGCCATCAGATCAGCGATCAGAAAACTGCCCATCACCTGACGATAAACCGTGGCATCCAGCACGGCGTAACGGTATTGTGCCTCGGTTTTTTCTGGCATCTCACCGGCAACAGCAAATTGCAATATGCCCCGCTCTGCGGGAAGCAGTGAACTGATATTCCGCTCGTTCAGCGATATCACCCGTTTGCCTTGGTCTAACCCTTGCCGAAAATGTCGCAAAAACGGCAATTCCTGCCGGGTACTGGTCGCAAGATAATCCAACAAAGCCTGAATTGAATGATATTGCCCCGGCGAGTGTCCCGCACCGAGCACATAGTCCACCAGCCCAGAAAGCGCTTGCTGCTGGCTACTAGCCTGAATAATGGCCTGCGCTGAAAACTGTTCACCGGTTTGTGTTTCATTTGATCGAGTGGTGAATTCATAATCTACCACCCAATATGCAGAGTAATCAGGTAACCACGACATTATTCAGATGACTCCTGTGATTCCTGACGTTTTTTGGCTTTTTCCCGGCAATCTTCCGCCATCACTAGGCCTTCATTTGCTGAGCCACTTAACGAAGGAACTGAACCGGGGCTGCCTCCCGTGACCGAAACATCCCCTTGCAGCGTGATTTTGCCGGTGATCGTCACGCCTGAACCGTCCAGCTTAATCGACCCCGCCTTGCCTTTGATCAGCACGGATTCACTGGCCTGTAGGGTATGAACTTTCGTCAGGCTCTGGATGCTTTTGACCACGTTCAGGGTATAGTTGTTGTTAATTTTGGTGGTTTTGTCCCGGCCCACTTCTTGCAGATGGTCAGCAAAAATCTTTTCCTGCCAGCTATTATCGATTCGGGTCAGGCGATCTTTGGTGATGGTCTCAAACTGGTTCAGGTCAACCTGAATATGCTGTTCGTGCATGATGCGAATGAATTCATCATTACCGATTTCATGCTTGCGGTTATTCAAAACGTTATGGCTTTCATCGTGCCCGACACGCTGGGTTTTATCGTGATTGATCTGGATAAGCTGGTCTTTCTGTGCGTGGATATAAATTTCCTCACTGCCTTTGGCATCTTCAAAACGCAGTTCGTTAAAACCTTCGCCTTTATGCGTGTGGGTTTTGAATGTCGTGCGGGTTTTTTCTGCGGGCAGATCCAGCGGTGGGCGGTTGCGACCGTTATAGGTGCAACCCGTGACAATCGGACGGTCAATATCGCCGTTCAGGTAGGAAATAATCACTTCCTGACCAATACGCGGGATCGCCATAAAGCCATAGCCATCACCATTCCAGCCCTGCGCGACCCGTACCCAGCAGGAAGCCCGGTCATCCGCTTGATCATAACGGTTCCAGTGAAAATGGATTTTGATAGCACCATGTTTATCAACGAAAATTTCCTCACCTTCCGGCCCGACAACTGTTGCTACTTCATCGCCATCCGCCAGTGGTTTATGTCGGAAGGGTGGACGCCAATCCTGCCTGCCGGGAATAAAGCTGACGTGATTGATCAACGTTGTGCCTTCTCCCGCCTCACCGAATGCCTGTGGCTGATTGCCATGATGAGTCACAGTGACAACCTGCCAGCTATCATTCATTGTCGCAATCGGATGGGATTGTAGGACGAAAATCCGGCCGGGCCTTAATTTGATGCAGTTGGTACTCGCTTTACCGACTTTGCTTTGGTTCTGCAATTGCTCCAAACGCAACTGAGTGAAAGGCCGGCCCTCGGCATCCATCTGAAAGCGCCCGTAACTTTCAAAGACAGAATGACTTCCACCCTCGCCCACGGCAGCAGAATGTTGCAGGGAGTAAGACGGCCGGAGAAAATTATTGTCTTTGTGGATCGTTTCATCCGGGCACAAATATTCACCGTAATTCCACTGCCATGCGGTCAAATCACGGTTATCTGTGTTGGCCTGCACGTTGTAGGTCAACGTCAGTGCCGCTAACATGCCGAGGTGAGAATTGCTGTAAAACAGTTTGTCCTCTTCGAACCAGAACATAATGCCTTCTTCCGCTGCCAACCGGCACCAGAAATCATAAGCTGATTCGCGTTTTTGCGTGGTATATTCCCGTATCGAATGCTGTTGGTGATCTTTATAAAATTTGTTATCAGCCTTGATGCGATGCTCTTTCAGTAATTGGTTCAGAATATCCGGCACAGATTGATGGTGGAAAATCCGGCTGTCCTGATTGAGTGTCATCAGCCACATTTCCGGGCGGATAATAAAGGTGTAGTGAGTTTGCCGCCCATCGGTATTACCCTGTTCGGCACCCGCCACTACGCCATTGACGGTTCGCTCAGCCACACCATCACGGACCACGGTCAGTGAGGCGCGGCCTCCCAATTGTTCATTAAGTTCAACGCGGTCAGAAGCGCTGACCACGGTCATCGAAAGGTGAAACAGTTGCGATAACCCTTCCTGCAAATTGAAATTAACTACCTGAAAGGTCGTTTTTGGCAGCGCACCTATCTGGCAGGTAAAAACTAATCCATCCATTGCAAAACTCCTTACATAATTGAACGATAACCCTGAATCATGGAAGGCAACAGATACCATTCGGTGTCTAAGCCTGAAGACCGACTGAGTACGCGCATTCTCAGCCATGTCCCTTGGGCAAGGCAGAACGGGAAGAATTGATAGAGTGAATTGGCGAACCGATACATTTCACCGGCATCGGTATAAGCGCTTTCATCCAGCCTCAGCGTAATCAACAGGCAGCGAACGGGCCTGTCACGGATTATTCTGTCACCCCATTTGGCATCTATTCGAGTAATGCCCTCGATCATGCGCCGGATATTCCGGCTGGATGAACGGTCACTTTCGGCATAGAGGTCAAAATCCTGCAATAAATGTTTGACGGATTCGGCCCTTTCCAGCAAAAAGCTGCCGGCAGCATAATGTGACAGCAAATCCCAGTGACGATGGCTATCGACAACCGAAGGGTAAGTTCGTGATGTGGGTGTGATATTTTTCAATTGGAAAACTTCGGGAACCTGCTCTCCCGCCTGACATATTTCCCCCAATTCCAGCGATACCTGCTGTTCAAAGCCATAAAAATGGCAGATAAATTCGCGCTCAGGCGGTTTACACATCAATTGGCCTTTACTGTCATAGAAAACCAGTCCGTACTGCATTCTGCCCAGAGCATCTTCATTGGCTTCAAGCGCATAAAACCAGGCATTGTCATATTCCGGGTGATAACGTTCCATACCCGTCAGGAGGCTGGTCGGATAAAACAGATATTCACCCCCGCGTTTTTCTTCTTCGTGATTGGGTTCATGTTTCAGTTCGATACCGGCAATATGCAAGATTCCCTGATTCGGAGCTAAAGGTAAGCAGTAACGGGCAGTATCTGGAACAAAAGGCAGCGTTATCTGACAGTTACGCACCATGTTTACCACTGGCGCACAATGAAGCTGAAATGCAGTCTCAATTTGGGCAGCGGACAACGGCAATAACGTATTCAGCGTCAGAACAACACTGAATTCGCGCTGCTTCGTCAATTCAAGCTGTTTTGCCATTGTCGGCAGAGGCACACTCAGGAACTGGTTCACATGTGGCAGATAAAGGGACTCAATCAGCAATTGCGGTGCCCAGTTATCTCCGGCAGCCGATGACAAAATCAAGCGGGAAGCCCCAGAGCGTGGCTCAAACCAATCTCCCCCAGCCTGATAAACTTGCCCGTCATGCCACAATTCAGCGCTATCATAATATTGCGTCAGCCCTAGCATCAGTGCATCAGAAACCTGCTCATCACTGCTCAGAAAGACATTAACCGGCTGTGTCAGCCATTTTTCTTCTTTGCCGGTATAACGAAAATTTAATGTTATTTTGGTGGCCTGTAGCTGATGGGTAATTTCCCGTGACAACAATATCAACGGTTCAATCGGACATTGACGGCATGTCACAAAAGGTTGTCGATCATCCGTATAAACCTCCGTACCTGCCGGAATAGAAAAAGCTAAATCATTTTGTCCACCATGATTTGATTGGCCAGTACTTGTCGAACGAACCGCACTGGAAAACTGAATAATGCTGGTCGCGGGAATACCTTTAATCGGCTGTGCCCGTAATCGTTGCAATAACTGCTGGGTCAGTTCAGGAAAGGCATCATCCACTTTTTGATGCAAACGACCCGTCAAGGCCGCAAAACCCTCAAACGTCCTTTCTACATCGGGATCCCTGCCACTGAGTACATCACGAAGGTGTGGTTTTTCTTCACATGCGGCTTTCGCCAATTGCTTTAAGTAATCAAGTTCCCACTGATAATAATATTCAAACGGATTCACCATTCACTCCTTTTGGCTTAAAGCTGCACGTTATGAAAATTACCTTTTTGCGGTTTAGGTAAAATTAAAGTGCAATAAAAAACAGATCTATTCACCCTGACAGATATTTAGCTTATTAATTTAAGATAAGGCCAGCCATATATATAAAAAGGCAGAACATTTATTTCTCAAATTAAGAAAATAAAATCGCCCTATTTCATTAAAAATGACAACGCATAAATACTAAACGCTAGCAAGAGTATGTCAAAACAAAAACACAGGCTAATTTTGCTTGGTATTTTCGCATTTCGAAAAATGAGAAGTGAGTCACATAAAAACCAGACGTCAATAATACACGTATTAATTAATAATTTTAAATTAATCAATGAAGTAAATTACAACATTCATTTTACAATTTAAAATAAAAACGATATGTACCACGTCTTTCGGGGGAGAATTTTATATCTTTCCGTTGTGCGGGAAAATATAAATACGCACATTGCTTTACTCGCTGTAATTTAAAGTCAGATTGGTATATTCCCGTCGTCTTTCAAGTTGCCTCTTTGTTGGCTTTGCTCTATTGCCCCAGTCGCTGTGTTTCTATAGACATACGGTTATCTATGCTCAGGGAACGCACTCCCTTGCAGCAAGCGATGCAACTCGAAATCCATAGGGTTATTTACCCAATAGGGTTTTTAATTTTTAAAAGAAGTGCCGAAAAATTTTAAAATTCTTCAGCACTCTTTTTTTCCAAATTTTATTTCGGATCAGTCGCGCCTTTCGGTGGCCCAAGCCTATCCAATTCTGTTAAAATGGCGACAATTTGTTGCTCCCAGTCCTTTGGTTTTGGTTTTTTGCGAAAAGGAAAATCTGATGATTGGCTTTTAAAATCCACTGAACTGACGGCTTCTTTTCCTTGAATCAAATATTTTGCCATAAAAGCCAGCAAGTACTTTTTGCTGATTATATCGTCGATTAAGTCAGGAATACGCGGTTCAAAACCATAAATCATCAGTTTATTATCTTTATCTAATCCATAAAGTCTTACATACAATACATTATAGAGATTAACCAGATCTACCTGAGAATAACGTGCCACATACATTTTCTCTTTACGCCAAGTATAAAATAGTTGTTTTTTCCGATCAATAACAAGAGGTGGCAATGTGCGAATGAAATAAATTCCCCATAAATGAATGATAATCATCGTGATAAAAAACAG
>JAIRVT010000079.1 GCA_031253755.1 Enterobacteriaceae bacterium
GAGGCAGGAGTCTCTCATAATTCCCTGAGCATAGATAACTATGCTCAGGGGTGAGCGCGCGAAGCCAACAAAGAGGCAGCTTGAAAGGCGACGGATATATGTCAAAAATAAAATTATGGCTAAAGTTTAATTAATTTAGCCATAATAACAATATTAATAATAATAGAGATTCTATTTAATTCTTGATAACCACATTCTCATTTAATACCAGCGATAATAATGCCTGACGCGCATAAATACCATTACCCGCCTGTTGGAAATAATAGGCATACGGTGTTTTATCCACATCAACAGTGATTTCATCAATACGTGGCAACGGATGCAGGACTTTCAAATTGTCTTTAACATTCACTAAATCGGCTGCACGCAGAACAAACTGAGCTTTAATATTGGCGTATTCAGAAGGATCAAGGCGTTCTTTCTGCACACGAGTCATATACAGAATATCCAGTTCAGGCAATACGTCTTCAAAATTGTGGTGAATACTGTAGCTGACCTGCTTTTCATTTAACATATTGAGAATATAACCCGGCATAGAAAGAGCATCAGGTGCAATAAAACAAAAATGGTTGCCTTCAAATTTCGCCAGTGCCTGAGTCAATGAATGTACGGTACGGCCGTATTTCAAATCACCCACCATCGCAATTTTCAGGTTATCCAGCTTATTTTGCGTTTCCTGAATCGTGAACAGATCGAGCAAAGTCTGGGTTGGATGCTGGTTAGCGCCATCACCGGCATTAATAATCGGTATATGGCCGGAAAATTCAGATGCAAGACGAGCCGCGCCTTCCTGTGGATGACGCATCACAATCGCATCAGCATACTGGCTGATGATAGAGATAGTATCCGCCAGCGTTTCTCCCTTTTTGCCCAATGACGTATTGTTACTGTCCGCGAAGCCGACAACCGATGCGCCAAGCCGTTGAATAGCCGTTTCAAAAGAGAGACGAGTGCGGGTAGAGGCTTCAAAAAAGCAGCTCGCAATCACCTTATGTTTCAGTAAATCAGTTTGTGGATTGGCCTTGAGTGCCGCTGCCGTCTGCAATACCAATTCCAGATCTGTCCGGCTGAGATCATTGATTGAAATAATATGTTTGCGATATAACGGATTAGCCATGTTTATACTCCTCTTTTGATTTATCTCAGGCCAAAAAAAAGCTCCTCAGTGAGGAGCTTTTTTTAATGTTCGGTTTAGCAGTGGAAAAAACAATACGCCCAAGCTGCCAGCAGGCAACGCTTTGTCAGATTGGCGTTTTGCGATGTCTCTTACAACATTGAGTGCAACGTAAGTCATGTTTTCTCCCGGCAAATCGTCGCGCATTATACTCGTGATTGCCTTCATCGCAAGGTTAATTAACCCCAACGACCAAAAAATCCTCCGCTAAATCGGTATTAGGAAATATTTCCCGGCATTCTGCTAATAAACGCGGACACTCTTCTTTGCTGTAGCGTCCGCTGATATGCGTTGCAATAAAATGTTTGACGTTGGCATCACGGGCCAGTGTCGCCGCCTGTTTGGTGGTGGAATGCCCGCGCTCATTGGCTTTTTCAGCAAAGGCATCCTCCAGCGTCGTTTCATGCACCATAACATCAACATTGGCAGCCAGTTTCAGTGCTTCCGGCGTCGGTTCGGTATCCCCGAAAATTGCCAGTGATTTGCCGCGAACCGGTGTTCCCAAATAATTTTTACCGCAAATCACGCGGCCATCTTCCAGTGTCACTGTCTCACCCTGCTTTAACGCCTGCATCCACGGGCCACGGGGAATGCCATCCTGATTCAGCTTTTGAGCATCCAGCGCACCGGGCTTATCGTGTTCTTCAATCCGGTAGCCGTAACTCTCCACACGGTGCTTCAGAGAGTAAGCCGTCACTTTCATCACACCATCATCAAACAGTAAGCCGGGTTGAACTTCGACAATTTCCAGCGGATAAGTCAGGAACGAGTTACTTAATTGCAGGCTGGTTTCCACAAACTGGCGGATTCCTTTCGGGCCATATAACGTCAAAGGATCGGTCGAGCCACCCATTGATCGGCTGCACAGTAAGCCCGGCAGGCCAAAAATATGGTCACCATGCAGGTGAGTGATAAAGATTTTCTCCAGTTTTGGGATCTTGATAGGGGAGTGGAGAATTTGATGCTGTGTTCCTTCACCACAATCAAACATCCATAATGCACTGCGGATTTCCTGTAAATCCAGAATAAGGCTGGTAACATTCCGCTCTTTCGTCGGAATG
Source organism: Enterobacteriaceae bacterium (assembly GCA_031253755.1). GTDB lineage: Bacteria > Pseudomonadota > Gammaproteobacteria > Enterobacterales > Enterobacteriaceae > Xenorhabdus. The sequence goes on from JAIRVT010000079.1 coordinate 2,236, forward strand.
CCTGCGCTAGTGCCCAAAAACTTCAATTCCATATTTTTTCCTCATTCTGTTTTGTTAATGTTGTTGAATACCATCCCAATCTAACGCGAATTTGGCGAGATATTTGCGTAACCTATCGGCATCATTCGGTTGTTTTTTCTGTTGGCGGGAAACAGCAAACAGCTTGCGACCCGCCTCGGATAAGCTGGCGGAGCCACGACAAACTCGGATGACGGTTTCCAATTGTTGGCGATCAAACAGATCAATTTCAGATAAATGTGTCGGTAACAGAGACGCCTCATTTTCTCCCCGCCAGTTCTGTTTAAGACGGTCGATCTCTTCTTCAACCAACTGCTGGTTAATGCGGCCATTTTCGGCAAACGTCGCCATACGGGCAACAGATGCGCTTAATTCACGGAAATTTCCCCGCCATTGCGCTTGCGCTGAGCAGGCAAAATGAAGGTAAATCTGTCTGGCTTCCTTATCAAAACGCACTTGAGTTTGCTGCATCTGCGCATAACGGGCAAGTTCATAGTCAATATTGGGTTCGATATCCTCACGGCGTTGTGCAAGGCCGGGCAGTTGATACGTCCACATATTGATGCGGGCATACAAATCTTCGCGGAATTTGCCCTGTTCCACCCACTCCCGCAGATCGCGGTGAGTACCGGCGATGAGCTGAAAATCACTGTGAACTTCTTTATCTGAGCCATAAGGCAGGAAATTTTTTTCTTCGATCGCTTTCAGCAACATGGCCTGTTCATCCAGCCCCAATTCAGCCACTTCATCCAGAAACAGAATGCCCCCCGCAGCTTCACGCAATAGCCCGGTTCGCGGCTGAAGGGCACCGGTAAACGCCCCTTTGACATGCCCGAACAAGGTAGACATGGCATTATCACCGCGTAAAGTTGCACAGTTTACTTCGACAAAACGCCCTTGCAGCAAATGACGTGACTGGCGTAATTGCCAGATGCGGCGAGCCAGAAAAGACTTACCCGCGCCCGTTGGCCCGGTCAGCAAAATCGGCGCACAAGAGCGCAGGGCGACTCGTTCAACTTGGTCAATCAGGCGGTTGAAATTGGCATTGCGTGTGGCGATACCTGCTTTCAGAAACGCAACCTGTTCCTGTTGTTCACGCAGAAAACGGCTGGTCAGCGTAGTGTAGCGGCTGAGATCCAAATCGATAACAGTATAAATTCCCTCAGGATGACTTTCGCGATCACCATTTTTGGGGGATGTTTGAATCAATTGAGCGGGCAAATAGCGGGCTTCAGTCAAGAGAAACCAGCAAATTTGGGTGACGTGTGTACCTGTCGTGATATGAATCAGGTACTCTTCATTTTCGGTATCGAAAGGATAGCGAACCGAAAAATCGAGCATACTGGTATAAACTTCTTCGAAATCCCACGGATCTTCCATTTTAATTTTTTGCAGCACAACCTGAGTCTGCGGAGAAATTGCTTCAATATCTTCTTTCACTTTCTGAGCCAGACTGCCGTTATCAGCCTGATAGAGCAGCTCCAGACGATCAATCGGTAATTCAGGCTGCTGGCATAACCCGATGGTCGGGCGCCATTTTGCCCAGCGATTCGCTTTTTTGCCACGCCTGTCTAATGTTGTTCCCAAAACTCCAATAACCACCCTGCGTTTCATTCCTTTCCCTCATCAGGCTATATAAATTTATCAATAACGATAAAAAAAGATAAGAAAATAAAGAAGCAAAAACAATCAATAAAAACACGTAAAAATAAAAATCATTATTTTTCATATTGATAAAAATATTTTTTTGTTTTTTAAAAAGTTGGCACGGGATTGGCAACGACTATAGATATCAAATACGGGTGTTACAACATGTGTGTTACAACATGGGTACAAATCAAAGGAGAAAAACAATGCCAACTAACGCTTATAGCCTATTAACACAAAAAAATGCGGCTCCGGTAAAAATGTGGGTGAATGGTGTGCCGGTTGATCCAAAAGCGATTACGCAGTTGCAGAACACAGCCAAGATGCCTTTTATATTTAAACATCTGGCGGTGATGCCGGATGTGCATGTTGGTAAAGGTTCAACTATCGGCAGTGTGATCCCGACACAGGGCGCGATTATCCCCGCTGCGGTTGGCGTGGATATCGGTTGTGGAATGATTGCCGTGCGTACTTCGCTGCTGGCATCTGATTTACCGGATAACCTGCTGAATATTCGTCATGCCATTGAAGCCGCAGTTCCGCATGGACGTACTGTAAGCAGCGGGCGCGATAAAGGTGCTTGGTATGACGTGCCGGAAATTGTGGATCACCATTGGTTGACGCTGGCTGATCGGTTTAAGCGTATTACCGATAAATATCCCAAGCTGTTGAACACCAATAATCGCCACCATCTGGGGACGTTGGGAACCGGAAACCATTTTATTGAGCTATGCCTTGATGAAGCGGATCACGTTTGGGTGATGCTACATAGCGGTTCTCGTGGTGTCGGTAATGCGATTGGTAATCTGTTTATCACCTTAGCGCAGAAAGACATGCAGCAGCATATCGCGAATCTGCCGGATCGTGATCTTTCCTATTTCGCAGAGGGAAGCCGCCACTTCGACGATTATATGGAAGCGGTCGGCTGGGCGCAGGATTACGCTCGCCAAAACAGGGAAGTGATGATGTATCGCGTACTTAAGGCGTTGTCACAGGAGATAACAAAACCGTTCACCACACAGCAGGAAGCCGTGAACTGCCATCATAATTATGTGCAGCGTGAACAGCATTATGGCGAAGAAGTTTTTGTAACGCGTAAAGGCGCGGTATCTGCCCGTAAAGGCCAGATGGGAATTATTCCGGGCTCTATGGGCGCCAAAAGCTATATTGTGCGCGGCCTTGGAAACGAAGAAAGTTTTTGCTCATGCAGCCATGGAGCAGGGCGCGTAATGAGCCGTAACGAAGCGAAAAAACGCTTTACGGTGAGCGATCAAAAACGCGCTACCGCGCATGTCGAGTGCCGAAAAGACAGCGATGTCATTGATGAGATCCCAATGGCGTATAAGGATATTGATGCAGTGATGGCCGCCCAATCTTCACTGGTGGAAATTGTCCATACCCTGCGTCAGGTGGTTTGTGTGAAAGGGTGACAAAGGGTTCAAATTTCATCAGGCCGCAAATGGACTTGGGTTGACAAAACCGTTCCCGTTGAATATATAGGCGTAAATTAATGCGATAAATCAGGATGCTTTCTGATCCTCGGAGACAGGCATGACGATTATGGATTCTCTGCTGGCATTTACGCTGGCTGCCACATTACTGACATTAACTCCCGGTCTGGATACGGCTTTGATTTTAAGAACCACCGCAACGGAAGGTGGAAAAAAAGCGTTTCAGGTAGCACTCGGCATCGACGCCGGGTGTTTTATCTGGGGCGCGATGGTGGCATTTGGTCTGGGCGCACTGGTGGCGGTTTCTGAGCTGGCTTTCAATATCCTGAAATGGTGTGGCGCGCTGTATTTATGCTGGCTGGGCGTTCAGATGATCTGGCGCCCTGATTCAGAGATTGGCGGGGAAAATACGTCTTCAGTGAAAACATCGAACGGGTTTATTCGTGGAATGCTCGGAAATGTACTGAATCCGAAAATGGGCGTGTTTTATGCTTCGTTTTTGCCACAGTTTATTCCGCAAGGGCACTCGCCGGTTATCTGGACATTCGGATTGGTGAGCATTCACGTCATGCTTGGCACGATATGGTCATTGACCCTGATTTTTGCGACCCGGCCACTTTCCCCTCTTTTACGCCGTGGAAATGTGATCAAATGGATGAACCGAGCGACCGGCGGGCTGTTTTTATTTTTTGCCTTTAAACTGGCGCTAAGTCGTCGGTGAATTTGACAATCACGGTGAAAAATAATAAAGCTAGGAAACGTCCTTGTTATTATATGTTCGTTGCCTTGAAAAATACATCTTATACCCTATGGATTTCCCCTCACAACGGGGAAATATAAGCACTCACATTGTCTTACAAACTGCAATTTGAAAGACGATGGATATAGATTGATATCCTCAATTAATACATTCAATCTTATTTAAGTTATTATTATCCGTAAAATCTTCCCCATTAAAAAATTGGATAATAATTTCAGCCAATATATTAGGTCGTTCTATCATGACGAGATGATCTGATTTTTTTATTGTCGTGAATATTGCATTGGGAAAAATAGAGGCGCAAGCCTTAACATTTTCAGGCGGTGTGATGATATCATGTTCACCCGTTATAAATAAGACAGGTTTATTAAAATTAATTGCTCTCTCGTATTTATTTTGATTCAGAAGTCGCCTTTGTAAACCCTGATATCTTTCTCCCTGATGTAAGGTTGATTCCAATAACGTTTTTTTCAAAAGTTGATAGGTTGTTTCTCTGCCTAATATATCAATTTCAGGCTCTAGATTGATAATGCTTGAAATGATCTTTTCTACCGATTCTTCATGCTTTCCTTCACTGAGTAATTGCAACGCCATATTTAATCTATCTTGAATATAAAGTGGCTGAGTAATTGCCGTACCAATTAATATCGCTTTATTGATTCGTTCAGGCCATTGGTATAAAAATCTCAGTGCTGTCGATCCTCCATAAGAAATACCCATCAGATTTATCGTTTTTATGGAAAGAATATCTAAAAGATGCCGGATACATTCAGCAAGAAATTCAAAACTTTTATTATCTGGAATATCGTCAGCAGATCCTATACCCGGTAAATCAACCATAATCAGAGGGCTGTCACCTTTCAGAAGATATTCAAGGTGTGGCAAAGAGTACATATCCTGAAAACCACCGGCGATAATAAGTTTGGGAATTTCTCCCATCGAATGAAGGTCACCAATGACGCGGAAAGCATATTTTACACCCTGCCATTCAATTTCCCTTCTGTCTTGAAGTGGAATACGATAGCTTGAATCAATAAAGGCAGCGAGGGATTCAACATTTCTGAACCTGAGTACATCACTCCAGTCTATTTTCTTTCCTAAGTTCTCCTCAATAAAAATTTGTATTTCAACTAAAGAGATAGAATCTGCGCCAAGACTGAAAAAATCATCCTTAATACTCATGGATTCTACGTTCAGTACACCCTGACATATTTTCAGGACTTCATTTTCAGTGTCATTCTGTTGATGATTTATGGGTAATACGGTCATGACAATTTCCTGCGATTAATTAGTATGATTAATTTCATGTTTAATTCATCGCTTCATAAAAAGAAAGCATTAATTATATAAGAGATTGAATACAAAAAATGAGGAGCGCTCGTGAAAACGTTTCCTCATCGCAATCTGGTAATACCGTTAAAATACCCTGAAATCGGCAAATAGTCATTTTAACGCGGGTGAGTTGCCGGTAGTGAATATTCCTCTGCCAATGTTGCCACCAGAACGGCTTTAATCGTGTGCATCCGGTTTTCTGCCTGATCAAACACAATACTGTATTTTGATTCAAATACTTCATTGGTGACTTCCAGACCACCATACAGATTAAATTCTGCGGCCAATTGCTTGCCAAGCATCGTTTCCTCATCATGAAACGCAGGCAGGCAATGCAGGAATTTTACCGCCGGATTTTCCGTTAATTTCACCACATCCATATTGACCTGATACGGCTTCAACGCAGCAATTCTCTCCTGCCAGACAGTTTTGTCTTCGCCCATCGAAACCCAGACATCGGTATAGAGAAAATCCACCTCTCTGACGCCCGCTGCGACATCTTCTGTCAACGTGATTTTTCCCCCGGTTTTTGCTGCGTGTTTGCGACATTCAGCAACCAGCCCGGCCTCCGGCCAGCAGGCTTGTGGCGCAACCAAACGCAAATCCAGACCTGTCAGAGCCGCCGCTTCCAAGAGCGTATTACCCATGTTATTACGGGCATCTCCCAAATAGGCCAGTTTCATCCCAGCCAGCGGTTTCGGACTGTGTTCCTGCATCGTCAGCAGGTCTGCCAGTAGTTGGGTGGGGTGAAATTCATCTGTCAGGCCGTTCCAAACGGGAACGCCAGCATATTCAGCCAGCGTCTCAACAATCTGCTGACCGTAGCCGCGATATTGAATGCCATCATATAAGCGCCCAAGTACCCGCGCGGTATCCCTGATCGACTCCTTATGGCCTATCTGGCTGCCGCTGGAGCCTAAATAGGTGATTTTCGCGCCCTGATCATGAGCCGCAACTTCAAATGCACAACGAGTGCGGGTTGAATCTTTCTCAAAAATCAGGGCGATATTTTTCCCAGTGAGTAGCGGCGATTCTTTAATTGATTTTTTATTCGCTTTCAACTCAACAGCCAGTGTTAAAAGTGCATTAATTTCTTCGGGCTTGAAATCAAGCAATCTAAGGAAAGAACGTTGAAAAAATGGATTCATTCGGCATTTTCTCCACAAGTCGATAATGAATTAATATGCACTATATATCGATAAAAAATCCAATTACAAGCCTTATAACGCAGATTGATAATTTTAACGCCCTCAAGATAATGGCTAACTCAATCACAAACCACTTGCGCTTCCCGGCCAACAAAGTTGGATTGTTATATCCTTTGTCTGGAAAAGGTGGGAAAATGCGACGGGCATAGGCAACTGACAGGAGAATTGGCATGGCAGACCCAAATGAATTAGAAGAGCAGCGTGAAGAAACTCGCTTAATCATCGAAGAATTATTGGAAGATGGCAGTGATCCTGAAGCGCAGTATATTATCGAGCATCATTTTTCAGCCGAAGATTTTGATCTTCTGGAAAAAGCAGCTGTTGAAGCATTCAAACTTGGCTATGAAGTAACCGATGCAGAAGAGCTGGAAACCGAAGATGGTGTGATTTTGATGTGCTGCGATGTGATCAGTGAAAGCCCTCTGGAAGCTGAACTGATCAATAAACAGGTTGAGCAGTTAATGGATCTGGTTGAAAAAGTCGGTGTGAATTACGATGGTTGGGGAACCTATTTTGAAGATCCCAACGCACCGGACGATGAAGATGATGGTGCAGATCTTTTCCCTGAAGAAGATGAACCCAGCCGGCTCCACTGAGTTTTTTGCGATCCGCTTTAGCATAGTTCGTTTTGTAATAGATGCCCCGCGTAAACCGTGGGGCATCTTATTATGTATCCAAATCATATGATTGTAATATGCTGATTCTTATAGCATCTTAACCATCCTGACTTCGCAGTCGCTGTGCCCGGTATTCCCTAACGGCGCATCAAGATAGCTAAAGCCCAGTTTTTCATACAGGGCAATCGCGGCTTTCAGGTTTTCGGTGGTTTCCAGATAGCAGCGGGTGAAACCCTGCTCCGTCCCGAATGCCAGTGATTGCGCCACGATTTGTCTGGCGACACCTTTTCCCCGTAATACTGACGAAAGATACATTTTTTGCAGCTCACAGGTGTTTTCATCCCCTCCGGCCAGTGGCGCAACGCCTCCGCCGCCAACGACTTTCCCGGCCATTTCAACAACCCAGTAAGCACTGCGCGGCTGGCTGTAAACTTCGTACAATGTGTCCAGAATCGGATCAGCGACAGCAAAGCCCTTATCAGCCGTCAAACCATGTTCAGCGGAAACGGCACGGATAACGGCAGCAATTCCTGCATTATCCTGAGGGGTGATCAGGCGGATACTGTAACCGTGTGTTGTGTTTTGTATCGTGCACTTAGTCATTTTTTTCTCCATTTTTTATTTTTTGATAAAGGCCATTCCGAAACCGAAAGCGTTTTTCAGTCATTTTGTTAAAAAAACTTAAACTAAATTATTTTACTTATGATTAAATTATTTTTTAAAAGTGTTATCTGTCTCACATAACCATCAAAATTGAGACTTATTTTTATTGTTATTTTTAGCAAAACTCCTAATCTTTCGGAGCTCTAAAAATACTATAGTTGTGTGTATTGCAAAGGAAAAAAACATGATGAAAGTTAAGGCTCTGATTGCAGCAGCTGTTTCTGCGGTAATGTTGACCGGTTGTGCAGGTATGGATAAAGGAATGCTGGCGCAGTCCGGAATGCAATTACTTCAGGCGGCAACATTAAGTGATGCTGAAGTGAAACAGTACACGAACCAAGCGTGTAAGCAAATGGATGCAGAGAATAAAATTGCCCCGGCTTCCAGCAAATATACTAAACGTCTGAACAAAATTGCCAAAGCGTTAGGTAATGAAATTGACGGTACACCTGTTAACTATAAAGTTTACATGACCAAAGATGTAAACGCATGGGCAATGGCTAACGGTTGTGTACGCGTATACAGCGGCCTGATGGATATGATGAACGACAATGAAGTTGAAGGCGTTCTGGGCCACGAAATGGGCCACGTTGCACTGGGCCACACTCGTAAAGCAATTCAGGTTGCTTACGCGACTGTTGCGGCACGTAACGCTGCGGCATCAGCCGGTGGCGTCGCTGCCCAACTGAGTGATTCTCAGCTTGCAGAAATGGGTGAAGCGCTGATCAAATCGCAGTTCTCTCAGCATCAAGAAAGCCAGTCAGATGACTTCTCTTATGATCTGATGAAAAAACGCAATATCAAAACTGAAGGCTTAGCAACCGGTTTCGAAAAACTGGCTAAACTGGGCGGTGGTAAAGGCAGTATGTTTGATTCACACCCGACTTCAGAATCTCGTGCCCAGCACATTCGTGATCGTATCGCATCAGGAAAATAATAAATTCTGTACCGATGATAACGGTGCCAATGGCATCGCTTAGCACGCTTAAATAAGAAATGCGGCATCATCATCATCATGACGCCGCATTTTAATTGCATCACTTGGAAATATCTGTACCGAAATATTTATTAGAAATACGGGCATAAGTGCCGTCTTCTTTCATATCTTGCAGTGCTTTATTAATGGCCTCGACCAATTCTGGGTCACCTTTACGCAGCAAAATGGCCGATTTACTGGCGTCGTTCTGTTGGGCAACAATCTTAACCGGTGCATTAGGACGTTGTTTTTTGAAATCCAAAAATGACAGGCGGTCATTCAATGTCGCATCAGCTCTTCCGGTAACAACCAAGTCAATGGACTGGTTGAAACCATCCGTACTCACCAAATTTGCACCATAAGAAGTGGCTAATTGGGCGTAATTGCTGGTCAGTGATTGTGCGGAGCGTTTCCCTTTCAGGTCAGCGAAAGATTTAATCGTGTTGTTATTATCCCTTGTGATTAAAACAACTTTAGATATTGAGTAAGGAACCGAGAAACTGAATTTGGCCTCCCGCGCGGGCGTGACGCCTACCTGATTGACAACGGCGTCAAAGCGCTTGGCATCCAGACCGGCAATTAACCCATCCCATTTCACTTCCATAAACTCGGCTTTTACATGCAGACGATGGGCAATTTCCCGCGCGATATCTACGTCAAAGCCAGTTAATTTGTTGGCAGTATCATGATAGCTAAAGGGAGGATAAGTGCCTTCTGTACCAATTTTAAACACGCCAGAGGCTTTTATAGCGTCGAGATCTTTGCCGGCATAGCTGGGAGCAGAGATAGCCAAAGCCGTCGCCGCGACCAATAATAATTTCAGTAATACTTTCATTGTGTTTCTCCAAATTAATTGTTTACTCGAAAGACGACGTGTATTCAGATTTCCCAATCCGGTAAGGTTTCTGTCAACGTTGAAATAAATTCCGCAGTACGTTGATGATTTGGACGCGTAAACATGTGTTGAGCGCTCCCCGATTCGATAACTTCACCGAATTCCAAAAAAATCACATCATGGGCAAGATTCGCCGCCAGACGCAGATCATGGGTTGCCATTAACATCGTTGTTCCTTCTCCCGCCAGTTGTTTCAGCACAGCAACCACTTCTTTCGATAGCTCCGGGTCAAGCGCCGAAGTCGGTTCATCACACAGTAATACTTTCGGTGATGGCGCCATCGCTCTGGCAATGGCGATACGCTGTTGCTGGCCGCCTGATAACGTGCTCGGCCAGACGTCAGCCTTGTGAGACATCTCCACTTTCTCCAATAACTCCAGCGCCCGCGCCTTAGCACGGTCGCGAGACCATTTCTGCACTGAAATCAACCCTTCCATGATGTTCTCAATCACGGTGAGATGGGGAAAAAGCTGGAAATTCTGGAATACCATGCCGGTTTGCAGGCTAAAGCGCTGAATTTCTTTGTGAGGCAGCCGCTCCTTGCCGGTAAATGTGATTTTCTCTTTGCCAAGGACCAATTGACCTGATTGTGGGATTTCTAACAAATTGATGCAGCGTAACAGCGTACTTTTCCCACTACCGGAAGGCCCGATCAACGCCGTCAAACTGCCTTCCTTAATCGTCAGGTTGATGTTTTTCAGCACTTTTTGCCCGTCAAAATTTTTATCAATGTTGGAGAGCTGAATCATTCTTTGTCTTCCTTATGATGACCATTTTTCGCGTATTGCTGGGAGAATTTCTTTTCCAGCCGGGTTTGCAGTGCCGATAATATCGAACTCAGGATCAGATAAAGAATGGCGGCTTCGGTATACAGGATCATTGGCTGGTAGGTCACCGCCGCGATGCGTTGCGCCGCCAAAAACAGCTCCGGCACGGTAATCACAGAAGCCAGTGAAGTGTCTTTGACCAGTGAAATAAAGGTATTTGACAGAGGAGGAATCGAAACCCTTGCTGCTTGAGGCAGGACTATCCGGCGCAGAGTCTGCCACCAACTCATTCCGATAGAGTGAGAAGCCTCCCACTGCCCTTTAGGTACGGAATTCAGTGCAGCGCGGATCACTTCTGAGGTATAAGCCCCGACATTCAGGGTAAAGCCAATCACGGCAGAGGGGAACGCTTCCAGTGTAATGCCGATACTGGGTAGCGCATAAAATATCAGAAATAGCTGTACCAACAGGGGTGTTCCACGAATCAGCCAGACATAAAAACGCACGATGGCAATCAGCGGCTTAGGCCCGTAGAGCCTGATTAGCGCAACAATAAACCCTAATGCCAGCCCAAGGGCAAATGTAATCAGGGTTAGCGGTATCGTGAACGTCAGACCTGCGTAAATCATTGGCCAGAAGGAGTCCAGCGCTAAACTGAACCAGGATGGAGTCATATACTATTCCTAAAAAGTATTTATTTTTTATACGATAATTTTATTGATGATATGGCAACGAGAGAGCTTAGCTATATAAAATAAAGTTATAGCTTATATTCGTCGTCTTTCGAGTTGCTTCTTTATTGGTTGCGCTGCAATTCGACATCCATAGGGTCTGAACTCACAGAAACGTGACCAAAATACCTGTCCCAGATGCGCTGATAAGCTCCATTAGCCTTGATCTCGGTAATCGCTTTATCAACAACAACCTTTGATATTGTGTCATTTTTAAGCAAAAGCACCTTCTGTTGCAATGCGGAATACACCTCTGGACTGAATATGTTCAAGGGTAGCATTTGCATAGGCAAAATGTATTAAACTCAATTGGATAATGCTTGCTAATAATATTTTATATGAAGGTTTCATTTTATCCCTGCCAATAATAGAGTTTATTGACAATATAGAACAGGATTGGATTTTTTAACCAGTAATTTATATATGATATGAAATCATAAGATATATTTAATTCTTTAATTAACCTGAGTGTGATGAATATTGCGAACAATATATTCGCAATATAATAAATATCAATATAAGTTATAAATGACTTTTCAAAATGATAGGATTATTCCTTATCCCGCACACCGCGCGGGATAAGGAAAGATCACTTTAGATATTCTCACTATTATGAAAAAGCATATATAACTGGAATATATTTTATAAATATATATTTCAATATAATATATAATAACATTTATTTTATATAAGTAATGTTATTTATTTTTTATAACTAAGGTGTGTTTTTATATTTTTATATTTTTATATTTAATTATGAATTTAAAAATTAAAAGCCACTGCAAAATACAGTGGCTTTTTCAATTAAATAAAAGAGGTATTACAGTGCCGCAATGGTTTCTTTCTGCGCCAGTAATTTTTCTTTTGCTGTTTTATTTGCTGCCAGACGCTCACGCTCTTTAGCAACAACCGCTTCTGGTGCCCGGCTGACAAAGCTTTCGTTGGACAGTTTGCCTTCAATGCTACCGATTTCTTTATCCAGTTTCTCGATTTCTTTATCCAGACGCGCCAGTTCGGCATCCTTATCGATCAAACCCGCCATTGGGATCAGGATTTCGGCGCCGTTGATAAGCTTGGTGACAGAAACCGGTGCTTCTTCTCCCGCCGCCAATACGCGAACCGTGGATAAACGCCCCATTGCCTGCATAAAGCTCAGGTTTTCAGCTACGCGGCGCTGTGCATCCGCGTTGGCATCACGCAGCAGAACTTCCAGCGGCTTGCTTGGCGCAATATTCATTTCGGCACGAATGTTACGCACGGCAATAATCGCTTCTTTGATCCACTCCAAATCGTTCAACGCCAACTCATCGGCTTTCGCCTGATCGAATTCAGGAAAAGATTGCAGCATGATAGTATCGGCATCAATGCCTTTAACCACTTTCACACGCTGCCAGATAGTTTCTGTGATAAACGGAATGATTGGGTGTGCCAGACGCAGCAAGCCTTCCAACACTTCAATCAACGTATGGCGTGCGGCGCGGATTTCCGCTTCAGAACCTTTGTTGATGGCCGGTTTTGACAACTCCAGATACCAGTCACAGAATTGGTTCCAGGTGAATTCGTAAAGGATGTTCGCGGCGAGGTCAAAACGGTAAGTATCCAGTGCTTCGCGGTACGTTTTTACGGTCTGGTTAAATTCAGCCAGAATCCAGCGATCCGCCAGTGACAGCGACATTTCGCCGCCATTCTGGCCGCAGTCCTGCCCTTCAGTATTCATCAGCACGAAACGGCTGGCATTCCACAGTTTGTTACAGAAGTTGCGATAACCTTGCAGGCGTTTCATATCCCAGTTGATGTCACGACCGGTAGACGCCAATGCTGCCAGCGTAAAGCGCAGCGCGTCAGTACCGTGAGCTTCAATGCCTTCCGGGAACTGTTTTTCGGTACGCTTGCGAATTTTCTCCGCCATTTGTGGCTGCATCATATTGCCGGTTCGTTTTTCCAGCAGATTCTCCAGCGAGATACCGTCAATCATATCCAGCGGGTCGAGAACGTTCCCTTTGGATTTTGACATTTTCTGGCCTTCTTCATCGCGGATCAGACCGGTCATATAAACCGTTTTGAAAGGCACTTGCGGCTTGCCGTTTTCATCTTTGATGAAGTGCATGGTCATCATGATCATGCGGGCAATCCAGAAGAAAATAATGTCGAAGCCACTGACCAATACATCGGTCGGGTGGAAGGTTTTCAGGTTTTCGGTCTGCTCAGGCCAGCCTTGAGTCGAGAATGTCCACAGACCCGCAGAGAACCACGTGTCCAGCACATCTTCGTCCTGAGTCAGTACGATATCGGCGCTCAGATTGTTCTCGCGGCGCACTTCGTCTTCATCGCGGCCCACATAGACATTGCCTTGTGCGTCATACCACGCCGGAATACGGTGTCCCCACCACAATTGACGGGAAATACACCAGTCCTGAATATCGTTCATCCAGGAGTAGTACATGTTTTCGTACTGTTTCGGCACAAATTGAATGTCGCCATTCTCAACCGCTTCAATCGCGGTTTTTGCCAACGGGGCAGTACGAACATACCATTGGTCGGTCAGCATCGGCTCGATAACCACGCCGCCACGGTCGCCGTAAGGTATGGTCAGGTCATGGGGTTTAATTTCAACCAGCAAGCCAAGTTGTTCAAATTCGGCAACGATTGCCTTGCGGGCGGCAAAACGTTCCATACCACGGTATTGCGCCGGAATTTCTGTCGAATAAGCGTCAGAAGTTTCACCGTTAGTATTAAAGATTTCTGCGGCTTCGCGGATATCGCCGTCGAAGGTCAGAATGTTGATCATCGGCAGGTTGTGGCGTTTACCGACTTCATAGTCATTGAAGTCGTGCGCAGGCGTGATTTTCACACAACCGGTGCCTTTTTCCATATCCGCATGTTCATCGCCCAGAATCGGAATACGGCGGTTGATCAGTGGCAACAGGATTTCTTTGCCAATCAGGTCCTTATAACGCGGATCTTCCGGGTTAACCGCAACGCCGGTATCCCCCAGCATGGTTTCCGGTCGGGTGGTCGCAACAATCAGATAATCCTTGCCTTCCGCCGTTTTAACGCCATCAGCCAATGGATAGCGCATATACCACATTGAGCCTTTGGTTTCGCGGTTTTCGACTTCGATATCAGAAATCGCCGTGCGCAGTTTAGGATCCCAGTTCACCAGACGCTTGCCACGGTAGATCAGGTCATCCTGATACAGACGCACGAAAGCTTCTTTCACCGCTTTCGACAACCCTTCATCCATCGTGAAACGTTCACGTTCCCAATCGACGGAGTTACCCAGACGACGCATCTGGTTGGAAATATTGCCACCGGACTCTGCTTTCCATTGCCAAATTTTGTCAATAAAGGCATCACGCCCGTAATCGTGGCGGGTTTTTCCTTCTTCTGCCGCGATTTTGCGCTCAACCACCATTTGGGTTGCAATGCCTGCGTGGTCAGTACCCGACTGCCACAGGGTGTTTTTGCCCTGCATACGCTGGTAGCGCACCATAGTATCCATGATGGTTTGCTGGAAAGCGTGCCCCATGTGCAGGCTGCCAGTCACATTCGGTGGCGGAATGACGATGCAGAAACTTTCACGGCTGGTATCGCCATTAGGTTTGAAATAACCGCTGTTTTCCCAGTGGTTATAAAGAGGTTGCTCTATCTCTGTCGGATTATAGGTTTTATCGAGAGATGGCTCAGATTGCGTGTTCGCATTTTGCGTATTAATAGCGGGTGTCTTTTCCATTTTATCTAGATATTTAATAAGTTGGCGGGGTGGCCATGGTCAAATTAAAGCCAACGCTACGATAAGATTTATACCGTTCGCGCGCTAACTGTTTCAGATTTTCATCAATAGGAACGAAGTCTATCACTTCATGGAAAGCCGTGGCAAAGTCTGCAAAATGCGGTAACAGTGTGATCAGAATATCACGGGGCGCAGTGCTTCGTTTCTGCGGCCAGCACAACTCCACAGGGGCGCCATACCGGGGGCCTTCTCCCGCAAGGTTGTGCGGCACAAATTGACTCGGCTCTCTTTGCCAGAGTGTTTCATCCAATTTTTCGGCCTGTTGCTGGCTTTCACAAGCAATCAGCACCCGCTTTCCAGAGCGCCATTGGGCAGCCGCCAGCTGGCACGCCAGCCATTCATGTGGCTGTAACTCGTCCAAAGGCGTGGATTCTTCAGGTAACGGCTTTTCCAATAAATAGAATATCGCGTTTTTCATAAATTCTTAGGCTGGCAATGTCTCATAATGGCAGAAAAAAAGCGACGGAAAAGGGTATTGCACCGCAATACCCTTAATTCCGTTTGCTTATACCCGCCGTCTTTCAAGCTGCCTCTTTGTTGGCTGCGCTCGCTTGCAGCAAGCGATGCAACTCGAAATCCATAGGGTATAGCTTCTGTATATAATTAATATAGACAGACATTAATCATCAGCATTCAAACCTGCCCGATTTAGCAGGAATTGTGTCAGCAGTGCAACCGGACGACCTGTTGCGCCTTTTGCCTTACCCGAACGCCATGCTGAACCGGCAATATCCAGATGTGCCCAGTTGTACTTAGTTGTGAAACGCGACAGGAAAGCACCGGCAGTACTTGCACCTCCCCAACGCCCACACGAGTTAACCATATCGGCAAAATTGGATTCCAGCTGCTCGGAATATTCATCACCTAGCGGCAGACGCCATGCGCGATCGCCAGCTTGCTCAGATGCGTTCAGCAGCTCATGGGCCAGCGGATTATGGTTAGACATCAGCCCGGTATAGTGGCTACCCAGCGCAACCATGCAGGCACCTGTCAGCGTAGCAACATCAATCACCAGCTCTGGATCAAAACGTTCAACATAAGTCAGGGCATCACACAGCACCAAACGACCTTCGGCATCCGTATTCGTCACTTCAACAGTCTGACCGGACATCGTTGTCAGAATGTCGCCGGGACGGTAAGCGCGGCCACCGGGCATGTTTTCACACCCAGCCATGACACCGATCACATTGATGGGCAGTTGCAGCTCAGCAACAATGCGCAGAGTGCCATAAACGGAAGCCGCGCCGCCCATGTCGAATTTCATATCCTCCATGCCTTCGGCGGGCTTGAGAGAAATACCGCCGGAGTCAAACGTCAGCCCTTTACCTACCAGCACAATCGGTTTCGCATTCGGATCTTTGCTGCCTTTATATTCGATAACCGACATCAAAGATTCGTTCTGTGAACCCTGCCCCACCGCCAGATAAGCATTCATGCCCAGCTCTTTCATCTGCTCTTCGCCGATAACTTTGGTGGTCAGATTGGCTGCGCTGTCAGCAAGCTGGCGGGCCTGTGATGCCAGATACGCCGCATTACAGATATTCGGCGGCATATTAACCAAATCTTTTGTCGCCTTAATTCCGGCAGCAATGGCAAGACCGTGCTGAATGGCACGTTCGCCACTGGTCAGTTCACGGCGGGTCGGCACATTAAATACCATCTTACGCAAAGGGCGGCGCAGTTCATTTTTACTGCTTTTAAGCTGGTCGAAAACGTACAGCGAATCTTTTGCTGTTTCGACCGCCTGACGCACTTTCCAATAATTGTTGCGCCCCTTGACGTGTAATTCCGTCAAGAAACAGACAGCCTCCATCGAGCCGGTTTCATTAAGAGTACTAATGGTTTTCTGGATAATCTGCTTGTACTGGCGTTCATCCAGTTCACGCTCTTTTCCACAGCCAATCAGCAAAATCCGCTCAGACAGCACATTGGGAACATGATGCAATAACAGGGTCTGACCCACTTTGCCTTCAAGTTCTCCACGGCGCAGTAAAGCACTGATATAGCCATTACTTATTTTGTCAAGCTGCTCTGCGATAGGGGAAAGACGACGGGGTTCAAACACGCCGACTATGATACACGCACTGCGTTGTTTCTCCGGGCTACCGCTTTTTACACTAAACTCCATGCGTTCTCCTGAATCTTAAAGACAAAGACAGATACAATCGCTAAAATAGCACGTTCCACATTAAATCATCCCAAATAAAGTTCCCGGTTATGTTAAGCTGAGAGTATTAATTTTTAGATACTTCGCTAACGATAACTGTGCTCTAATTGAGAACGAATATATGGAATGCTTTGGTATCATTTTAGCTCCGGGAAAGCCAAACTGATTCATATAAATGGTAGATATACGACGAAGTTAGCGACTTTCCTGCAAAAAGACAAGTTTTCACAGGCGTAATAAGCGTGATCATCATTAGATATCTGGTTCGGGAAACCATGAAAAGTCAAATCGCAATACTTTTCATACTGTTACTGATTTTTTTCAGTCAGAAATTAGTTGAAGTATTGAGCGCGGCGGTAGACGGTAATATTCCCGCAAATTTAGTTCTATCCTTGTTAGGATTAGGTGTGCCAGAGATGGCGCAGCTGATTTTACCCCTGAGTTTATTCCTTGGGGTGTTAATGACATTCAGTAAACTTTATACAGAAAGTGAAATCACTGTCATGCATGCCTGCGGGTTAGGCAAAAATGTTCTGGTGAAATCCGCGCTCATTCTGGCTCTGCTCACGACGCTACTGGCAGCCGCCAATGTCTTCTGGTTCACGCCATGGTCATCCAAGCATCAGGAACAGGTGCTGGCAGATGCCAAAGCCAATCCAAGCCTTGCCGCGATGATGGAAGGGCAGTTTCAACCGTCCCGCGATGGCAATATGGTGTTGTATATCGGCGATGTCAGTGGCAATAACTTCAAAAATGTCTTTCTGGCCCAGCTTCGTCCTGCTCGCAATCAACGCCCTTCTGTGGTCATCGCTGATGGTGGTCATATGGAAGAATTACCGAACGGCAATCAGGTCGCGGTACTTCACGAAGGCACACGTTATGAAGGTACTGCGCTGTTACGTGATTTCCGCATTACCGATTTCAAAGACTATCGGGCAGTTATCGGGCATCAGGCTCCGGAAATTGACAGCAGTAAGATTGAGCAAAAATCAATGACTGAGCTTTGGCACGCTACCGATTCGGATTCCCGCGCCGAATTTCACTGGCGTTTGACCTTGATTATGTCAGTCCTGATTATGACGCTGATGGTGATCCCGCTCAGTGCGGTGAATCCGCGTCAGGGGCGCGTGCTCAGTATGTTGCCAGCGATGCTGCTCTACCTGATTTTCTTCCTGTTGCAAAGTTCCCTGCATTCCAATGCCAGTAAAGGCAAACTGAATCCGATGTACTGGATATGGTTGGTTAACGTTGCCTACTTCGCCTTAGCATTGGCACTCAACGTATGGGATACCGTTCCGATGCGTAAGCTGCGTTTACGCTTTAAGACTCAAGGAGCTGCCTGATGTTTGGTGTATTAGATAGGTATATCGGGCGAACGATTCTGCAAACCATTCTGATGACACTGTTCACACTGGTGTCACTCTCCGGCATCATCAAATTTGTTGATCAGCTGCGGAAAGTCGGTCAGGGGGAATATACCGCCCTTTCTGCCGGCATTTATACCCTTCTGAGCGTTCCCAAAGATATCCAAATCTTTTTCCCGATGGCGGCATTGTTGGGCGCACTTCTGGGTCTGGGCGCGCTGGCAACCCGCAGTGAGCTGGTGGTGATGCAGGCTTCCGGTTTTACTCGTCTGCAAGTTGCCGGTTCGGTGATGAAAACGGCAATTCCGCTGGTATTGTTAACGATGATTATCGGCGAATGGGTCGCGCCACAAGGGGAACAAACCGCCCGTAATTTCCGCTCGCAAAAAATGTATGGCGGTTCTTTGATGACCACCAACAAAGGGCTTTGGGCAAAAGATGGTAATGATTTCGTCTACATCCAGAGTGTTGGCAAGGATAACTCTCTGAATGGCGTGAGTATTTATCATGTTAATAAAGAACGAAAATTAGAGTCAGTGAAATATGCTGCTTCTGCTGTTTATGATCAGGCAAACAGGCAGTGGAAGTTATCTCAGGTTGAAGAATCGGATTTACGTCAGGTCGGTCTGATTACGGGTTCACAAAGCCTCTCGGCTAACTGGAAAAGCCTGCTGACTCCGGACAAATTGGGCGTTGTTGCCCTCGAACCGGAAGCACTTTCCATTCGCGGTCTGTATCAATATATCGCTTATCTGAAGCAAGGCCAGCAAGACGCAGGGCGCTACGAACTCAACATGTGGAAAAAGATCTTCGCCCCGTTATCCGTTGCAGTCATGATGCTGATGGCACTCTCCTTTATTTTCGGTCCATTGCGGAGCGTTCCGATGGGGTTCAGGGTTGTTGTCGGGATCAGCTCAGGCTTTATCTTTTATGTGCTGAATGAAATATTCGGCCCATTAAGTCTGGTTTACAGTATGCCGCCAATATTAGGTGCGCTGCTGCCTAGCTTGCTGTTCTTTATTGTAAGTGCCTATTTACTTATGAAGAGAAAATAGCGGTAATAAATCGACAACTCATTCAATTTATTTATTTATATCGCCCTCGCTTGCAAAAGTGAGGGCGATTTTTTTAATTCGTAATAACGGTTATTTCAAGAAACTAAAAAACAATGGGAGCATGAACAAGGCAAAGAGTTCGCATTTAAAAACCAGAAGGATTTTGAATCTAACGCTCGACAATGTTTAGAGTCATCTATAAAGAGAAATCAAGAACATTACGATACCTTTGAGCCCGTTCTTATAAGAGATATTCTTTCTTCTCGCGTCTTCTTTTGTAATGGGAGATCCAGTAAAAATATACATGATTTTATTGACGACATACGGAAAAAAGCACAGTAAGTTAATAATTGATAATAGTGAAACTCACCAGAGCTTAATAATAAATCTCTGGTGAATATTATTGATCAATTATTTTTCACCAATTCTGGCACAACTGAATAATGATTCTGCGCCAACGCGGTGACCAACTCATTTACGCCTTTCGTCACCTCATAGAATTTACTGTGTTCTTTGCGAGTCATAACCATAAATACGCCAATATTCTGCTCCGGGATCATGGCCATATAGGTATTGAATCCACCGCCGCCACCGGTTTTTTGGTAAATACCAATTCCGTTCTGGCCTTTCATATAAACCCAACCCAGCCCGATACCATCGGCTTTACCCGCGACATCCATGCCTTTAACTGACGACAAATCAGCACGTTTAAAATAAATACCCTGTTCGCGGCTGGCGGTTTGCTTTCTTAACTGACTGTCAGAAGATAAAAATTGCTGCATCCAGCGCTGCATATCAGCGGGTGTGGAATAAATCCCTCCGCTGCCTGCTGCTGCGATAGTACTCAGACAAGGGCTGGAGTTAGCACCTGCCATTAATCGCTCGCATTGCGCACGGGTTGGAGCCAACGTTGTGTCTTTCATATTATACGGGCGGGTGATTTCCTCTTGCAGCAGCCGGGAATAAGGCTCTCCCGTCGCATTGGAAAGGGCATCAGCCAATAAATCGTAGGCCAGATTAGAATAAGACGCGACTGTGCCGGGAACAGAATTTACCTCAGCTGTTTTCAGCCAGTTCCAGCGATTGGATTGCGTCGGCCAGATAAACACCGGACGCCCCCATTTTCCGCCGGGTTGTTCTCTTGGTAACCCACTGGTATGGCTCGCCAGATGAAATAGCCGGATCGGCTGGTTTGCACCTAAACCAGGCACATGCACACCGTTATAACTATATTTCTGTAGCGGATCAGTGATTTTAATGCGTTTTTGATCTGCCAGTTTGATCATCACCTCACTGGTCATCAATTTGGTGAGTGAAGCAATGCGGATAAGCGAATTCTGGTTTGGCTTAACTCCGCTGCCCGGATAAGTTTCGCCAAAACTGCGATGTATGACTTGATTATTATCAATCACTACAATCGCCATACCTAATGGATTGCCTTCATTAAAGATGGATTGAGCGTACTCTGTAACCAAATCTGAAGATATTTTCTGGCCGGAAATATTGCCATCAAATACCTTCCACTTTTCGTGTTGTTGACTCAGGGATAACGTTTTATTCTGGCGCGGATGACCAGACGCAGAGCAAGCAGAAAGCGCTAATGAAAGAGCGGAAACTATACAAAGTTTATAGAGCCGTTTGTTCATTTTAGGATTGACCAACCAGAAAAAATCATAAACCAAAAACCGTCATTAGTTCTTCTTCTTAAAGATCGCAATAACGGCACCGATAACGAAGCCCAGCAAAATACCTGCAAAAATCCAATTGATAAGTGTCATAGCGAATCACCTCAGCAAAAATATTTTGTTTTGAATTATATAAGGTGTTTATAGGTTGTCTATTGGTGATAGGGAGTTAAAAAATAATTATTTATACAATATCTGATATGACATAAATAATGTCTAAAATTCGCTCTCTTTTACTGATAAATCGTCACTTTTGATTTTTTTTTCGGCACTTGAACAAAATCGGAAGGATAAGTGTTGCGAACGTTCTTCTGGCAAGTATAATGACTCTCGTTTTCCGGACCCTTCAGTGCCGAAGTGGCGAAATCGGTAGACGCAGTTGATTCAAAATCAACCGCCTTCGGGTGTGCCGGTTCGAGTCCGGCCTTCGGCACCAAAAGAACTTCAATGGACGTCAATAGACGTCTTTTTTTGTGCCTAAAATCCAGTAATTACAAGCCATTCCTCGCGTTTCTAGTCAACATATGTCAACCTACATCAACTTCTTTTTGAGTATACATCTTAGTATATATTTCAATTCGATAATGTTTATATACTCATTCTAGGGTGAAGAGGATAACGAATATGGCCTTAACAGATACAAAAGTTCGTGCATCTAAACCAGCAGAAAAAGCCTATACCATCACAGATAGTGACGGTTTATTTCTTTATGTTCATCCCAATGGTTCTAAATATTGGCGCTTCCGTTTTCGCTTTGGTGGCAAACAGCACTTGATGGCATTTGGTGTATATCCTGAAATTTCACTTGCTGAAGCAAGAGAACGTAGAGATGCAGCTAGAAAGCAAGTTGCGCTAGGTATTGATCCACGTGATCAAAAGAAAGAGCTAAAAGAAGAACAGCAAAAAGAAATCAATACCTTTGAAAAAATTGCTCGTGAGTGGCATGCCACTAATAAGAAATGGTCAGAAAGTCATAGCCATCGGGTATTAAAAAGTCTTGAAGATAATATCTTTGCAGCAATTGGCAAACGTAATATTGCTGAACTAAAAACACAGGATCTTCTTGGACCAATTAAAGCCGTAGAGATGTCTGGACGTCTTGAGGTGGCGTCAAGATTGCAACAACGCGTAACTGCTGTTATGCGTTATGCCGTACAAAGTGGCCTAATTGACTATAACCCTGCACAAGATATGGCTGGTGCAATAGCAGCAGGTAAGCGCCAACATCGAGCTGCATTAGAACTTAAACGCATGCCTGAGTTTCTCCAACGCATTGACGGTTATGTAGGAAGATCACTAACTAAATTAGCCGTACAACTTACCTTATTAGTGTTTATTCGGTCGAGTGAACTCCGTTTTGCCCGTTGGGAAGAGATCGATTTTGAAAATGCGATGTGGACAATTCCTAGCGAACGGGAACCGCTTGAAGGCGTGAAGAACTCTCATCGAGGATCAAAAATGCGCACACCTCATTTAGTTCCACTTAGCAGACAAGCATTAGAAATCCTCAAACAAATTTATCAATACAGTGGTCATTACGAGCTGATATTTATCGGCGATCATAACCCACGTAAACCAATTAGTGAAAACACAGTGAATAATGCCTTGCGTGTGATGGGCTATGACACCAAAACAGAAGTTTGCGGTCATGGATTTAGAACAATGGCTTGTAGTTCATTAATTGAGTCAGGGGTATGGTCGAAGGATGCAGTGGAAAGGCAGATGAGCCATCAAGAACGTAACTCAGTACGAGCAGCTTATATTCATAAGGCTGAGCATATTGAGGAACGACGCTTAATGGTGCAATGGTGGGCTGATTTTCTAGATGCGAATCGGGAGAAGGGAATTAGTCCGTTTGATTTTGCAAGACGGTAATAAATTGGAATGTCCTACGCAGTTTTTAACACAAAGATTGGAAATCGAAACGAACTGGTTATAATTACAGTATCCAGATGAAAGTTTTGTACCAGTGCATTTAGTCTTAACTAGCAAAAAAGGTGGCCAATCAAATTGGTTTCCGTTATTATTTTCAAATCAAATGTAATGAAAAAGACGATATGAATAAGAAACCACTAACAAAGTACAAAGTATCCTCATTTTTCGCGGGGATTGGTGGATTCGATTTGGGCCTTGAGAAGGCGGGAATGGAAGTTGTTTTCCAGTGTGAAATCAACAAATTTTGCCAAAAAGTTCTCAAAAAGAATTGGCCAAATGTTTCATTGCATACTGATATTACTCAGTTGGTAGCTGATGACATTCCTGAAAGTAGCGTCTGGTGTGGCGGTTTTCCCTGTCAAGATGTTTCATCAGCAAATCAAGGAAAACGAAAAGGTTTAGAGGGAGCCCGGAGCGGCTTATTTTATACTTATGCAAAACTTATCGAAGAAAGAAAGCCTGAATGGCTTATTATCGAAAATGTTCCCGGACTCCTTAACAGCCACGATGGACAGGACTTTAAAGTTGTCATCGATACGTTGGTCCAACTCGGGTATGGCGTTTCATGGAGAGTATTGGATGCAAAATACTTTGGAACACCCCAGCGCAGAAGAAGAGTCTACATTGTCGGAAGTCTTGGAGATATGCGCTCCTCTCGAGTCCTTTTTGAATCAGGAGCAACTCGAATCGTTGATAAACAGGGCCAAGGAGAGAGGGCAAATGTTACCGGAACCTCTAATTCAGGCTTATCAAAAACAGATATCTATTCTATCCAACATGCAAGTATTGGAAGAAAAGCAACAGCAGGACCTCAAGCCAAGGGATACAGAAACGATGGAGAAACCTATACCCTTGACTCAAGAGGAAGCTCAGATGCTGTATGTGCGCCGTATGCTGCCTTCCGAATACGAGCGTCTACAGGGATTTCCAGAGAATTGGACTCTAATCGATTCAGAGCAGTAGGGAACGCTGTTGCGGTCCCTATTATTGAATGGATAGGTAAAAGAATTACTCTTGTAGATCAAACTGTTGATGATGTGGATTGATCGTTATTTTTGTATTATCTAATCGTAAGAAGCTGCCTTCAAACAGTTCGGGGTGTGGAGCGCCCTGATCTGTTAAGAAACGAACGAAGGTGGAGTAATTAGTGAATAAAGTTTTCGTGTCATCAATCTCTAACGAAATTGGTCCTGGCTTGGGATCTTCGCTAGCGCTCTCTTTAAAAGCTAAAATGCACAATGTCCAATTGTGTGCTTTAAGATCTCTGAGATTAGCGTTTCGGAAACGTTTATGTAAGTAATCGTACAGTAAACTACCAACAGCAAAAACAATCTTCCCTCCCGTTTGATCAACTACGTTTCCTTTAACAAGAAATTGCTCTTGCTGTCGTCTCCAAGCGTTAGTTTCAATTGTATTTGCATCAACAACCTGTTGCCTTAGGAATTCATTCGTTGGAGTATCTAAATTTGCCCATGCATTAATATGGCGTGAAATAGATCCTGTATTGCTTGTTTCCCCGCCCCCTTGCATCTCTAAGAGAATTTCATCTACTCTACCTCTACCAGAGAAATTTCTCATTACATAGTCTGCATGATAGCTACTATCTGAGTCAGGTAAAGGAATGTTGGCTTCTCTTTTTATCCCAATTTCTGAATCAAGTAATTTTGGATCTTGATATATTAATTTTGCTACTTTACGTAAAATGTCCTTCTGATGCTCAACTAATATATTATCAACTGCCCGTGACCGTCCATCTAGAGTAATTATTTTTTTCTGGCGCGTAGAACACAGTCTATGCTCACAGACAATCCAAATAGTGTTGTCCGATTTACGGACTGCGCAAACTGGATGGTTAGCTTTGCTTATTTTGTCACAAGTTCGATCCATAAAGGGACATTGTACTTGAGTACCTTTTACTAGTGGGACTATTGGAGTTATTGCATTTTCTACATCTGTTCTTTGCCCCAGATACTCAGCGATACGAACAGCCATTGAATTCCTCTCTCATATAGAAATTTCATTTCTTGTTATTTCAGCGAGATGTAAGTTATATCAAACTTACGACTACAATAAAATAATGCCGTTATTGTCTTGCATTTGCAGTTTTCCTACCGCAGCGTGCATAGCACCGCATTATAGACAAAAGAACACTAATGATTGTGGTATCTAAATGTATTCGCTGCCTCCTCTGCCAAGATTAGTGTTAGTTACCAACTTGCTAATTTGATAAAGAAGTTGATTTATGACGCTTACGCTTAATCAAAACCATTAGCATTGCACTTTGCTAGGTTCGAAAACAAGGTCTAACTTTACATCATTAACCATTCTTAAACTGAGTTATTGAACAGAACTATATACATTAACAATGTCTATCCCCTAAACAAGAGGTAATACCATGATAAAGTTAATCATAGCGTTATTCCTTTCTTTAGTGAGTACAGCTGTTTTAGCGAGTAAAATTATTGATAAAAACGATCAGGTCGTCTGTCAACAATGCGGTAATAACACGGTAGATATAGTAGTAAAAAACACGAATGAAGCATCGAATTATACTCTGACTTCAACCATCGAAACCCCAGATTATGCCTTCATCCGGGAAGATATGGGTACTAGTTGTCCATCTGGAGGATGGTATGCCATTGATAAAACAGAAAATCATCCTAAGGCAAAACAGTTTGCTACAGGTTCTTGCGATGAATTTGAAGTTCGAAAAACTTGGAAAGCTAGAAAAACCACGTACTTAAAAGTCCAGTATTACAATCCAAAGAAAGGTAATTTTAGTGGAAAAACCCGAACTTTTGAATTCCATTGAGGATAATGAAATTGTCAATACGGCAATCTCGTGCGATCAACTCAGCCATACACTGTATTGGCTGGCATTTGTGATAAATGAACTGAATTAATTATCTGTTCTAAAATGGTAAATAGTGCCAACTATGTTGACAATTACCGGAAGTCTCTGAGTATTAATGGAACATCAGAGACTTCTTACTCCGAGTAGAATCAAAGCAACCTAATGAATGCCATCATAATTTTTCACTAAAGAAAAATTAATTTGAGATACAATACGTATAACGGGATAAATTCAGTTCTGGCAATAATGCACAGTTAAAAAATGGTATTACTTACGCGATTGTTCGATACGCCGCTGTAGCCAAAATTCTACTTCGCTCTGCAACCATCGGGAGCTGCGTCCTAATTTAATGGGTTTTGGGAACTCCCCCTGTTGAATCAGCTTATAGAACCATTTATCTGTTAACCCAGTAAGTTGAGTGATAAATGCCATATCTACAAACTTGTCGGTAAGGATACTGTATTCGGTGGTCATCGTTTTTCTCCGTTAGTGAAAGGGAGAAGGAGCGGTTGCGTAAATGAATAGACTCCTTCAAACGATGCTCAAGTAGAGTCATTTTTTATTCATCTAACCCGATGTGCCAAACAAAGATCCGCCAACTAGCCACTTAATACAATTATCCACTGCGTGGACGACCACACCTAACTTGAGATGGTACTGAACTGAGCTGATAGATAATTTTCTCCGTCTTCTGGTCAGTTTTGCTCAGGTAACTCAGAATATACTGCATTCCCCTGCGTCCCTTAACATCATCATGCGATACTACCCATTCTCCTTTCACTTGGTAATAATCCTGAGGTGCGCAACGAAATGCATAACCTTCCCCATTTGTGATCTGCTTCCAGATATCCCTTAGAGTTTCAAACACTCTCCAGACTTTGCGGTGTTTCTGACCATTGAGATAAAATGCAGCGTGGATGTGCATACCATGCCTTTCAGTATATTCTTGCACCCAAACATATCCCACCAGCTCTGTAATACCATGACACCTTTGCAACAACAGTACCATATCAGCTACCACTGAATTTCTATCAGCGTTACTGTGTGAATTACTACCTAGCGGATATGAAAAATCTACACGTAGCATGAGCAATTTAGAGTAGCGATTAAACAGCTGGTTCTGGTGATTATGTAATCTGCATAGTAATGTACGGTGATGCGCGTAGTTAAAATTAGTATCGATAGAATCTTGATAGCCCATGATGAAATCCTTGATTAAGCGTTTATCATGGGAATAGTCACGAGCCTCAGATTTGATACAGGAATTACAGAAAGGAGATGATTGAGATATTCCATAACCATGATATTTATTCATGGATAGTGGGTGCTCTTGCTGTAAAAACGGAAAAAAAGATTATTTTTAGAGCTTCTTCTTTAAAACAGTATTATTTACCTTAATTAATGATTTAATCATGTTAATGAGATACTTCTCAATAACATGAC
The DNA here is from genome assembly GCA_031253755.1 of Enterobacteriaceae bacterium. GTDB lineage: Bacteria > Pseudomonadota > Gammaproteobacteria > Enterobacterales > Enterobacteriaceae > Xenorhabdus. The sequence goes on from JAIRVT010000079.1 coordinate 29,597, forward strand.
ATTCCCCTCTCCTAAATATCATGACTCTATTATTTTAACTATCCTTATGCGAGGTTGTAGGCATAAGAGTTCAATCATCCTTGTCTGTCAATAATACTCACATATTTTTGAGTATCTTTCTGCTATACTCAAGTAAACGCCCAATTAACCCCACATACCCGATGAATTAATCTTTTGTCATAGTGTGTTTTCTTTTTATTCAGAGGATAAACCACCATGACATTGACTGAAAAACAGCAACACTGGACA
>JAIRVT010000050.1 GCA_031253755.1 Enterobacteriaceae bacterium
TACTTTGAAAATTCTAACTTGTACGCCCTCGAATTTAATAAATGAGATATCCGTTGCATCGATATCAAAAATATTATCTTGGTTGTTTTCAGAGTGAGCGAGTCCCTGACCATTTAAGGCCACATTTTTAGATTTCATATTTTTACCCTGTCTTAATTAATTTGATTTTCGGCTGTAGGGGTTATTTACATTCTCTACTGTTGGCGGGTTACGTACCCAGTGAAGCAGATCACTGAGCAACCAAGCACAAGAATTGCGGCCTAATGCCTTACGGGCGGGGAAGCGGCCTTCGTTTTCCATTTTCCATGCTGAGGTTCTGGAAATAGAAGTAATGTGCTGGCGTTCCTTTTCACGCACAAGACGATCATAAGGTTCACCATATTCGGAAAGGATAGAGCGACGCTCTTCTGGTGTAGGAGTGCTGTATTGAATGGTCATGTTACCCTCACTGTTTCGTTGTTTTTGTGAGGGTATTTTTGCTGAGAAAAAATAAAAATATAATTGTGACAAAAGCAGATTTATTTTGATGCTTATCTTCTTGGTTGTAAGAACTGTTTTTATTACGATCAATCACATTGGTATTATTTCATACTAAGATAAAACATAAAATACATTGGTACTTAATGATAATAAAAAACACATTTAGTACCAATGCAGTAGGTTGTTATTTCTTCAGGGCTGACCTCACACTATCAATTGTGATACTTTCATTTAAAAAACAAGATGTTATTTCGGCAGTTATGTTATAGAGAGGAGTTTTAAAATTCATCATAAAATAATCATTTAATGTTCTTATAAAATATAATCTTGCAATATTTGTTTTCCGTTTTATTATTTTATTTTCTTTTGTTTTATTATCTTTGTAGTTGTAAAAGTTGGTCAACAAATCACTAGCTTTCGTAATTAACATACGCCTAGCAATTGGGCGCATCTGCATTTCCATTTCAGTAACACTATTTTCATTTATAAATTCAGCATCAGAGCATTTAACTATTAAGTTAGCAGCTACATTCATACTTTCTATTGGATTGTCCGTCTGTCGGCCAAATATTAGCTCCATAACATAGACATCATATGGAGTTTCTTTTATTTCATCAGACAATGAATTGATTAATGATTTTATTTTATTTATTTTTCCCTCTTGTTCTTTTGGTGTCATAGCATTCCAATTGGATGGGCCAGATATTCCATCTTGAATGGAAGTAAACAATGAAAATAGCTTGAGTGATTGTTTATCACAATCTCCAGATTCATTAAATCTTTTGGATAATGGCTTTAATATTCCTTTCAGTCTTTCGTCAAAAATAAATTTATTGGATATTTCTTTAATTGATAGAGTAGTGTCACTAGGCTTGTGACGAATAGCTAGTTTAGATTCATGGAATGATATAAATAACTCTGGCACGTCCTCTGGATATTCTGTCATTTTTTTCCTGCTTTTAATATAACCACATTCTCATAATTACCTGCCAATACATCCAAACGCTCACACCACTTATTTAAAGCATCTAGCTTTTCTGGTAGGTATTGGCTCTTATTGTATATCGCCATGATGCCCGGCAAAGCATGGCCTAGAAGTTGCTCAACTACGTGAGGTGCTATGCCCATATCATTTAGCTTAGTTGCTAAGGTACGTCTCAAATCATGTAGTGTCCATTTTTCCGTATGCCCTAATTTTTTCCATATTTTCACTCCATATTTCGCTACTGTTGAACCGCATTTTAATTCACCAAGAAGATAAGTATTTTTATAATTATGACGAATAAGTCTTTCTAAGAACGACTTCATGTATTCTGGTATTGGGCGAATGATTTTTTCATCTGTTTTGCTATGTTCTTTTGGAACAGTCCATTGCATAGAATTAAAATCCCATTCTGAACATTTCGATAATCTGGCCTCTTGAGTCCTACAGCCAAATACAACCAAGATTGTTAGTAAATTATTATAATAAGGAATGTGAGTATTTGTGTTTATGGAATTCCATAATTGACCTAACTCATTATCTGTTAAGACTCTATTTACTTTATTTTGTACTTTTCCTACATCAGGAATGGTTAGATCATCCAAGGCATTACTAACAGCAAATTGCCTTACGCGGCAAAATCTTAAGGCTTGCTTGCATAGTTGAAATATATATCCAGCAGACACAGGCGAAGTTATTTTGATTTTATCAAAACATTGAAGCCAATAGCGTGTTTCACAGTCTGACAGCGCCATATTCCCAATATTGGGGTAAATATATTTATTTAGCTGGGCTATAAGTTTATCAATGCCTGCGCGGTGATCTCTTCCGTAATTTTCAATCCAATACTCAATAGCATCTTTTACAGTGACTGGCTTTAATGATTCCTGCATCACTAAGTTAAATTGGAGCTTCGGATCTTTACCGGATGCCAACCAGTTACGGCATTTGTCTCGTGTTTCACGAGCTTGTTTGAGTGGCATATCAGGATAGCGCCCAATGGTAAGGCGGTTTAATTTCTTGCCATCAAGCCGATAGGTAAAAACCCAACTAATACCACCAGCTTTAGACACTTTTGCGCTTAAGCCTGCACCATCAGCAAAAAATTCGATAGCATCTCTTTCTTTTCCGTGTAGTGTTTTAAGTTTTTTGTCGTTGAGTTTGTTCAGTTCGGCAGCCATGTTCACCTAAGATCTTTATACATATGTTTATACATAGTGTGCTGCAAAAGTGGAGAAACGTCAATAAACACTGGAACAATACACAGTGTGTGTTTTTATATAATATTTTGATTTTAAATGTAAAAAATAAACTTAAGGAAACACTAGAACAAGAAGTAATACGATGTTTGATGATCTGACTGAGGCACATCGGAGCTGAGCGAATTTCAAGATCGATGAATTTTATCGCTGGGTTTTATTGATCGTGCTGCTTATATTAATTAATTAATTAAATAAATCTTCTGAGGCGGACTGTATTTTTATGCAGTTCGCCTTTTTTAATTCTCTTCTGTCAAGGTGAGTCTTGCCGTCTTTCGGATTGTTTCTGGGCCATAAAAGCAGAATGGTGAATTTACTCAAACTGTAAATTAAAATTTTTTAAATTATTATTCTGCCCACCTCGTTTAAGTTTGAAATTTAAATCTGTTTATTTTGAATTTTCTAGTGATAAATAAAATCATATTTTGTGAATGTGATGTTGTTTTTTGGCCGTGGAAATGATTATTCCAAATGTAATCATGAGAAATCAATAGCATCTGAACATGATTTAATTATTTAAATTTAATGTGTTTTTATGTTGCCTACTCAGTTTTATAACAATGAAAATTACTGTTTTCTTGTAATAAAAGTGTGACGCAAATCCTAAAATTTAACTAATCGTTTTCTAGACTATTATCCTGTATTGGATTTTTATGTTTAGCATATTATGCTTGCGCATATTATTCACAGGTAGGGGGCAAAATGAAGGTCCTTATTTTAGGCAGTGGCGTTATTGGCGTCACCAGTGCCTGGTATTTGGCTCAAGAGGGTCATGAAGTTATCGTTGTGGATCGCCAACAAAGTGCGGCTGAAGAAACGAGCGCCGGTAACGCAGGGCAAATTTCGCCAGGATATGCAACTCCCTGGGGAGCGCCGGGTATTCCATTGAAAGCAGTAAAATGGATGTTTCAGCGCCATGCTCCGTTAGCGATTCGTCCTGATGGTTCACTGTTTCAATTGCGCTGGATGTGGCAAATGCTGCGCAATTGTGATGCGGATCATTACGCGATGAACAAAAGCAGAATGGTACGCTTGGCGGAATATAGCCGTGACTGTATTAAACAACTGCGTGCGGATACCGGTATCCAGTATGAAGGCCGTCAGGGTGGAACGTTACAATTATTCAGAACGAACAAACAATTCGATAATGCCGCTAGTGATATCGCTGTGCTGGAGCAGGAAGGTGTTCCTTATCAGCTACTAACACCAGAACAATTAGCGTCTATCGAACCTGCACTTGCCCATGTCTCCCATAAATTAACCGGCGGGTTACAGTTACCCAACGATGAAACCGGTGATTGCCAGATTTTCACCAAAGAACTGGCAAAAATGGCAGAAAAAGCGGGTGTTAAGTTCGTTTTTAATCGGCAAATTAAGCAAATTTTAGCCGATGGAAATAAGATAACAGGTATCCAATGCGATGATGGCATCATGACCGCCGATCAGTATGTTATCGCAATGGGATCGTATTCAACTGAATTACTGAAAGAGTTTATCACCATCCCGGTTTATCCCTTGAAAGGCTATTCTTTGACCATGCCGGTAATGGATGAAGCGAGAGCGCCTGTTTCCACCGTATTGGATGAAACGTACAAAATAGCCATTACCCGCTTTGATGACCGTATTCGCGTTGGTGGCATGGCTGAAGTTGTTGGTTTTAATCTGGATGTACGGAAAACCCGTTGTGAAACCCTCAAAATGGTCGTAGATGATCTTTATCACAAGGGGGGGAATATTGCCGAAGCTTCATTCTGGAGCGGGTTACGGCCAATGACACCGGATGGCACACCCATTGTAGGCGCAACCAAATACCCTAACCTTTATTTAAATACCGGACATGGAACACTTGGTTGGACGATGGCCTGTGGGTCAGGAAAACTATTGTCTGACTTAATATCGGGTAAGACACCAGAAATTGCGGCGGATGATCTCTCTGTATCCCGGTATATTGATGGATTTAACACACAAGTGCTTCGGTTGAAGCCTCGTTTACATACTGCATAAAATAAAAATATCTTAGAAGGAGCTATCATGCCGCGTCCTATTTTGGCAACGATTCATCCCGATGCATTGCGCCATAATTTAACGGTGATCCGCCAGAAAGTCAGTAATAGTAAAATTTGGTCGGTAGTTAAGGCGAATGCATACGGGCATGGGCTGGACAGAATATGGCAATCACTTAAGCAGACGGATGGGTTTGCGCTGCTTGACATGAAGGAAGCTATTTATTTAAGAGAGCAGGGCTGGCAAGGCCCTATTCTATTGTTGGAAGGCTTTTTTAAAGCCGAAGATTTGTTAGTTGTTAATCAGTATGCACTGACGGTTGCCGTGCATAGTCACTGGCAACTTGAGGCGATAAAAGCCGCCCGGCTGGATAAGCCCATTGATATTTACCTGAAACTGAATAGTGGTATGAACCGTCTGGGTTTTTCCCCAGCCGAATATCCTCAGGTGATGACGGTGGCGAATGGAATACAAAACATCAATTCAGTCACTTTAATGACCCATTTTGCTAATTCTGATAATGAAATCGGTGTTGATGGGCAATTTGCAGTGATTGAAAAAATCATTGCGCAGCTTGGAATGGATTCGCTTCCTCATTGCCTGGCTAATTCTGGTGCAGTGTTGTGGTATCCGAAAACGCACGGTGATTGGGTCAGGCCCGGCATTGTGCTGTATGGCGCTTCTCCCAGTGGAAAATGGCGTGATATTGCAGAAATAGGGCTAAGGCCAGCCATGAGTTTACAGAGTGAAATTATTGCGGTTCATGAGCTTTCGGAAGGGGAAAAAATTGGTTATGGCAGCCGCTATACCACCCAACAACATGTAACCCGTGTAGGAACAGTCGCATGTGGTTATGCGGATGGTTATCCGCGACATGCCCCTACCGGTACGCCTGTTATTGTTGATGGCATTCGTACCCGTTTGTTGGGAGCTATCTCAATGGATATGATGACCGTTGATCTGACACCGTGCCCGCAGGCAACCATTGGTAGCCCAGTGGAATTATGGGGCACAAAGCTGCCGGTGGATGAAGTAGCAGAAGCAGCCGGAACCGTGGGTTATGAATTATTGTGTGCGTTAGCCAAACGTGTCCCGGTTATTATCGGTTGACGTTATCGTTCTGAGGTTACTGTTTTAAGGTTACTGTTTTAAGGTTATTGCCTTAAGGTTATTGCTCTCATACTCTCAGGCATTTTTTTCGTACGGTGCTGACTGACAGACGAAATAAATGCCTGCGTTGATTTATCACATCGCTAGCCTCATAATTTCTCCAGTTAACTCTTTATTCAATGAGTATTGGATTCGATCAGCATTGGATAGCATGGATCGTCATCAAACATGCTTACGGCAACGAATAACGACAGCCAGCTTGCCAGGATTATCCTCTTGAGAGCATAACGGAGTGTTGATACGTGCTGTTTCAATGCAGGCCATATTCTTATAACCCTCACTACCCATGTCTGTCATGCTGCTCGATAATTCAGCACCGGGATTCCAGCAAACCACATCACTATGATGATAATGGTGAATTTCGACAGTGCGTTGCCATTGTGTATCTCTGATCAGGCTGAAATCTTCTGGCTCAGTGTAAATGCGATCAGTCCGCCCCTGAAATACCAGATCTTCATCCGTGCGGTGCTCTTTATCTGCAACGGTATCAATAAAATGACCGCCTAACCCGCTGACCCGAATTTGATTGATATCACTGACATTAAAATAAGAGTGCAGGGCGCATGTAGCCTGATGATCACCGTGAGATTCCAGCTCAACTTCGCAGGTTTCTCCCAATTTGAAGCGGGCGATAAGCGTAAACTCATGCGGCCATAATTGCTTCGTGTAGTCACTGCTTTGTAGTGTGAAAGTTAAAATAACACCATGATTATTCTCATTGTGTGCCTTAAATTCCCACGGTAATATCCGGGCAAAACCATGGCTCGGTGTGCCTCTAGTGCCAAACCAGGGCCAACAGATGGGAATCCCGCCACGAATAGCAGTACCCGCCTGAAATTTTGATTGATTGCTTAACCACAATACTGGCTCCTCGCCACTGGGTTGCCATGCTATAAGATGCGCCCCCTGAAGGCTGATCGCACTACGGACTTTGGGATGAGAAATCACAATTAATGGAAATCCATCAATATTCCGCTGAGTGATGTAAGGGGTGATCTGTTTTACAATCGGTAATGAAAAGATTTTATGATGCATTATCATGGCCTTATATAAAACTATGCTGATATACCCATCATCCGTTGGGCAGTCCGTTGGGTATAGTGAGTGAGGCAAGAATAGCGTATTGTGGGAAAGAGGCAAAATAAAGCCACCCATAATAAGGTGGCTTAATATCCCGTCGTCTTTCAAGCAGCCTCTTTGTTGGCTTCGCTCGCTTGCAGCAAGCGATGCAACTCGAAATCCATAGGGTATGTATAAAGTATGCGGGTTTAATTACTTGGAGATATGAGTAATCAAATCCAGAACTTTGTTGGAGTAACCAGTTTCGTTGTCATACCAAGAAACCAGTTTCACAAAGTTGTCATTCAGGGCGATACCTGCTTTGGCATCAAAGACAGAAGTCAGTTTTTCACCATTGAAATCGGTAGAAACAACATCATCTTCGGTGTAACCCAGAATACCTTTCAGTTCGCCTTCAGCAGCCGCTTTGATTGCTTCACAAATTTCTTTGTAAGTTGCTGGTTTTTCCAGACGAGCAGTCAGGTCAACAACAGAAACGTTAGGCGTTGGTACACGGAAAGACATACCAGTCAGTTTGCCATTCAGCTGAGGGATCACTTTACCTACTGCTTTTGCTGCGCCAGTAGAAGATGGGATGATGTTCTGTGCTGCACCGCGACCGCCACGCCAGTCTTTCGCAGAAGGGCCGTCAACGGTTTTCTGGGTTGCAGTTGTTGCATGAACAGTCGTCATCAGACCTTCAACAATACCAAATTTATCATTGATAACTTTAGCTAATGGCGCAAGGCAGTTAGTTGTACAAGATGCGTTGGAAACAATTTCCTGACCAGCGTAAGTGTTGTGGTTAACACCCATAACAAACATTGGTGTGTCGTCTTTGGATGGGCCAGTCAGAACAACTTTTTTCGCACCAGCAACGATGTGCTTACGTGCAGTTTCGTCGGTCAGGAAAATACCGGTCGCTTCAGCAACAACGTCAACACCGACTTCGTCCCACTTCAGGTTAGCTGGATCTCTTTCAGATGTAACGCGGATGGTTTTGCCGTTAACAACCAGATGGCCGTCTTTGACTTCAACAGTACCGTTAAAGCGACCATGGGTTGAATCGTATTTCAGCATGTAAGCCATGTAATCAGCATCTAACAAATCGTTGATTGCAACGATTTCAACGTCAGAACGCTCTTGAGCAGCACGGAAAACAATACGGCCAATACGACCAAAACCGTTAATACCTACTTTGATAGTCATAGTATTCCACCAGCTATTTTTTAGTGAATTAAAAGTTGCTTCTAAAGTTACCAAAATCTTGTCAGTCGTCAAGCGGAATCGTGTCAACAATTGAAAAAGATCAATTCAGAAACCACTATCTGAACATTCGTTGTACAACCCTAACAGGCTCTACACCCATTATTATCAGGGTATGGAACGATATTTAAAGTTACCATTGGTTAGATATGTGAGACTTATCACAATTGGTGAAGTAAATCATCATGTTAAATGCGTTAAAATATTTTTAACTATGGCTTTTTTACTGCCTTATGGTGGTAGTTATGCAAGGTGACTGTTATGACCAGAAATATTTCTCTTTCTTTGGAGCAACTTAGCGAAATGCAACGCTATGTCACGCAGGAAGCAGGCACTGAGCCACCTTTCTCTGGAAAGCTGCTGCACAATAAAAAAAGTGGCATTTATCACTGTCTGTGCTGCTCTCAGCCATTGTTTGTTTCTGATACCAAATTTGATTCTGGCTGTGGTTGGCCGAGTTTTTATCAGCCCATTAATGAAGAGTCAATTAATTATATTGATGATTATTCTCACCATATGCACCGAATAGAAGTACGTTGCAACCATTGTCAGGCGCATTTAGGGCATGTTTTTCCTGATGGGCCAGCACCAACAGGTGAACGTTTCTGTATTAATTCTGCTGCATTGCGTTTTGTTGATGAAAAAACAGGTGAAGATACAGCAGGCTAAGACTATTATCGAAGTCGTTTTTTATTATAGTGAAATTGGTTTTTATAAAATCGATTCAGCTAAGTCAGTAACCGTAATATCGCGATTAACCGCAAAGTTGTTAAGGAAATATTGATGAAGTTAGATGACTTACTTTCTGCCATGACACCTGAAATTTATCAACGGTTGGTTCAGGCAGTTGAATTGGGAAAATGGCAAGATGGCGTTCCGTTAACACCAGAACAGAAAGAAAACAGTTTGCAGATGGTGATGCTTTGGCAAGCCAGACATAACCATGATCCAGAACATATGACGGTTGGTACAGATGGTCAAATTGCAGTAAAAAGCAAGCAAGAACTGAAAGCGATATTCCAGTCTGACATGGTTGTTAAATTGAAACCACAACCAGAGGAAGAGTGAAGCGATACCGTTAAAACGGTATACAACACCAGACAGTTCAAACAATCACCTCGTCCTGTACCGTTTTTATATAGTCAATTAAATAGTGACTTAATTAAATAGTGACTCGATATAAAAGGACGAGGCCAGAGAAAGCTGCACAATGGTGATTGCCAGAAATTAAAACAAATTTCTAAAATAGACTCGTCATCTCACTCAACGAAATCAATTTGGCTCCTTTATCTGCCATCTCCGCAAGCGCTTTTTGGCTATCTTCTGGGTGGATATTAACGCCACGGCAGCCCTCTGGAATGACATAAGTTTCATATCCGTGTTCTAAGGCATCCAAAACAGTAAATTTCACGCAGTAATCAGTGGCAATGCCCAGAATCAATAAGCGGTTAATCTGTTGTTCTGACAACCAGTGATGCAGACGAGTCGCATTTTTATGGTCGTTATCGAAAAATGCGCTGTAACTGTCTACTTGTGGATTTTCACCTTTACGAAAAACTTCCCGGATCGCCGCCTGATTTAAGGCGGGGTGGAATTCGGCACCAACTTGCCCTTGTACGCAATGTACAGGCCACCACACCTGAGGAATGCCATTCAGCTCGCCCAATTCACCCGCGGATTGCCCTGAATTGACAGCAAAGCTTCCGTGATCGGCAGGATGCCAATCCTGGCTGGCAATAATCGTCATCTTGTGTTGCTGATCGTGTTGCTGACACAATTCAATTGCTTTATTGGCAACTGTTATCACGGTTTCACTTTCCTTGACGGCCAATGCCCCACCTGTACAAAAATCATTCTGTATATCGATAAGTAATAATGCGGTTTTCATTATTTTTCCCCTATTTATGGATGGATTATTTGCCGGAGTAATGATTCGTCAATGTACTGATTTGCCAAATTATTTGTCAGAGTAGCTTAATTCTCCACGTAAATTCTGCTGCATGAGGAAACGAATTTTATCGGTTTCGTAGTGTTGGCTTAAAAGATAGTGAAGCTTGGTCAGTGTTGCCTCAAAGGTCATGTCATACCCGCTGATCACACCTGATGCAGCCAGCGCGTGACCGTTGGCGTATCCCTCCATATTCACTCGCCCGGAGATACATTGGGTTAAATTGACCACAATAATGCCTCGCTCAGTGGCTTCTTTTAAGATTGTGAGCAAATCAGGGCGCTGCGGGGCATTGCCGACACCATAAGAGCGTAAAATCAGTGCCTTGACAGGCTGCATCAGGATATTCTCAACAACCTGACTGGATAAGCCCGGATAGATAGTCACAACACCAATGGGTTGCGATTTGATCTGATGCACAACAAAATCACCGTCGCTGGTGGGTATCGGCGTGGTGTTAAATGTACGAATATTGATGCCTGCTTCAATCAGCGGAGGACAGTTGGGGGATGAAAAGGCATTAAAACCGTCGGCATGTGCCTTAATCGTCCGATTCCCACGAAACAATGTATTGTTGAAAAACAAGCCGACTTCGTTGACAGGATAATTAGCCGCCAGATACAAGGCATTAAGCAAATTTGTCTGACCGTCGGAACGGAGGGCTTCCAACGGAATTTGTGACCCGGTCACAATGACAGGCTTGTTGAGGTTTTCAAACATGAAAGAGAGCGCGGAGGAAGTAAACGCCATCGTATCAGTGCCATGCAGGATCACAAAGCCGTCATAATCAGAGTAATTCTGATCAATATCATGGGCGATAATTCCCCAATCGTCCGGGCTCATATCAGAAGAATCGATCAGAGGATGGTGTTCACGGATCGTAAATGTCGGCATTTCCGGGCGGTGAAATTCCGGCATCTGTGCCAGTTGGCGTTGTAAATGACCAGAGACAGGAATATAGCCATTGGGAGAATGCCGCATTCCAATAGTTCCACCGGTATAGACAACATAAATAGATTTTTTCTGCATGATAACCCCCGACAACGATGCCCTAAAATACTCAGTCGATTATAAGGGCCAGAAGGAATAAAAAAAGCCTGACGCAGATGATCAGGCTTTAAATTTATTGTTATTAGTTGTGATTATTTTCTAGCGGATATTTTCACAGTTCAGGCAGAACACATAAGCATTTTGCGGATCATTCATGCGATTATAAAACACGGACTGTTTTTTCATATCCTGTGCTACCTGAGTCAATGGTGCTGGCAACATCGATTGCAGGGCATTTGGCATCAATGCCTGTGCAGATGCAGAAAAGCCTGACATCAGCTTTTCAGTCAATGACATCTCTGGTGTCATCCAGTTTAATGATGCTGTTTTAAGGCCTGCCAGCGCCGAGGCTTTTTTGACGGCATCATCAAAATCGCCTAACTGATCAACCAAACCATTCTTTTTAGCATCACCACCGCTCCAGACACGGCCTTCAGCGATTTTTTTAATTTCATCAACGGTCTTATGGCGGGAATTGGCTACCAGCCCGACAAACTGATTGTAATTATTGTCAACCGCCAGCTGAATCATGTCAGAAAACAGCGGGTTTATACCTTTGGTCGAGGAAATATCCGCCAGCGGGTAGGTTGAAACGCCATCGGTATTGACACCAAGGTAATCCAAACTTTTTTCAAATGTATTGATGACGCCAAAAACACCAATCGAACCTGTTAAGGTATTCGGGGAGGCAATAATATAGTCAGCCGGAGTGGATACCCAATAACCCCCTGATGCAGCAAGACCGCCCATTGATACAACAATCGGTTTTTGGTTGATTTTTTTACCATTGGCATCCGTTCCTTCGCGGATCGCCACCAGTTCATTGCGGATAAGGTCAGATGCACTGACGCTGCCGCCAGGGCTATTCACACGTAAAATAACCGCCTTGATATTGGGATCCATGCGTGCTTCACGCAGTTGTGCCACGATGGTATCACTGCCAGCGATGTCGTCGAGCTGCGGGCCATCTGTGATTGCACCTTCAACGATGATGACTGCGATATTTCCCTTTGTTTGATGCTCATTCTGAACTGAGTTCTTGGCGATGTAATCGTCAATAGTGATGTAATTGAAATGTTTATTCTTTTCATCCCAGCCAAATTGATTTTTTAACCTGTCTTCAATGACATTCGCAGGCGTGATTTCATCGACTAAACCATTTTGGAGTGCATAAAGTGCGCTGTCGCCACCCGCCTTCCGGAATTTTTCGATCAAAGCTGCGGGTTCGGGAAGTACCTGCTCTAAAGGTATTTTTCGGTTGGTTGCAATCACTTGCCGATAATTGTTCCAGAGTTCATTCAGCCAGAGCGTATCAGCCTTACGGGCATCATCCGACATGTCATTTCGCATCATGGGTTCTACCGCTGATTTGTATGTACCGACACGGAAAATATGGGTAGACACTTTCAGCGTATCTAAGAGTGATTTATAAAAAAGCCGATTGGTTGAGAAACCATGCAGGGAAACGGCTCCCTGAGGAGAAACGATGATTTTATCCGCGTAGCTGGCCAAATAGTATTGCGGTTGGCTATAGCTATTTCCAATCGCAATAACAGGTTTACCTGAAGTTTTAAACTCTTTGATGGCTTTGCCAATATAACTCATGGAAGCGATATCGGTGCCAACAAAATTATCCAGATTTAATACGACGCCCTTAATTTTAGGGTCACTTTTTGCCTGCCGGATGCTGTCAACAATATCGAACACAGAGGTTTCCTGCGCGCGGCTGTCGGCTGCACCAAGCAGCTCCCGACCGAATTGATCCAGCGGGCTGCGGGTAGAAACGCGATCAACAACAAGCCCCGCTAAGTTGACATATAATGCTCCCTTATACTCATTATCTAAGCGAAACTGCTCCTGATAGGCTAAAACGCCAGCCGCAATCAATATAACCAATACGAAGAAAATTACATTGGATATAAATTGGCGAACGAAATTTAACAGCTTCCAACACCATTTAAATAGCGCTGCTATAAACTTCCATAAAGTACGCATATCGTCTCCAGTTATGGGATCAAATAGGATTATCCTAATCAGCTGGCTGAAGAATGTCAGCCGGAAATCGCAAGAATGACTGAAAAAAATAGCCTCTGCATTTTCATTTGCACTTCCATTTGCACTTCCATTTGCACATTCATTTGCACATTTGCACTTTCATTCAGTAGCGAATAAACAGAGAATATCGGTTCATAGTAGATTATCTTATTTCAGGAGAGCATGATGAATGCCTTGGAACTTTTATTGAATCGTCGTTCTGTTTCACGTCTGACTACGCCAGCTCCGGAAGGAGACATATTGCAATGTATTTTAGCCGCGGGTATGAGAGCACCCGATCATGGCGCATTGCGTCCTTGGCACTTTATTGTCATGCAGGAAGAGGGCATAAATAAGTTTAGTCAGTTACTCGAAAAAGCAGCAATTGACGGAGCAATGGGAGAAGATGTTGCCGAAAAAGCAAAAAGTGCACCTTATCGCGCTCCGATGATTATTACGGTCATTGCCAAGGTTGTTGAGCATACAAAAGTCCCGGCTTGGGAACAGGTTGTCTCTGCTGGTTGCGTAGTTCATGCCATGCAGATGGCTGCCGTGGCTCAAGGGTTCGGTGGAATATGGCGCACCGGTTCATGGACAGAAGACCCAACAGTTAAGGCCGGTTTAGGGTGTGGAGAGAATGACAGAATTGTCGGATTCCTTTATTTAGGAACACCAGAGCTCAAAACGCCGATAAAAGTTTCAACACCGGATTTAACCGATTTCGTCAGTTACTTCTAATATTACGGATAATATTGCCGGATGCGGTGGCGGTGATGAATACCACTGCATCATTCTATGCTATTAATGACTTACGCCCAGACAGAGCATTAACTTAAATTTTGAATAATTCCATGCGTCTTTTTATTGCCGAAAAACCCAGCCTCGCGAGAGCCATTGCTGATGTTTTACCTAAGCCCCATCGCCGGGGTGATGGGTTTATCGAATGTGGTAACAACCAATTTGTTACCTGGTGCGTCGGGCATTTGTTAGAACAGGCCGAGCCGGATACTTACGATAGCCGTTATGCGCGCTGGGTGTTGGCCGATTTACCGATCATTCCCGAAAAATGGCAATTAAAGCCACGGGCAGCGGTTGCCAAGCAACTTAATACGATTAAATCTCTTTTGGAAAAGGCTAATGAAATTATCCATGCCGGAGACCCGGATCGTGAAGGGCAATTGCTGGTGGATGAAGTGTTGGATTTTTTACAGTTAGAAGAGGTTAAGAAACAAAATGTCCAGCGCTGCCTGATCAACGACTTAAATCCACAGGCTGTTACCAAAGCGATTGAACGTTTAAGAAGTAACCGGGATTTTATTCCTCTGTGTGTTTCAGCACTCGCCAGAGCCAGAGCTGACTGGCTTTATGGCATTAACATGACACGCGCTTATACCTTGCTGGGGCAAAACGCAGGTTATCAGGGCGTCTTATCTGTCGGGCGTGTTCAGACACCTGTTCTGGGGCTGGTTGTTCGCCGCGATGAAGAAATAGAACATTTTGTGCCGAAAGATTTCTTTGAAGTTAAGGCACATATTGTCACGCCTGAAACAGAACGGTTTACCGCCGTATGGCAACCCAGTGAATCCTGCGTTGATTTTCAGGACGAAGAAGGGCGGGTTATCCATCGGCCTCTGGCAGAGCATGTTGTTGCACGTGTGACAGGGCAGCCTGCCTATGTGACCACCTATCAGGATAAGCGGGAATCAGAAACAGCGCCGTTACCATTTTCGCTTTCGTCATTACAGATTGAAGCGGCGAAACGTTTTGGCCTCAGTGCTCAGGAGGTGTTGGACATTTGTCAACGGCTTTATGAGACACATAAATTGATCACCTATCCACGTTCTGACTGCCGTTATTTGCCCGAAGAACATTTTGCCGGGCGCCATGCAGTGTTAAATGCGATTTCGGTTCATGCCTCACAGTTATTGCCGCAGGATGCGTTAGATATAGGGAAAAAGAACCGTTGTTGGGATGATAAAAAAGTTGATGCGCATCATGCGATTATTCCCACGGCGCGAAGCAGTCAGGTTAATCTGACGGAAAACGAACGGCAGGTTTATGGGTTGCTCGCCAGACAGTACGTGATGCAGTTTTTCCCGGATGCCGTATTTCGCAAGTGTACGATTGAACTTGATATCGCGGGAGGCAAATTCTTAGCGAAAGCGCGTTTTTTGGCAGAGGCGGGCTGGAGAACGTTATTAGGCAATAAAGAGCGGGATGAAGAAAATGAAGGAACTCCGCTGCCTGTTGTCGCCAAAGGTGATGAGCTTTTATGCGAAAAAGGGGAAGTAGTAGAAAGACAGACCCAACCTCCACGTCCTTTTACTGATGCAACATTATTATCTGCTATGACCGGAATTGCCCGATTTGTACAGGATAAGGCGCTGAAAAAAGTTCTACGGGCAACCGATGGTCTGGGAACAGAGGCAACGCGAGCGGGTATTATCGAGTTATTGTTCAAACGGGAATTTTTGTATAAAAAAGGGCGCTATATTCATGCAACGCCCGCAGGAAGGGCATTGATTCATGTTTTGCCTGATATGGCCGTATTGCCCGATATGACAGCTCAATGGGAGTCTAAACTGACACAAATCAGTGAGAAACAAGTCCGCTATCAGGATTTTATGTTGCCACTGCACGAAACATTGCAGCAGTTAATTTGGCAGGCAAAACAGTATCGAAATTTGAAAGCGTTCAGGGACTTGCCAGCTGTTTCTCCGAAAAATAAAAAGGGAAGACAGAAAAAGGGAAAAACAGGTAAGGCTCAATCAGTAAAAACAAGCGAATAAGCCAGCATAAAACGCCAATATAAAAAACAGCACCGTCGTTTCAGTGCTGTTTTTTTATGAGCGGCTTTTAAATTAAATAGCAAACTCGGCCCAAACGGGAGCGTGATCAGAGGGTTTTTCCATGCCGCGAATATCGTAATCAATCCCCGTGGAGAGGCACTTTTCTGCCAATGAACGGCTGGCAAGCAACAAATCAATCCGCAAACCTCGGTTATCATCAAACCCTTTTGAGCGATAATCAAACCAGGAAAACTGATCACTGGTTTCCGGATGAAGTGCCCGGAATGTATCAACCAGCCCCCAATTTTTCAGGCGATCCATCCACGCTCTTTCTTCTGGTAAGAAAGAGCATTTTCCGGTTTTCAGCCAGCGTTTTTGGTTATTTTCACCTATCCCAATATCCCGATCCGTCGGGCTGATATTCATATCTCCCATGATAATAATATGGGATTCCGGGGTGTGTTTTGTTTCCAGATAGGTTTGTAAATCCTGATAAAATTTTTCTTTTGCCGGAAATTTGACCGGATGGTCACGGCTTTCACCTTGGGGAAAGTAGCCGTTAATGACAGTTAACAGCCCTGACGGCGTTTCTATATCTGCCATAATAATCCGGCGTTGCGCTTCATCATCATCGGTAGGAAAGCCTTTTCGAACTTCGCTGGGTTTTTGCCGTGTCAGCAGGGCAACACCGTAATGGGATTTTTGGCCGTGATAGAAAATATGGTAACCAAGTTTGTTGACTTCTTCTAAAGGAAACATTTCATCATGGACTTTTGTTTCCTGCAATCCAATGATATCAGGCTGATGTTGCTCAACAATGGCAGCAAGTTGGTGAGGACGTGCCCGTAGGCCATTAATATTGAATGATACAAATTTCATATCGTTATAATCACCTTGATAATATTTTATTTTCAATCTTAGCAGATATAAATAAGAATGTAACTATTTATTAAGTAATCATTTCAAGCAAATTAAATTTAGATATCACTATTTTACTCATATTTATAATGTCACATTGATTATAATGCACATATTACTCAAATTTATAGTATGTAATTGTGTTAAATAATAAAAAACCGCTATGAACTAATGCCGGAAGGGCAAATAAAGGTTTATTTGATTAGTATTTTTCTGTTATATTAAACAAGTGATATTATGTTTTTATGTAAGAGTTTTTGCCCTTGAAATTTATTCTATGTCACGCATTACAAAAAATAACTAATGAAAAAGTAGAAGAGTTAATCAAACTCTGATAGAAAATTGAACCTGTATCCATGTCTATATTTATTGATGGATTACATTCACGATGGAATATTCATCATGATACAGGTGAATAATATAGTTCATCTGAACCGCAATTTTGCATCAGGGGCTGGCATTTCATATAAATGCCATTTGAAAAATAGCTATTTTTATTGTACAAAATTATACCTTCATAATATCAAGTTTGATTTAGCGGTTACCTGATGAGAAGGCCATTTCAAGGAAATTATTTTAGCCACAAGTTATATAGGAACGGTGAATTATGTTTTTTTCTCGTAAATTAGAAGCATTCATGGCGGTGGTGGAAATGGGCTCTTTAAGCAAAGCGGCAAGAGTGATGAACCGTACTACTCCCCCCGTCGCTAAATCAATTAAAGACTTTGAGGCGACGTTAGGAAAGCGCTTATTTAAAAGGGAGAAGTTTGGGATGATACTAACTAAAGACGGAGTGGAACTATATAATGACTTAAAAGAACTTTATTTGAAAGAAAAGGAAATTACAAAGAAGCACTTTAGCGGAACGATTTGTAATAGTGTTAATATCTACTACGATTGGGGGAAAGATAGGCATCTGATTTCATTATATAAAGCAGCCGACAGGAATAATGCTCAGGTCAATATATTACGCTTCAGTTATGATAACATTGATGAAATAGTTGATTATGAGGGCAATACGATAATTTTGAGTTCGGAAAAAATTATCAGTGATAGATTCAGTCTGGTTCGTAAAATTGAAGGTCAGAATTTAGGTATTTGCTGTCGCCAGGATTTATTAGATGAATCTAATGGTGATTTAACTCAATTATTGAAAAAGAAAACTTGGTTGTGCGATCCAGTTCTCTATAAAAGTGATTTTATAAAGAATTTGGAAGAAGATATGATAAAGAATGGAGAGAAAGTTAATATAAGACAAATGGACAATATGGCGGGCTGTCTTAATTTCATCCAATCTAAAGATTATATTTATATTACAGATGCTTGTTCTAGCGTGTTGGAAGAAGGCAGAAGTTTAGGCTTTATTCCGATCTCACGAGTTGATGCAGCTAATCAGTGTTACGTCTATAAATCCAAATCTCACTCAAGCGTATTGAATCGCTTTATCGATTCCGTTAGCGATATGGAGTAACCGATTGCGTAAGCGGAGCGAATAGCAGCCCTTTCAATGCTCCGCTGTTGTCATCCATGTACGCATACTGATGTTTCTATCCTCGTTTACTCATTGAGTAAATCTGCTTGTTCTTCCCCCAATAAGATATCTGGAGGGGGAAGGATGATTTGTTATTTCGCTGCGCTCAATTCGAACCTTGGTCGAAGGTTCTCGTCCTTCCCCTGAGGGAATAAAAAGTTTTAGCGTTTTTAATAAAATCTGAAGTACTAATTTTGATGGTGGTGGGGGAAGGATTCGAACCTTCGAAGTCTGTGACGGCAGATTTACAGTCTGCTCCCTTTGGCCGCTCGGGAACCCCACCAAATTTTGAATTGCACGCTGTCGTTGTCAGCGGGCGGCATAATAGCAAATAAGCCGCCGCTGTAAAGAAAATAATTGAAGATTAAATATCAAATGCTGACTTTTTGGTCTTTGTGATTAAATGCCAGCCTAATAATCGAAAGACGACGGATAGTTACAGAATAACGGTACGGTTACCGTACACAAACACCCGTTGAGATAAAACAGAGTGTAATGCCTGACTCAGCACATTTTTTTCCACATCTCGTCCTGCCCGCATCATCTCTTCAGCGGTATAACTATGATCAACGTTAATCACATCCTGAGTGATGATTGGGCCTTCATCTAAGTTATCATTGACATAATGCGCGGTAGCGCCAATGATTTTTACACCGCGCTCATACGCCTGATGATAAGGACGGGCACCAATGAATGCAGGCAGGAACGAGTGATGAATGTTAATAATTTGATTCGGATAATGTTGCACAAACGCCGGTGTCAGAACACGCATATACTTGGCCAGTACAACATAATCAGGTTGATACTGATCGATTTGAGCCATAAGCGCTTCATCATGTTGCTCCCGGCTTAAACCGTCATGACTGATATGATGGAAAGGAATGCCAAATTGCTCAACTAATGATTGAAGAAGAGTGTGGTTACCAATAACCGCCGCTATTTCTACATCCAAACCTTCATAAGCGCTTTTTACTAAGATATCACCGAGGCAATGTGCTTCTTTAGTCACCAAAAGAACAATCCGCCGACGGCCTGCGGTATTTAATTCACGGCTTGAGCCAACAGGCAGAGCATCATCCAAATCAGCCAGAAACGTTTCATCATTAAAGATGCCTTCCAGCTCTGTGCGCATGAAAAAGCGGCCAGTCAAGTGATCGACAAACTCACTATTTTGCACAATATTTAATTGATGCTTGTAACAAATATTGGTGATTTTTGCGATAAGTCCTTTGGCATCCGGACAAATAGTACGCAAGATTTTTCTTTGTGTCATTACGTTTTGCATGGATAACGTTATCCTTCAAATGGATATTACTGTGTGAATATCCCCGTCGTCTTTCTGGTTGCCTCCCACCGAAGGCCAGCCTTTGGCTGTTCAAATTCGTTCCCGACGAATTTGTCACTTGCAGCAAGCGATGCAACTCGAAATCCATAGGGTATAGTTGTGTTTAATATTTAGATTAACTACAGCATTTTTTGTATTTTTTACCCGAACCACATGGGCAAGGGTCATTACGTCCTGTTTGAGGGCGAACACCATCGATATAGAACCAATGTTGATCAATGCGCAAAAAACGAGAACGTTCATGTATCAGTTGCTTATCTTGCTTCCCTTGTTCAATAAAGCAAGCTGAAAATTCGATATAGGCCTCGTTATTATGTTGCCCTTTATTTATATTAATGACATTCAAACCCAGCCATTGTACGCCAACAAAACTTTGTTCTATTTCTGAACGCCAGGTTTCGGCTTTGCAGTCCGGATGCCAGGTTGCAATCAGATAATCGGTATTTTGTGTCACATAAGCGCTATATCGGGAACGCATCAGGGATTCAGCGTCTGGAGCAGGGTGGTGGTTATCAAGATAGAGACCGCAGCAATGTGCAAAAGGCGAACCGCTGCCACAAGGACATATATTTGTCAAAATAACTCCAGTTGGCTAAAAAAAGTCGTTGTTAATATGACTAAAACTGCATGAATAGAGATTAAATATCCGCAATACGGAAATTATAATTAAATTCTCAATCGCTGTATATCGAGCTATGTTAGCTGGTATACTCAGCGCGCTATTTTTTAAGTATGTGATCTTTTTCACATATACAATTTTTCACACCTACGATTTTTTAGAGAGCTGGTGCTATTGTTTAAGCTGCAAAAGGAATTTTTCAGCAGTAACATAGCCGCAGGAGACTATGTAATGTCAGTAATAAATAAAAAGGTAAAAAAAGCGGTGATCCCTGTTGCTGGTTTGGGAACCAGGATGTTACCAGCCACTAAAGCCATCCCGAAAGAAATGCTGCCTCTGGTTGATAAACCTCTTATTCAATATGTTGTCAATGAGTGTATTAAAGCCGGTATTAATGAAATTATTCTGGTGACTCACTCATCTAAAAACTCAATAGAAAACCATTTTGATACCAGTTTTGAACTGGAAGCCATTCTTGAAAGAAGGGTCAAGCGTCAGCTGTTAGATGAAGTTCAGTCTATTTGCCCTAACCATGTCACGATTATGCAGACTCGTCAGGGCATTGCCAAAGGGCTGGGACATGCCGTGTTGTGTGCTAAGCCTCTGATCGGCGATGAACCCTTTGCCGTTATCCTGCCGGATGTCATTCTGGATGAATACAGCACAGATTTATCAAAATACAATCTGAGCGAAATGCTATCACGCTTTAATGATTGTGGAGCAAGCCAAATATTAGTTGAACCTGTTCCTTTTGAGAGTGTTTCTGATTATGGCATCGTGGATTGCTTGGGGGAAGAGCTCCAGCCGGGTGATAGCAAACTGATTGCCCGTGTTGTTGAGAAGCCTAAACCAGAAGAAGCACCCTCAAACCTTTCTATTGTTGGTCGTTATGTCCTATCTGAGAAGATTTGGCCACTGTTGGCAAAAACAGCACCGGGCGCAGGGGATGAAATCCAGCTGACTGATGCCATTGCGATGTTGATGGAAAAAGAGCCTGTTGAAGCGTATCACCTACACGGCCGCAGCCATGATTGTGGCAATAAGCTGGGTTATATGCAGGCATTTGTTGAATATGGCATGCAGCATAAGGATTTGGGTAAATCGTTCAAAGACTGGATTATCGCCTTGCAAAATCAGATTGAAAAATAATCTATTGGCAATTTAGGATATAAAATGAAAGTTACTGTATTTGGTATTGGCTACGTTGGCTTAGTCCAAGCAACCGTGTTTGCTGAAGTCGGGCACGATGTACTTTGTGTTGATGTTGATGCAGGAAAAGTCGAAAACCTGAAGAATGGTCAAATCCCTATTTTTGAGCCGGGATTGACCCCCTTGGTGAAGAAAAATTATGCTGAGGGGCGTCTGAATTTTACCACGGATGCGAAAGCTGGCGTTGCACATGGCAAATTACAGTTTATTGCAGTAGGAACACCGCCGGACGAAGATGGTTCAGCCGACCTTAAGTATGTCACTGCGGTAGCGCGCACGATTGCGGAAAATATGGATAGCCACAAAGTGGTGATTGATAAATCAACCGTTCCTGTCGGCACTGCGGATAAAGTCAAAGCGGTTATGCAAACTGTTTTGGCGAAGCGCGGCGTCAATATCCCGTATGATATCGTTTCAAACCCTGAATTTTTGAAAGAAGGTGCTGCGGTGGCTGACTGCATGCGGCCTGAACGCATCATCATCGGCTGTGATAATGATAGTGCCATTGATTTAATGGGCGAACTGTATGCGCCGTTTAATCGTAACCATGATCGCATGATTGTGATGGATATCCGCAGTGCAGAATTAACGAAGTATGCTGCTAACTGCATGTTGGCAACTAAAATCAGCTTTATGAATGAAATTGCCAATTTGGCGGAAATGCTGGGCGCAGATATTGAACACGTGCGGCAGGGCATTGGTTCTGACCCACGTATCGGCTATCACTTTATCTATCCCGGCTGTGGCTACGGTGGCTCCTGCTTCCCGAAAGATGTGCAGGCACTCATTCGTACCTCCGAACAAATTGGCTATACCCCCACCATTCTACAGGCCGTAGAGCAGGTCAACGAAAAACAAAAAAGCAAATTACCGACTTTCGTTAAACAACATTTCGGCAATGATCTCTCTGGTAAAACATTCGCATTGTGGGGACTATCATTTAAACCCAATACCGATGATATGCGAGAAGCTTCAAGCCGTGTACTGATGGAAACATTATGGGAAAGCGGCGCCAAAATACAGGCTTATGATCCAGAAGCGATGCAGGAAGCCCAGCGCATTTATGGGCAGCGGAAGGATTTTTCTCTGATGGGAACAAAAGAGGCGGCATTAAAAGAGGCGGATGCGTTAATTATTTGTACGGAGTGGCAGAATTTTAGGGCACCTGATTTTGATCTTATAAAAAGCTCACTCAACACGCCGGTTATTTTCGACGGGCGTAATCTTTATGAGCCAGAACGTTTGAAATCCAGAGGATTCACCTACTATGGTATTGGTCGTGGTGCCTCCATCAATCCAGTTATTTGAGTCGTAATATGAAATTTTTAGTCACAGGCTCCGCTGGCTTTATTGGCTTTCATGTCAGCCAGCGGTTATTGAATATGGGGTATGAAGTTGTCGGTATCGATAACATCAATGATTATTATGATGTTAATTTGAAACAGGCAAGATTAAATTTATTACTCCCTTATCCGAATTTTAAATTTGAAAAATTAGATCTGGCTGATAGGGAAGCAATTCCGGCCTTGTTTTCCAAACACCAATTTCAGCGAGTGATCCATTTAGGCGCTCAACCGGGTGTTCGTTATTCAATACAAAATCCACTGGCATATATTGATGCGAATATTGTTGGTCATATAAATATTCTTGAAGCATGTCGTCATAATGGTATTGAACATTTATTATATGCATCTTCAAGTTCTGTATATGGATTAAATAAAAAACAACCATTTTCTACTGATGATTCAGTTGATCATCCAGTTTCCTTATATGCAGCAACTAAAAAAGCTGATGAATTAATGTCTCACAGCTATTCACATCTTTATCAACTGCCAACGACAGGTTTACGATTTTTTACAGTATATGGCCCTTGGGGTCGCCCAGATATGGCTTTATTTAAATTTACGAAAGCAATGTTAGAGGGCAAACCAATAGATGTTTATAATCACGGTAATATGGTGAGAGATTTCACCTATATTGATGATATTGTCGAATCTATAATCAGGTTACAAGCCATTATTCCTACTCCTAATAAAGACTGGTCAGTTGAAGATGGGCAGATATCTGCCAGCTCAGCACCTTATTGCGTTTATAATATTGGTAATGGTCAGCCGACAAAATTAGGTGATTTTATTGACGCCATTGAAGTGTCATTGGGAATTAAAGCGAATAAAAACTTCATGGAAATTCAGGATGGGGATGTGTTGTCTACTTGTGCTGATTCCAGAGCATTATATGAAAAAATCAGCTTCTCACCTGATACTCCTGTGCAAGAAGGTGTAAAACGATTCGTTGATTGGTATTTGGATTTTTACCAGAAACGTTGACATTAGGCGGGAACGTTTGACATTAGAATAGTAATAAAAAAAGGAGCAGGAAGCTCCTTTTTTTAATCTCATGTTAATAAAAAACAAGGTCGATGTTAACTTTTTGTGTTGGGTGAATAAATATGGGAAAACAAAGATAGTTTAACCCGTTAATACAACCCATAGCACTCGTACATCAGCCATAATTAACCTAGTTGTTTTATTAGCAATAAAACAAAAATACCCGTGAGAGGGTATTTTTGTTATTGAGTTACAAAATGGCTGAATTAGATCAGGAAATCATCCAGTGATTTGCCTTCATCCATTGCTTTCTTAATTACTGCTGGAGTACGGCCTTGGCCAGTCCAGGTTTTAGTTTCACCATCATCGATGTATGAATATTTAGCTGGACGTGCAGCACGTTTAGATTTACTGGTTACTTTACCGTTTAAAGCATCTACTAAATCGCTTAATTCAATACCATCTTTTTCCAACATTTCACGGTATTCTTGAAGTTTGCGAGTACGCTCTTCTATTTGAGCGCGAGCCTGACTATCTTCATCACGACGTTCTTCAACAACGATAGTTAACTTTTCCAGCATTTCTTCTAAAGTGCTCAGTTCACATTCTCTTGCCTGTGCGCGCAAGCTGCGGATGTTATTTAAGGATTTTAAATTTTCGCTCATTGTCCTGGTCTCAAATTATAAATGGTGATAGCTGATGTATGGATAATAATAGAATGCTATTTTATTTTCTGCAATAGTGAATTTACTTTCTCAGGCTAAAACATCACATTTTAAAATGCAATTTTTTTGATAATCGATATATTGTGTTTTAATTCTGCTATTGGATTTATCATTTCACGATAACTGTCAGTCAGGGATTACTCAAAGTAGAGCCTGGATAAATTTGAACATATAAAACTAATTTATCGTCAATCCGTAAGATAAGTTAACTGTTTGTCTAAAAATAAACAGAATCTTGCGTGTGTGATGGTCGTTTTTTATGGGTAAGCGATTGGTTATGATTATAGATGGATGAATTGAACAAAAGTAAACCAATTTGATTATTAATATGCAAAGGGTGGAATAGAAAATAGTTATTTTTTTCTCATGTTAAATTTGTCCGTTTGTCACTCAAGCTGTACTTATAATGCCGATTTTATATGCACAAATGTGACGGCTATCATGAAAACATTCATATCATATTTATTTCAGTATTCATTCTTCTATGCCTCATTTGTTAGCTAACAAAAGATAACCTTAAGTTGAGTTTGTGGTAAACTTTCGGCGATATATCGTTTGATTAAATTCGACAAGAGGACGGCGGGCCAATGGCTCAACTTTATTTTTATTATTCTGCCATGAATGCAGGCAAATCAACTTCCTTATTACAGTCTTCCTATAACTATAACGAAAGGGGAATGCGGACGTTGATTTTTACAGCAGAAATAGACACACGATTTGGAAAAGGGAAAGTGAGTTCCCGTATTGGTTTATCCGCAGATGCTTTGTTATTTTCGTCGGAAACGAATATTGCTGAGCTTATCCGGCGTGAAAATGAACGAGCAAAAGTGCATTGCGTTTTGATTGATGAATGCCAATTTTTAACAAAAGAGCACGTCCAACAACTTTGTGAAATTGTGGATTATGATGATATTCCGGTCCTTTGTTATGGGTTGCGAACGGATTTTCAGGGGGAACTCTTTAGCGGCAGCCAATATCTTCTCGCCTGGTCAGATAAATTAGTGGAATTGAAAACGATTTGCCATTGTGGCAGAAAAGCCAGCCACGTACTGCGTTTTGGCAGCGATGGGAATGTTGTTTATGATGGCGCTCAAGTTGATATTGGCGGTAATGAAAAATATGTTTCAGTGTGTCGTAAACACTATTCTGAGGTCATTCGTGAGGCTAAAGCTAAAAGAATTTAATGGGTGTTGTGATCTAGCCGGAATGTAATGCTTAAGTTAAAAAAATGAATTAATAAAAAGGCATCAGAGTTTGTTCTGATGCCTTTTAAATCACACTAGTTTATCATTTCTTATTATTTTTCTATTCTTTCTCTTTTGTGAGATAACGCTGGTTCGGCGAATTCCCGGCCATAAAAAGAATCCAGCAATAATTGTTTCAATTCGCTAATTAATGGATAACGCGGATTAGCGCCCGTACATTGGTCATCGAAGGCATCCTCCGCCAGCTTATCGATTTTTGCCAGAAAATCACTTTCCTGAACACCGGCAGCCTGAATGGATAGCGGAATATTGAGCTGAGCTTTCAATTCTTCTAACCAACGCAGCAGTTTTTCAATTTTAGCGGCAGTGCGATCACCGGCAGAAGTCAATCCCAGATAATCTGCTATCTCAGCATAACGGCGTCGAGCCTGAGGCCGGTCATATTGGCTGAAAGCTGTCTGTTTGGTTGGGTTATCATTGGCGTTATAACGAATCACGTTACAAATCAGCAGCGCATTCGCTAACCCATGTGGAATGTGAAATTCGGAACCCAATTTATGCGCCATAGAGTGACAGACGCCCAGAAAAGCATTGGCAAAGGCGATCCCTGCAATCGTCGCTGCGTTGTGGACACGCTCGCGGGCTACCGGGTTTCCTGCCCCTTGCTGGTAACTGGCCGGCAGAAAGTCTTTCAGGAGCTTAAGCGCCTGTAACGCCTGTCCGTCAGAAAATTCATTGGCTAAAACCGAAACATAAGCCTCCAGTGCATGAGTGACGGCATCTAATCCACCAAAAGCACACAGTGATTTCGGCATTTCCATGACCAGATTTGCGTCAACGATAGCCATGTCAGGCGTTAATGCGTAATCTGCCAATGGGTATTTTTGCCCGGTCATATCATCCGTGACAACAGCAAAAGGCGTGACTTCAGAACCCGTACCGGAAGTCGTTGTGATTGCCACCATTTTGGCTTTCACGCCCATTTTCGGGAATTTATAGATACGCTTACGAATATCCATAAAACGTAATGCCAGCTCTTCAAAATGTGTTTCCGGGTGCTCATACATCACCCACATGATTTTGGCGGCATCCATAGGTGAACCACCACCGAGCGCAATGATGACGTCAGGTTTGAACAAGCGCATCTGTTCAGCGCCTTTGCGGACAATACTTAAAGTAGGGTCAGCTTCAACTTCAAAGAAAACTTCCGTTTCTACATGGTGCGATTTTAATACACTGATGACTTGATCCGCGTAGCCATTATTGAACAAAAACGCGTCGGTGACGATGAAAGCGCGTTTTACACCGTCAGCGGCCACTTCCTCTAATGCGACGGGCAACGAACCACGTCGAAAATAGATAGATTTAGGAATTTTATGCCACAACATATTCTCGGCTCTTTTGGCGACAGTTTTGGTATTGATCAAATGTTTCGGCCCGACGTTTTCTGAAATAGAATTTCCACCCCAGGAGCCACATCCCAACGTCAGGGAAGGGGACAGTTTAAAGTTGTAAAGATCACCTATTCCGCCTTGAGATGCCGGTGTATTGATTAAAATACGTGCCGTTTTCATTTTATCGCCGAAATATTTAATCCGCGCAGCTTGATTATCCTGATCAATATAGAGTGACGACGTGTGACCAATACCGCCCATTTCAACCAATTTCACGGCTGTCTCTACCGCACTTTCAAAGTCTTTACTTCGATACATCGCTAGCAGCGGTGATAATTTTTCATGGGCAAACGGTTCTTTTTCATCGGCTAATGTCACTTCGCCGATAAGAATTTTGGTATTTTCGGGAACGCAGATACCTGCCATTTCGGCAATTTTGCTGGCTGGCTGGCCGACAATAGCGGCATTCAGGTTGCCCTCTTTTAAAATAACCTCCTGAACTGCTTTCAGCTCTTTCCCTTGCAAAATATAACCGCCATGATTGGAAAAACGCTCACGGACTTGTTTATAAATGTTATCAACCACAATAACGGACTGCTCAGAAGCGCAAATTACACCATTATCGAAAGTTTTGGACATTAAAATAGAGGCAACCGCTCGTTTGATATCGGCGGATTCATCGATCACAACCGGCGTATTGCCCGCGCCTACACCAATGGCGGGTTTCCCTGAGCTATAGGCTGCTTTGACCATGCCGGGGCCGCCGGTTGCCAGAATGAGATTAATATCAGGGTGGTGCATTAACGCATTTGACAACGCCACAGAAGGTTCATCTATCCAGCCAATAATATCTTTTGGCGCACCGGCGGCGATGGCTGCCTGTAGCACGATTTCTGCTGCCCGGTTAGTGGCTTTTTTGGCCCGTGGATGTGGGGAAAAAATAATCCCGTTGCGGGTTTTCAGGCTGATAAGCGCTTTGAAAATAGCGGTTGATGTCGGGTTAGTAGTCGGAACAATACCGCAAATCAGGCCAACAGGCTCAGCGATCGTGATCGTCCCAAAAGTGTCATCTTCGGATAAAATGCCACATGTCTTATCATCTTTATAAGCATTGTAGATATACTCAGAAGCGAAGTGGTTTTTGATCACTTTATCTTCGATAACACCCATGCCAGATTCAGATACGGCTAATTTAGCCAATGGAATGCGGGCATCAGCCGCCGCCAGTGCTGCTGCACGGAATATGTGGTCAACTTGTTCTTGTGAAAACTGGGCAAATTCCTTTTGCGCTTTTTTTACTCTGGCAACTAATTCATTCAGTTCAGTAATCTGTGTTACAGCCATAAAATGACTCCCAATGATAGTTAAATTTTTTTAGACAATCGAATGCTTAAAAATCGTTCGATAAGATCATGGCGTGAAATTTGGTCGCTAAAAATAGCTGTCATGATTACAATTGATTTGTTAAAAATACTTTAAATTCATCGTATTAATGAGTGTTGTCTTAACTTTTTTTCGAATGTCTGTTGAACACAGGTTACCATCGGTGGCGTTTTAAATAATGATTTAGATCATAAAAACATTAAGCTGACACCATTCAGCTTACGGTTTATTGATAATGATTATCAACAATAAATTGATTGGGTTCGAGGCAGTTTGAAAGACGACGAGTGTCATGTTTTTTTAAAAAAAGAAGTGAAAAATAATTAATATATGACTAATGGAGAGTATATTCAGTCAATTAACAATTATTATGTGTTTTACTAAAAGAGTGCGCCTTATGGGTAATTTGTTTATCTATTTACCCGCTTTTCCTCCCAATAATACTGTTTTTTTTTACATTACATGAATGACTAAAACAGTTTCCATAAATTTTTACCTTTATTATTTTGTGATGAAGATAGGCTTTTAATCTGTGATGATTGCATTTTGTTAAAATAATGTTTATTTTCTTTTTTTGTTGGTATTTTAAAATGCACCTGATTATATAAATTTTTTATATATCAATATGTTATTTTTTATGTGCGTGTATTGTATGTTAGGCCGAATAGCAAGTTTTATTAGTTAATCAATGCTTATAAAAAAGATCATCTTATGTTCTGCATAGATTATTCTTTGAGCACATAAATTATTTTCATTTAATAAAATAAGTTATTAGATTTAACGGATTAACAAGTGATTAGTTTTCTGTTTATCAATCGGAGAAAATAATAATGCAAAAAACACCGTTAAGGTTGAGCCAACTGGTATCTTCTGTCGTTTTATTTTCGTTACCTGTGGCACAAGGGATAGCGGCGAAAGTTCCTGCGGGTGTTGTGCTGGCTGAAAAGCAGGAAGTCACCATTAACAATGGCACTGAGGTGACATCGTTAGATCCTCAAGTCGTTGAAGGTGGCCCGGAAACCAATGTGATTCGTAACTTATTTGAGGGCTTGGTCAGTACCGGGTCTTATGGTGAAGTTATTCCGGGAGTGGCAGAGAAGTGGGAAAATGAAGGCTATCAGGTCTGGACTTTTTATCTGCGGGATAACGCCAAATGGAGTGATGGCAAGCCGGTTACCGCGCAGGATTTTGTCTATAGCTGGCGGCGTCTTGCTGACCCCAAAATTGCGTCACCCTATGCCAGTTATTTGCAATATACCTTTATCCAAAACGCGGATGATGTCTTAAAAGGCAAAAAACCCCTTGATCAGCTGGGCGTTAAGGCGCTGGATGCACACCGTTTTCAGGTGACATTAAGCCGTCCGGTGCCTTATCTGATTGAAATGTTGAGCCATACCCCGATGAAACCTGTCCGGCAGGATATCGTGGAAAAATACGGTATTAAATGGACTTCGCCAGAACACTTTGTCGGCAACGGTTCATATGTATTAAAAAATTGGGTGATTAACGAGCGGCTGGTTTTAACGCGCAACCCTTACTATTGGAACAATAAAGAATCCATTATCGAAAAGGGGACTTTGCTGCCTATAACCTCAGAGGTTAGTGATGTAGCCCGTTACCGCAGCGGAGAAATAGATATTACCAACGATGCCATTTCACCAGAAATTTATAAAAAAATGAAAAAGGAGATCCCTGATCAAATCCAGACTGTTCCTTATCTATGTACGTTTTACTATGAAATCAATAATCAAAAACCCTTATTTAAAGATAAACGCGTGCGGGAAGCACTGAAATTGGGTCTGGACAGAGATATCATCACTGAAAAAATTATGGCGCAGGGGCAAATTCCGGCATATGGCTTTACACCGACGTTTATTGGTGGCGGGTTTAACTTTAAGCCCGAATGGGCAAACTGGACTCAGGAACAGCGCAACCAAAAGGCCAGAGCGTTATTAAAAGAAGCCGGGTTTGATGCCAGCCATCCACTCAAATTTGATTTGCTTTATAACACTTCAGATCAGAACAAACAGCAGGCGATTGCCGCCGCCTCTATGTGGCAAAAAAATATCGGTGCCAAAGTGGCATTGCAAAATCAGGAATGGAAAACCTCATTACAAAGCCGGCATGAGGGGAACTATGATGTGGCAAGGGCTACCTGGTGTGGTGATTACAACGAACCTTCTTCTTTCCTGAATTATTATCTCTCAGACGCTAGCAATAATACCGCATTCTATCAGAGCACCGCTTTCGATAATGATCTCAATCAGGCGTTAACCGCCAAAGATGCAAAAACACGGAAGGAATTTTACCTACAGGCCGAAGCACAGCTTGACGCCGATTCTGCACTGATTCCTGTCTATTACCGGGTTTCTACCCGTTTGATTCGCCCGACTGTCGGCGGCATGACCGGAAAAGATCCGCTGGATTACGTTGATCTCAAGAATCTGTATATCAAAAAACTTTCTGACTAATTGTTAAATTTATTCCCTTAAATAATGCACGGTAAATAAAACGGTACTTTTTGAAATGTAAAAAATAATTTTTCTGATAATAAATAGGAGAGTTCATAAGATGATAAACACAACAAAGAAAAAGATAGCTGCCGGCATTACGGTGGCATTAGGCATGATTATCGGCGCACAGGCATTTGCCGCCGATGTGCCTGCGGGTGTCCAACTGGCAGAAAAACAAACGCTGGTACGCAATAATGCCGCTGAACCCCAATCACTCGATCCGCATAAAATAGAAGGTGTCCCTGAATCCAACCTCGCCCGTGATCTATTTGAAACTCTGCTGACAAACGACCTTAATGGCAAACTGATTCCGGGGGTTGCCGAAAAATGGGAACATAGCCCGGATTTTAAAACCTGGACATTCCATCTGCGCAAAGACGCCAAATGGTCAAATGGTGATCCGCTAACAGCACAGGATTTTGTCTATAGCTGGCGCCGGGTAACAGACCCGAATACCGCATCACCTTACGCCAGTTATTTACAATATGCTCATCTGCTGAATGTTGATGACATCATTAAAGGCAAGAAAAAACCGGAAACATTGGGCGTACAAGCCTTAGATGACCAAACATTACAATTAACCCTCAGTGAACCGGTGCCTTATTTAGCCCGACTCATGATCCACCCGACAACCTCTCCTGTTAACCGTGCAACGGTTGAGAAATACGGGGAAAAATGGACTCAACCGCAGAATTTTGTTGGTAATGGCGCTTATAAATTAAAAAATTGGATCATTAATGAGCGCATCGTTTTAGAGCGTAATCCAAACTATTGGGACAATAAACATACGGTTATTAATCAAGTCACGTTTTTGCCTATTGCCTCTGAAGTAACAGATGTTAACCGTTATCGCACTGGTGAGATTGAGATGAGTTATAACAGCTTACCTATTGAGTTGTTCCCAATGCTCAAAAAAGAGATACCCAATCAGTTGATTGTTACCCCCTATTTATGTACCTACTATTACGAAATTAACAACCAGAAACCACCGTTTAACGATCCTCGGGTACGTACAGCACTCAAATTAGGTATGGATCGCGATATCATCACTTATAAAGTTAAAAATCAGGGTGACACTCCTGCTTACGGGTTTACTCCACCTTATATCGCCGATTTCAAAGATGTAAAACCGGATTGGTACACGAAACTGAATCAGCAGCAACGTAATGAAGAGGCGA
Organism: Enterobacteriaceae bacterium; assembly: GCA_031253755.1. Classification (GTDB taxonomy): domain Bacteria; phylum Pseudomonadota; class Gammaproteobacteria; order Enterobacterales; family Enterobacteriaceae; genus Xenorhabdus. Next base: position 32,389 of record JAIRVT010000050.1, read on the forward strand.
AAAAATTACTGGCAGAAGCCGGGTTTACTAAAGATCACCCGTTAAAATTTACTTTACTGTACAACACCTCCGATCTGCATAAAAAACTCGCTATTGCTGCTGCCTCCATCTGGAAAAAGAATCTCGGCGTTGACGTTGCCCTTGAAAATCAGGAATGGAAAACGTTCCTTGATACCCGCCATCAGGGTACTTATGACATTGCCCGTGCCGGATGGTGTGGTGATTATAATGAAGCCTCGACTTTCCTGAATATGATGTTGTCGGATAGCAGTAGTAATACGCCTCATTATAAGAGCAAGACATTTGATGATTTGATGAAAAAGTCATTGCAGGTTGCAACGGATGCTGAGCGCGCAGAAGTTTATGCTGAAGCCAATACACAACTGGATAAAGATTCTGCCATTGTTCCGCTTTACTATTATGCCAATACGCGTCTGGTGAAACCTTATGTCGGGGGTTATACCGGCAAAGATCCGTTGGACAACTTCCACACCAAAGATCTCTACATTAAAAAACATTAAGGGACCAGCAGGTGGTTTATTGGTTAAACCGCCTGCCTATTGGATAATGACAGACCACGGTTTGCTCAGCCGATTCTTGATCGAATCACAGCCTGATCGAATGGGTCATATAATAGTAGGAACGGGCAATGCTTAAATTTATTTTACGCCGCTGCTTAGAGGCGATTCCGACACTTTTCATTCTTATTACGATTTCGTTTTTTATGATGCGGCTCGCACCGGGCAGCCCATTTACCGGGGAAAGGAAATTACCACCGGAAGTGATGGCGAATATCGAAGCGAAATACCACCTGAATGACCCCATCTACAAGCAATATTTCGATTATTTAGTCCAGCTTTCCAAAGGGGATTTTGGCCCCTCATTCAAATATAAAGACTACAGTGTTAACGATTTGGTGTCAGAAGCCTTACCGGTTTCGGCTAAATTAGGTGCAGCCGCATTTATTATGGCGGTGATATTTGGTGTCAGTGCAGGCGTGATTGCGGCACTGAATCAGAATACCAAATGGGATTACACGGTGATGGGGTTTGCCATGACCGGCGTGGTGATTCCGAGCTTCGTGGTGGCGCCGTTGCTGGTTCTGATCTTTGCCATTACCTTAAAATGGCTGCCGGGAGGAGGGTGGAACGGAGGTGCGCCGAAGTATATGCTCTTGCCGATGGTGGCGTTATCCCTCTCTTATATTGCCAGTATCTCCCGTATTACCCGTGGTTCCATGATTGAAATTCTCCATTCCAACTTTATCCGTACAGCCAGAGCCAAAGGGCTTCCTCTTCGTAAAATTATCTTCCGCCATGCACTAAAACCCGCTTTGTTGCCGGTGATTTCTTATATGGGACCTGCGTTTGTCGGCATTATTACCGGTTCGATGGTGATTGAAACCATCTTCGGTTTACCCGGTCTGGGGCAATTATTTGTCAATGGCGCACTGAACCGTGACTATTCATTAGTCCTGAGCCTGACCATTCTGGTGGGAAGTTTAACCATTATGTTTAACGCCATCGTTGATGTGCTGTACGCCGTCATTGATCCGAAAATCCGTTACTGAGACTGGAGCACGCAATGTTACTGAATAAGAAAAATAGCGAAGCTCTGGAAAATTTTTCTGAGCAACTGGAAATTGAAGGCCGCAGCTTGTGGCAGGATGCGCGCCGGCGCTTTATCCACAACAAGGCAGCGATTATAAGTTTATGTATCCTGCTTTTGATCACATTATTCGTCATTCTGGCACCCATGTTATCCCAATTTGCTTACGATGATACCGACTGGAATATGATGACCATGCCACCTGATTTTGAAGCAGGTCACTATTTCGGTACCGATTCATCAGGCCGTGATCTGTTAGTCCGGGTTGCTATCGGGGGGCGAATTTCATTGATGGTAGGTATCGCGGCGGCCCTGATTGCCGTGGTATTCGGCACGTTATATGGAGCGATGTCAGGCTATATTGGCGGCAAAGTCGATATGATAATGATGCGTTTGCTGGAAATCCTCAACTCCTTCCCGTTTATGTTCTTCGTTATCCTGCTGGTCACCTTTTTCGGGCAAAATATCCTGCTGATTTTTGTGGCTATCGGCATGGTGTCATGGCTGGACATGGCGCGTATCGTGCGCGGACAGACATTGAGCCTCAAACGTAAGGAGTTTATCGAAGCCGCGTTAGTGTGTGGTGTCTCGACTCGCTACATCGTTTTGCGTCATATCGTGCCGAATGTATTGGGCGTGGTAGTGGTTTATGCGTCGTTGCTGGTGCCGAGCATGATCCTGTTTGAATCTTTCCTGAGTTTTCTTGGATTGGGCACGCAAGAACCCCTCAGTAGCTGGGGAGCTTTGCTCAGTGATGGTGCCAATTCAATGGAAGTTGCTCCGTGGTTGCTCCTGTTTCCTGCGGGTTTTCTGGTACTGACCTTGTTTTGTTTTAACTTTATTGGTGACGGCCTGCGAGATGCCCTCGACCCGAAAGACCGTTAAGGAGAGCCTATGAACAGCGTAGAAATGATCAAAAATGGAACTCAAAGTGAAAAAAATCGTGCTGGGTCGCTATTGACGGTACACGATTTAAATGTGGTATTCAGTACGTCAGATGGCAATGTCACAGCCGTGAACAAGCTGAATTTTGATTTGCGGGCAGGCGAAACACTGGGCATTGTCGGTGAATCCGGTTCCGGTAAATCACAGACTGCCTTTGCCCTGATGGGTTTACTGGCCAGCAATGGTGCGGTGAGTGGTTCAGCCATGTTTAACGGGCGCGAGATCCTCAACCTGCAAGAAAAAGAGTTGAATAAAATGCGGGCGCAAGAGATTTCGATGATCTTTCAGGACCCGATGACTTCCCTCAATCCCTATATGCGGGTAGGGGATCAACTGACGGAAGTGTTGATGCTGCATAAACATCTCAGCAAAAGTACCGCCATCGAAGAATCCATTCGGATGTTGGATGCGGTCAAAATGCCCGAAGCACGTAAACGAATGCGAATGTTCCCGCATGAATTTTCGGGGGGAATGCGTCAGCGTGTCATGATAGCAATGGCGTTATTGTGCCAGCCTAAACTCCTGATTGCCGATGAACCGACAACGGCACTGGATGTTACCGTTCAGGCGCAGATTATGACGCTGCTGAACGAACTGAAAAAAGAGTTTAATACTGCCATTATTATGATCACCCATGATTTGGGTGTTGTTGCCGGTATTTGTGACAAAGTGTTGGTGATGTATGCAGGCAGAACGATGGAGTACGGTACTGCGCGTGATATATTTTACCATCCGACGCACCCTTATTCGATTGGGCTGTTGAATGCAGTTCCCCGATTGGATGATGATGAAGAATCGCTGGCGACCATTCAGGGCAACCCGCCCAATTTATTCCGCTTACCTAAAGGCTGCCCATTCCAGCCTCGTTGCCAGTTTGCCTCTGAACGCTGCGGGAAAGAAGAACCACAATTGGAACAGTTTGATACTGGGCGCCTACGTGCCTGCTTTAGACGTCAGGAGGAATTAGTATGAAAACAGCAACTGAAAGGCGTGTCCTTCTGGAAGTGAATGATCTCAAGGTTTATTTCGATATCAAGGATGGAAAACAGTGGCTCTGGCAACCCGCGAAGAAACTAAAAGCGGTCGATGGTGTGACCCTGAGATTGTACGAAGGGGAAACATTGGGTGTCGTAGGGGAATCCGGTTGTGGTAAATCAACCCTTGCCAGAGCTGTTATTGGGTTAGTTAAAGCCTCTGGCGGTTCAGTCACCTGGCTGGGGCAAAATCTGTTTGATTTTAATGACAAACAATGGCGGGATATTCGCAATGATATCCAGATGATTTTTCAGGATCCGCTGGCATCTCTCAACCCACGCATGACCATCGGCGACATCATTGCTGAACCGTTGAAAACCTATTACCCCAAAATGAAAAGCGGGGAAATAAAAGAAAAAGTCAAACAGATGATGATGAAGGTAGGTTTATTACCCAACCTGATTAACCGTTATCCGCATGAATTTTCCGGCGGTCAGTGCCAGCGTATCGGTATTGCCCGCGCCTTGATTCTGGAGCCTAAACTGGTTATTTGTGACGAACCGGTTTCCGCGCTGGATGTTTCTATTCAGGCGCAGGTTGTGAACTTATTGCAGGAATTACAGCGGGAAATGGGGCTTTCCCTGATTTTTATTGCACACGATCTTTCCATTGTGAAGCATATTTCCGATCGCGTATTGGTGATGTATTTAGGCAATGCTGTCGAACTTGGAACTTATGATGAGGTTTATCACAATCCTTTGCATCCTTATACTCGCGCATTAATGTCAGCCGTGCCTATTCCTGACCCGGATAAAGAGCGCAATAAACATATTGAATTACTGGAGGGGGAACTGCCATCACCGATTGACCCGCCATCGGGATGCGTTTTCCGTACTCGTTGCCCAATGGCGGATGCCGAGTGTGCCAAAACACGCCCATTACTGGAGGGGAGTTTTAAACACGCGGTTTCTTGTCTTAAGGTTGACCCGCTATAACCCGTGATGAATAGCCTATGAATGTCGAGTTGCCTCACACATAACGAGGCAACTTGAAAAACAACAGAAATATCTTAAAAAGCTAAAAGCTGCGTTGCAGCATCTTATACTCATACTCCTGAGCATTCAGCCGAGTTTGTAACTGTGTAATAAATATTTCCTGATATTCAAAATCATAACGGACGAATAAATCAAGGGCAGCATAATGATACTCTGGCCATGTATGGAGGGTAAAATGTGAACCTGCTGATATCAGTACACCACTGACTCCCCATGATTCGAACTGATGAAAATCATGAGCCACAACTTTCAGCTGGCATTGTTCGGCAATATCAAGCATGATTCTTTCAATGGTTGAGACAGACGTTAAAATTTCCGCCTCACAATCTTTCATGTCGATAATAATATGGGCACCTAATTGTCTTGTTGCCATCGGTATAGGTGAATTGACTTTTTCTTGGCCCCGATATTGGAATTTTGAACCGTGACACTGATTACACGTTATTTTTATTAATTGCTCTATTGTCAATATGTCTTTTCCATGCCCGATAGTGGTCATATGATGACATGATTTACATTGATAAAATTTCACACGAGGATTTATTTCACCGGTATATATTTTATCAGAATAAAGGGTCTTTCCTGAAATAACCGGGTATGTTTGCGCTGTAACAGAAAGAACATAGAGATCACTGGTGCTGCTGATAATACTTCCACCATGATATTGATTGAATTGCGGGTAGATATTTTTGATCAGCAGATTTTGATGATTGAATAATCTCTGAATTTCTTGCTGTTCGGTTGGTTTTTTTTGGCCGAATGATAATAAAATTTCACTATTATCGTTTTTGGTAAAACTAATAGCGCGTGATAAAAATAACTTTAATCCGCTCAATGTGTAAGGAGGATCTGTCAAAACAATGTCAAAATTTTTAGCATACTGATTTGCGAGTTTCAATTCTAATTGCGCAGTATTAATGACAAAATTATTTTTTTTTGCTGTTTGTTGGATAAATGTCAGCAGGCCCTGATCGATATCTTTGACAAAAATATTTTCTGAAGCGTGATGGCCGAGTTTTTTAAATGCCATCATTAACGCCAAAGAAGTCAGATCATCATCGCCTAAAAATAAAATATTCTGTTTGAAAGTGTTTGGATTATTCAACAACAGCATCACTCTGCGAATCGATGTTGCCAATGTTGCATGGGCTTGATCTAACAACACATTGGCTTGCGGCCTGTTGTTATAGATGGGTTCCAGTAAAAAGTTAAGCTCATTTTCAAACTCTGTCCGTTTTTCAGCTGATGACAGTAAGTTATATTTTTCAATATCAATGGATTTATATCCTAATTTATTTTCTACATATTTAATTCCTGTTGGGTTTAATTTAAAAATACCTTTATTTTCAGCGTGATTATATTTTATAAGCTCTTTTTTAAATGCGGAAATGAGAGGAATAGGTAAACCACTTTTTAATGATAGCTCTTTATTTGATGTGCGTTCATAGAGATACAAGCGAATTAATAATGTTTCTAATACTTCAACAGGATGTAATAAATTCATATTATTTTTTATAACATTCAATGTATTCATGGTAATCTCTTGTTATATTTATTTTAAAATTCTCAGAGTAATCAATAATTGGAATGGTTTATTGAGAGGTTTGGGTTGTGATAACAATCTTATTTATAAATTGATGAAATCATTCTTCATGGGTTCGTCGTATATATGATATTGGTTTTTGTATATTAGAAGTAAATATCACTTTCATCCAGTTTCTATTTATTTTGAAATAATAAATTAGTTTGATATTATTTTGTTTAACTGAAAATAATTAAATTATGTATTTAACTTATTGATTAATATTAAATATAATATTTTCGATGAAATTACTTATAGTTAATTGATGTTATGGTTTATTGGTGAAAATAATAGAGAATCTATTTAGGAACAATTAAAATTAAATTTCAGTATTTTTCCGTTGTGATATCGGATATACCCGTCGCCTTTCAAGATGCGTTATATCTCTTCGCAGCGGGGAAATGTAACACGCATCTAGAAGTTGGATTACTCTATGCGATTAACGCTTTAATTATCTACGAAAAAGGTGGAAAAGATGTCAATGTTGATGCTGATTAAGAATACGCCCACATGGGTTTGGATTTTGCTTATTTTTTTGATTCTCCGGGGAATTAAGGCGTTACAGGATAGAGAAATGCGTCCTGATCGTTTATTTTTATTGCCAATTGTGTTTTTTGTCTGGTCGGTTTACGCCGTGTTGCTCGAAACGACGTTTCAGGCTTCTGCATTACTGGCGCTCGCCGTGGGTATCGTGACTGGGATTGCGGTAGGTTGGGTATTGTGGTGTTCTCAGCCTCGGCTAAGAACAAAACCCGGAACTGACTTAGTTATTAACCCCGGCAGCCCTTTCATTTTGGTTCTGATCCTTATCACCTTTTGCACTAAATTTGCGCTTTCCGCGACATTAGCCACACATCCGCCTTTACTCTATTCTTTCAGTTTCAATTTGCTGTTTGGTTTTGTCAGTGGTTTGTTGGACGGCATTTTTTGGGGAAGGACACTTAACCTATTTGTGCCTTATTATCAAAATCGGCAAACAAATAAAGGCTGAAAGGTGAAATAAAAAAACCTCGTTATTTCAACGAGGTTTTTTTATCGCCTGATTTCCGAAATTTCATCAGAATGGCTTTCAAAATGGCGGTGAGGGAGGGATTCGAACCCTCGATACGTTTTCACGTATACACACTTTCCAGGCGTGCTCCTTCAGCCTCTCGGACACCTCACCGTGTTTTGTTTTTTTAACTTGTTCATTACAGAGGAACTTCGCTGGCTCTGTAAGTCAAAAAAGCCTGACATGCTTTCAGGCTCTTTCTCAGAATATGGCGGTGAGGGAGGGATTCGAACCCTCGATACGTTTTCACGTATACACACTTTCCAGGCGTGCTCCTTCAGCCTCTCGGACACCTCACCATGTTTTGTTGTTGCAGTGATTTGTTGGTATTCGTCGCTGCAACGGGGCGCTACTATAGGGAAAAGCAGCGCAGGCGTCAACAGACTTATCACGATTTTTTCGCGCTTTTTGATTGATTAGACAAATAAAAAACAATTTGGATACGTGATAAACACTTATAGCCGCAGAGATGTCTAATTACTCATTTTTATGGCACTGCGGCTAACCGGCGAGCCGCTTCGACCACAGAAGCCCGGCGTCTGGCATGTTCTTGCTGGTTATCGAAACCTGTCATCATGCGCGCTACCTGAGGAACAGCTGACCACCATCCCGCCAGAGCCAGCACCAAAAACGCCAGATGATCAGGAGCCAGCGCTTGCGTAATCATTTCCTGACGCTGCCCTTCGGCGACAGATTGAACTTTGCAGCCATAATATTCACGCCGTTGCTCCTCATCCGGGACTTCGCTGTCAAAAATCAGACCTTCCCAGCGCATAAGACGGCTTAACTCAGGATGTTCACAGTGATAATCATAAGCCTGTCCGGCATATTCGCCGATTTCTTCAACGGTGAAAGGCATTACTGGAACTGCCTGAGCGACTTTGGCTAATTCGCTGCGCAGCACGGCTGAAAAGAGTGCACGTTTGTCACCAAAGTAATTGTAAATGCGCTCTTTATTCACGCCTGCCAACTTCGCGATCTTTTCGACCGTCGTACCATCAGGGCCAAGCCGGGCGAATTCTGCCACTGCTGCCACCAAAATTCTGCGTTTTGTACCTTCGGTATCCCAAGCCATTATTTTTCCTTTCTACCGATTGTTGTCGTTATAAAAATCATACTATAATAAACTCCAACGTTATGGTTGGATATTGATTCATGGCGTATACACTATACTAGTTTGCAGTCTCGATCTGCGGGTTGCCCGTGAAGTTGTTGATCATTTTGCAAGCCAGATGTTTTCTTTAGTTCAACACGACTTAATTGGAGACAGTAGCCCATGCATGACCAACAAAAACAGATAAAAACAGTTGTTGATGATACAGGCAATCAGGTTGCCTCACCTGATCAGATGTACACGGCAGGCAGCAGTGCCACCATTTTGTTAGCGGTGATTGCATTGTTTGTCTTGACCCAGCTCTATCTGGCCATTCCGCTGTTATCGTATGTTAATCAGGATTTCAACCCAGCGAATCCAGAGCTTGCAACTTATGCGCTTGCCACAAGTTTCAGTCTGGCTTATGCCGGTGGATTTCTGTTCTGGGGGCCCATTTCAGATCAATACGGCCGCCGTTCGGTAATGTTGATAGGAATGACCGCATTATCGATAGCGACACTTGCCTGTTATTTTGCTCCGTCACTAATCTGGCTGGCAGGGTTACGGGTTTTGCAGGGATTGGCGGCCGCCTGTTTTGCGCCGATATCGCTGGCCTACCTGACAGAAGCGCTCCCCGTGCGTTATCGCGCTATGGCTATCGGAACGATGTCCACTTCATTTCTCACTGCGGGTATTTTCGGGCAGGTGTTGGCTGCCTGGATAGCATTACACTGGAGTTGGAACTGGGTGTTTCTGGCAACAGGAGTGTGCCTGATGGCCGCGCTACCGTTCTTGGTCGTGATATTTAAAGAGCCACAACGTGAGATTGTTGATGGTCATCTGGGGCGCCGATTTATCGCATTGGGCCGAACTGTGGTGCAACCGGCAGTTCTGCTGTTGTCATGTGCCCATATCACACTATTGTTATCGTTTGTTGCCATGTACACGGTATTAGGCGCTCATCTGTCAGGCTTGGGGCTGACGCCGGATAAGGTTATTTTATTGCGTCTGGTTGGGTTGCCGGGCATGTTTGCAGCATTACTGATGGGGCCGTTTGCCGCACGGGTTGGCATACCGGGCGTTGCAATGACTGGCTATATAACTGCGGCGGCAGGTCTGGCTGTAGAGGCGGTATTGGCTCAATCTTTAACGGGTATCGCAATCGGCAGCCTGATTTTTGTGACGGGCATTGCTCTGGCTGTTCCGGCGATGATCACACAGTTTGGTGCTGTATCCGCTCCCAACCGTGGCGGTGGCATGGCGCTCAATGGTTTTATTCTGTTTATCGGTGCCAGCGCCGGTTCGTTGATTGCCACTGCTGTGACCGATTTTGTCACATTGCTGATTGGGGTGATGGTAACGCTTTTGTTTGCGGCTATCTGTGTCGCAGGCAGTGCATCGCGGGTTAAGTCAAAAGCCGGATGAGATCAACGCTATTGATTTTCTATTGTTGTGTTGTAAATTCGTTAACCGGATTAAAACGATCTATATAAAACGATCGCCTAACACAATAAGGAATAAGATTATATGAATATCATTTTTTTTAGCCCTTCATTTAATACCGGGCAATGGATTCAAGGAATAAAAGCCCGTTTACCTGATGCGAAAGTCAGGGCATGGGTGAGTGGCGATAATGCTCCGGCAGATTATGCACTCGTCTGGCATCCTCCTTATGAAATGTTAGCTGGCCGTAAAGATCTGAAAGGAATATTTGTACTGGGAGCAGGTGTTGACGTTATTCTCCGGCAAGAGCTGGAAAATCCGGGTATGTTGTCGGCTGATGTTCCGTTAATTCGTCTCGAAGATACCGGAATGGCGCGCCAGATGCAGGAATATACTGTGAATGCCGTTTTATATTATTTCCGGCGAATGGATGAATATAGACGCAATCAGGAGCGGCGTATCTGGCATCCACTGGAACAGCACAATCGGAAAGAATTCGTTATTGGTGTGCTGGGTGTCGGTGTTTTGGGGCGCAGTGTGCTGGAGAAATTGAAAGAATTTGATTTTGCTGTGCGTTGTTGGAGCAGAACAGCAAAACAGCTTGATGGTGTCGAAAGTTTTGCGGGAGAAGGGCAATTCGGCGAATTTCTTTCGGGTTGTCAGGTGCTGATTAATCTTCTGCCCGATACGCCTGAGACCCGCGCAATTCTGAATATTTCCACCTTCAGTCAGTTAAAAAAAGGCGCGTATATTATCAATATCGCCAGAGGTGCCCATCTTGTTGAACAGGATCTATTGACGGCTATTGATAAAAACTATGTTGCCGGAGCAACACTTGATGTGTTTGCGATAGAACCATTATCAACCATGCACCCGTTCTGGACTCACCCTCGTATCACTGTCACACCGCACATTGCCGCAAATACGATCCCTGAACAGGCCATGGATAGTGTCTGTGAAAATATCCAACGAATGGAACAGGGAGAATCAGCAAAAGGCCTTGTGAATATATCGCTTGGATATTAACGATTTACTTTACAGTGCGGCAGGTGATTAGGGAAAATAGTCCGTCATTATTTTAAGCTATTGGAATTGATTAAATCATGAACGAATTTTCGATTGTTTGTCGCATACTGGGGACACTCTTTAACCGCTCACCGCAAGACCCACTGTTGCAACCATTGATGTCGATGATTGCCGAAGGAAAGTTAAAACAGGCGTGGCCCTTGGAGCAGGATGAATTATTGGTTCGCTTACAGCAACACTGTGATTTATCGGTAATAGAGCCTGATTATCAGGCCCTTTTCGTTGGGAAACCGGCTATTGGGGAATCGGCTAAAGTTGCGGTTTTTCGCTCTGATTATACTGACGGAACCGAGCAGGAAGTCCGCCAGTTTCTGATGGAAAGGGGAATGCCATTATCTGACACAGCGGCAGACCAGTTTGGTTCTTTATTACTGGCAGCATCATGGCTGGAAGATCAGGCCGCAGAGGATGAAGTTCAGGCGCAGATTGCGTTGTTTGATGACTATGTGTTGCCTTGGTGCGGGCAATTTCTCGGCAAAGTTGAGGCACATGCGGTCAGCGGTTTCTATCGGACGCTGGCGATGATTACCCGTGAAGCATTACAGGCTTTGCGTGAAGAGTTGGACTCTGAATAAGTCCAATTATCGATAGCGGTGATTGATAAAATAAAGGGCAAATCATTTATAAATAATTTGCCCTGACAATAAAAATTATTTATCCGTTAATTCAATCACCAGCTTTCCGGGTTTAATTTCCAAGCCTTTGGCAAGTTTTGCCGCAGTGGCTTCAGTCGTACTTTTTTCCGGATTTAGGACATAAATCGGATGAGCATTAAAAAATTCGTTTAATGAAGCATTCAGGTAAGGTATCAATACCTTGATAAAGTTCTCTGCTTTTTCCGGCGTCGCCTGATAATTCACGATTTCCAGTTCTTTGGCAAAAATAGCCCCTTTTTGGGCATCAAATACCGGCTTAGCCCGGATAGTCAGTTTCATACCAGCCTGCATACCACCGAATAGTGTTGCAATGTCAACGTTTGCCTGACTGGACAGTTCGATTTTTTCAGGATCCTGATGACCTATTTGGCTGGTGAGATCGCCCAGATTAATATTGAAGTTGGCTATCCCTGCGATATTAACCTCTTTCTGATAATGTACTTTTTTTAATAGGTAATCATTGAGCAAACTTTCATTGATGCTGAGATTCTTAAATTGACCGCAACCACTGATTAAACCAATGAGAACGAAGACGACGCCTAAGAAAAGTTTTTTCATATTGATGCTCTTTATAGGGTTAAATAGTTTTTCAAAATGATAGGCGACCGCTTAACTTCTCGCACTTGTAGCGCGAAGAGTTAAGTTTTTTGCCAGTCACAGTGTCATCACGATATCGTGATGACACTGTGATAAAAGATTATTTAATGCCGGCTAATAATGACTGACTCAAGTTTCTTCTGGTTGAATTGACGGTGAAGAGCATAAATCGTGATCAATCCCGTCGTTCCCAATATCATCCAGGGCAGTTGGGGCACGTTCATGGCATGGCCCATGTCATAAAACCAGCCTCCGCCAGTATAGCCGAGCACACCACCCAGAGCTAACCCCAGGCGACTGAACCCCATATAACTGCCCCGCGCACGCGGGTCAACCAGTTCAGCACTGAGCATTTCACGGGCCGGTTCAGCGGTCACAGTACCCAGATAGAACAACGCAATCAAAACAAACAGAATATGTAATTGGCTGATCCAGCCGATAGGAAACATGCACAGGCTCATCAAAAATAAACCGATCATCAACCGCTGCTCTAAGCGGAAATGCTTTTCACTCCAGCGTGCAATAGGATAAAGCAGTGTCAGGGAAATCGTCGCTTCAATGGCATACATCCATTTAACGGCGGTATGGCTGCCGGAAATTTCATGGATAATGATCGGGAACATCAGCATGACTTGCACTGATAAGATAAAATACCCCGTCAGGGTCAGCACATAATAAAAGAACCGCCGATCTTTAATGACCCTTGCCATACCTTCTTTGATAGGGGCACGGATAGTTGAAATACGGTATGCCGGCAGCAACCAGGCATTAAATATGGCGGCTAATACAAAAATAGCCGCGCCTATCCAGCAAACGAGATGAAAATCGTATTGTAATAACCAGCTGCCAATGAGTGCTCCAATTACCGCACCTGCGCTGTCCTGCATAAGCAGAATTGAATAAAAGCGCCCGCGTTCATGAGGACGGGTCAGCTTAATAATCAGTGCAGCCCGTGGTGGATCGAACAAAACGCCGCCAAGCGCAGACAGGATACAGGAAAGTATGAGTATCCACGGTTCAGAAGCCAACGCCATCAGGGCAAAGCCTAATGAACGCAGTAACATGCCGATGACAATCATAGGCTTGGCGCCAAATTTATCAGCAATGGCGCCGCCAAAGATCCCCAACCCTTGTTGAACGAGCTGGCGGGTTCCTAAGGCGAAGCCGACGATAACGGCTGCCCAGCCCAATTGTTCGACAAACCGAATTGAAATTAATGGAAAAACAACAAAAAAGCCCAATACGACCAGCAGATTATCGAACAATAAAAAATATTTACCTAAACTGCGAGCCTGTGAAACCAATGACATTTCGCACCATTAAGATATGAGAAAATACAGATGAAATTTTTTAATATTTTGAACGTAATTCTATCTTTAAGATAGAGGGGGGTTAGATGATATTTTTTTATCGTAAAACAAGACTATTATATACCCGTCGTCTTTCAAGCTGCCTCTTTGTTAACGATAAATTATTTAGGCTCGTTATCTTTCAATACTCATTTTTACGCCTTATTTTTTAAAACCAAGCAATGGCAATAACAGGAGAAGGCATGTTTAGTTATCGATCTACATCGCCTAAAGTTCGTTTTATTACGGATAGAATGGTGGTTCGTCTTGTTTATGAGCGTGATGCTTATCGTTTGGCAGAATATTACACAGAAAATAAAGATTTTCTTAAGCCGTGGGAGCCAACGAGAGACAGTAGCTTTTATCAACCATCAGGCTGGACACACAAACTGAGTTATATCACAGAGCTGCAACGGCAGAATTTAACGTATAATTTCGTCCTGCTGGATCCTGATGAGCATGAAATCATGGGGGTGGCAAATTTCACCAATATTGTTCGTGGTGCGTTTCATTCCTGCTATCTCGGTTATTCTTTGGCGGAGAAAATACAGGGGCAGGGGGTAATGTATGAAGCGTTACAGCCGGTTATCCGCTATATGCAGCGTCACCAGAAGATGCACCGAATTATGGCTAACTATATGCCACATAACCAACGAAGCGGGAATTTACTCAAGAAGCTGAATTTTGAACAAGAAGGTTATGCCAGAAAATATTTAATGATAGATGGCATCTGGCAAGACCATGTTCTGACCGCACTGATTGATGAAAATTGGTAAAAAGCGGGTGATTGCTTTACGCTTTTGCATCCATTTCAAATAAAAACGCTTAACGCTCATTTTTTTATAAAAATAGCTACAGAATAGTCAAACAATATATGAACTTATTAAAATCACTGGCAGCGGTCAGTTCAATGACGATGTTTTCCCGTGTGCTGGGTTTCATCCGTGATGCGATCATTGCGCGCATATTTGGCGCAGGAATGGCAACAGATGCCTTCTTTGTTGCGTTCAAATTACCTAACTTGTTGCGCCGCATTTTTGCCGAGGGCGCTTTTTCGCAGGCTTTTGTTCCCATTCTTGCGGAATACAAAAATCAACAGGGCGAAGAAGCAACGCGTACTTTTATTGCCTATATTTCAGGCATGTTGACGCTGATCCTTGCGGTGGTCACCGTGCTGGGCATTATCGCTGCGCCTTGGGTCATTTATGTGACAGCGCCGGGTTTTACCGATACACCTGATAAGTTTGTTCTCACCCGTGACCTGCTCAGGATCACGTTTCCCTATATTTTTCTGATATCACTGGCATCACTGGCAGGGGCGATTCTTAATACCTGGAACCGTTTTTCTGTGCCCGCTTTTGCACCCACTTTGCTGAATATCAGCATGATTGCTTTTGCCCTGTTTGTAGCGCCTTATTGCCATCCGCCGGTGATGGCATTGGGATGGGCCGTGATTGTCGGAGGCATTCTGCAACTGGCCTATCAGCTTCCTCATCTGAAAAAAATAGGCATGTTAGTCTTGCCACGGGTTTCTTTCCGTGACAGTGGCGTCTGGCGTGTGATCCGTCAGATGGGACCCGCGATTCTGGGTGTGTCAGTGAGCCAAATTTCGTTGATTATCAATACCATTTTTGCTTCATTTCTGGTTTCTGGCTCTGTGTCGTGGATGTATTACGCAGATCGTTTAATGGAATTACCCTCTGGAGTATTGGGCGTAGCATTAGGCACTATTTTACTGCCTTCTCTGGCGAAAAGTTTTTCCAGCGGGAATCATGAAGAATACCGGAAATTAATGGACTGGGGATTGCGCCTCTGCTTTCTGCTGGCATTACCGTGCGCGGTTGCATTGGGTATTTTGGCGGAGCCATTAACGGTATCACTCTTTCAGTATGGTCATTTTTCTGCTTTTGATGCAGCAATGACACAGCGCGCGCTGATTGCCTATTGTTTCGGTTTGATGGGATTGATTGTGGTTAAAGTTCTGGCACCGGGTTTCTATTCCCGTCAGGATATTAAAACGCCTGTTAAAATTGCGATTGTCACATTGATTCTGACTCAATTGATGAATCTGGCTTTTATTGGCCCACTGAAACATGCCGGGCTAGCGCTTTCCATTGGTTTGGCGGCGTGTTTCAACGCTTCCATGCTTTACTGGCAATTACGCAAGCGTGAGATATTTAAGCCATTGGCCGGGTGGACTGTTTTCTTGCTGAAATTGCTGGTGGCAATTGCTGTTATGGTGGGTGTTTTGCTGGCGATGTTGTGGATTATGCCTTCGTGGGAGCAGGGCAATATGGCATTGCGCCTGCTGCGATTAATGGGGGTTGTCATTGCGGGTGCCGGTAGCTATTTTGCTGCATTAGCCTTAATGGGTTTCCGTCTGAAAGATTTTGCTCATCGCGGGTTATCATAATCTTTTTTGATCAGCGATTAGTTAATAGTTAATGGTTAATAGTTAATAAACTGCCCAATGGCTATTGGGTGGTTTTATTTTTTTCTATTTTTATCTATGTTATTAATACAATCATATTTCATCTTTTTTTCTTCAATACTTAAAGGATAAACACGAATATTGCGTGTGTTATTGAAAGTCAGTGTGTTTGGTGTATTCATTCTTTGGAAAGTATTATTTCTTTCACTATAATTAGCAACGGCTATGCGGAATTGACGGTATTGATTCACTCTTTTAGATGTGTCGAGTCTCAATTGAGGAAGAATATGATTTCTGTATATATCAAGACTAATGTCAACTGAGTGCGAATACAAAGTATATATTTTAGGTATATTTCCATGCCAATGACATGTTTCTATTTGTTTTTCAGGTTGAAATCCCAAGTTCATCAATAAATCATTGATATCGTAATTATCCCAGGTATGTCGTTGTTTTCGGTTGGCTAATAGATTGTCAGTCCATTTAACTTTAAGAGTTAAGTGTAGTTTGAATTCGGTATTTAGAGCGTATGGATATATTTTTCCTGTAGTAATAAGATAATTGAAAAAATCATTTAAAATATGATTTGTCATATAATCTCCTGATTATATTTTAAATTTATAATCCGAAATATGATGTTAGGATTTATATTCCTCTACTGAGCGGGGAAATATAATACGTATTTTAAGTTGGCGTTGGTATATTAATTTATAATAATTCAATCATTCTTAAATAAAATGTTATGGGAATATGTATTTCAGCAAAATAGCTGGCATAAGAGGGTTATCTTACACCAGCATTAGAATTAAATAAATTACATTCTTTCTACAGTCTGAATACCCAGCGTATCAAGGCCTTGCTTCAATGTTTTTGCCGTCAGCAATGCTAATTTCAACCGGCTCTGGCGTAATTCTTCATTTTCCGCATTCAGGATCGGGCAATGTTCATAAAACCCGGAGAACAGGCCAGCCAGATCATACAAATAGGCGCACATAACATGCGGCGTTCCTTCACGGGCAACAGTCAGGATTGTTTCTTCAAACTGTAACAAACGTGTTGCCAGTGTTTGCTCGCGTTCTTCATTCAGAACGACAGGCAGGGTCAGGCTGCTTTCATTAATATTGGCACGTTTGAAGATAGAAGAAACACGGGTGTAAGCATACTGCATATAGGGCGCGGTATTGCCTTCGAAAGCCAGCATATTATCCCAGTCAAACACGTAATCAGTGGTGCGGCTTTTGGAAAGGTCAGCATATTTCACGGCTCCGATACCGACCGCTTCGATCACTTTTTTCAGCTCGTCTTCCGGCATATCCGGGTTTTTCTCGCGGATCAGGGCATCGGCGCGTTCAATCGCTTCATCCAGTAAATCAGATAATTTCACTGTGCCACCGGCGCGGGTTTTGAAGGGCTTGCCATCTTTGCCCAGCATCATACCGAACATATGGTGTTCCAGTGACATCGATTCAGGAATGTAACCGGCTTTCCGTACAATAGTCCAAGCCTGAATTAAATGTTGGTGCTGACGCGAATCAATATAGTAGAGAACACGTTCCGCATTGAGCACTTCATGGCGGTATTTTGCACAGGCGATATCTGTCGTGGTGTAAAGGTAGCCACCGTCTTTCTTCTGGATGATAACGCCCATCGGTTCACCTTCTTTATTTTTGAATTCATCAAGGTAAACCACGGTTGCGCCATCACTTTCAACGGCAATGTTACGCTGTTTCAGATCAGCGACAATTCCCGGCAGCATATCGTTATACAGGCTTTCACCCATCACATCTTTTTCTGTCAGCGTGACATTTAACCGCTGATAGGTTGCCTGATTCTGTGACATGGTGATATCAACCAATTTGCGCCACATAGTACGGCAATATTCATCACCGCCTTGCAGTTTGACCACATAGTTACGGGCGCGCACGGCAAATTCTTCATCTTCGTCGTAATTTTTCTTGGCTTCGCGGTAGAACTCTTCCAGATCCGCCAATGCCATGTCGCTGGCATTTTCATTCTGCATTTTTTCCAGATAGGCAATCAGCATCCCGAACTGGGTTCCCCAATCACCGAGATGGTTGGCGCGGATAACCTTATGGCCGAGGAATTCCAGCGTACGTGCAGCGGCATCGCCAATGATGGTCGAACGGATATGACCAATGTGCATCTGTTTCGCCACATTGGGCGCAGAGTAATCGATAACAATCGTTTGTGGTTCTACAGGCGCGATGCCCAATTTTTCTGCCGCCAGTGCTTGCTCGATATTGGCGGCGACCCACGCATTATCCAGAAAAATATTGATAAAACCGGGGCCGGCGATTTCGATTTTGCTGGCAATTCCTTGCAGATCGAGCAAATTGACGGCTTTTTCTGCCAGTTGCCGGGGAGGGATACCCATTTTTTTAGCCGCCGCCATGACACCATTTGCCTGATAGTCACCAAATTGAGCTTTTGCAGATTGACGAACGTGAGCCTCACTATCGGCTGGCGCACCAGCTGCAATCAGCGCACTACTGATTTTTTCTGAAAGAATAGCCTGTATATTCACAGTGTTACCTTAAGTTACGCGCTAAAAAATAGGCATTGTTATCCCTATCGCCTTTCAGGTATGGGCTGAAATCAATAGGAGATAGAACGCAGCATTTTCAAGCGCGCGGGTTATGAGTTATGGGTTATAAAAGAAAAATAAGCGGGTTTATATCATATTCAATACACTGGATGCTACTGTCAGTCTTGTGTCAAGCGGCGGCTTTTGATGCCAAAAATTGCTAACAGTGCCCCCAGCCCCTCACGAGATAAAATGACAATACAATTTACATTGATATGAATCAGAATAGCAGGCTTATATCGGGAATAGAGAAAAACCATTATTCATAGCCATAACCCAAGTAATTAAGGTTCTCAGTGGCGCAGGAATATGTTTACGGCTTGGATAATAAATACAGAAATTAGCGGAAGGATAGTGATCATCAGGGAGCAAACGAATGAGTCTTCCTGCTTTCAGGTGCTCATTCACAAGCGGTTCATAAACAAAAGCAATGCCTAAACCAGCTTCCGCAGCCTGAAGCATGGCGGTATCAGAATCTACCACTAAATCCCCTTTGACATTTATTTCAGTGATACCCCCTTGCGTATCAAGAAACTCCCAACGGTAAATTTCGCCGGAGGGAAAGCATCGGTTAATACAGCGGAAATTAATCAAATCTTTTACCGAATCCGGCGTCCGGTTATTTTTTATAAACTCAGGGCTGGCAACGGGCACAAGGCTCAATTTAGGTCCGAAAGGAATGGCAATCATGTCTTTTGGTACATCCTGAATATAACGAATACCTGCATCAAACCCGGATTCAATAATGTTGATTTTTTTGTCTGTTGCAAATAATTCCAGCGTAATATCGGGATAGTTTTTTTTGAAGGCCAATAAATAATCCTGAAAAAAGAGTTCAAGCACTATCCGAGGCATATTTATCCTGATACTCCCTTCAGGTGTTGCCTTATGATCATTAAGGGTATCGATGGCACGGTTGAAGTCATCGAATATCGGTATGATTTTGGTTAAAAATGCCTCGCCAATGACGGTCAAAGAAAGGCTACGAGTAGAACGGTTCAAAAGCCTGACGCCCAATTTTTCTTCAAGATGATTGATGGCATTGGTCAGAGAGGGAGGCGAAAGATTCAATTCTTTCGCCGCTTTTCGGAAACTGCCATGTTGCACAATGAGCATGAATATCTTGATTTGTTGCAGGTCAGGCATATTTTTCATTGTTAATTTCTCTCTAATACTGCATTCACTTTATGTTAATAGTGCTGAATGTAAAAGCAGGCTATACCTTTAATATAATTTAACCCACGAGGAAAAGAAGATGAAAACACGTTATCTCGGAAAAGATAAGTTTTCGGTCTCTGCTTTAGGATTAGGTTGTATGGGAATGAGTTTTGCTTATGGCGGGGCAGAAGAATCACAATCCATTAAGACGATTCACGCGGCTATCGATATGGGGATCACTTTCCTTGATACCGCCGAAGTTTATGGTCCTTTTGACAATGAAACTCTGGTGGGAAAGGCCATCAAAGGGATGCGTGATAAAGTCCAGATTGCAACAAAATTTGGTTTCCGTATTTTACCCACGGGTAACGGATTGGAGCGCATGGCCGGTGTTGACAGCCGACCGGAACACATTCGTGAAGCGGTTGAAGGTTCACTGAAACGCCTCAACATCGACACTATTGATTTGCTGTATCAGCACCGTATTGATCCTGCCGTCCCGATAGAAGATGTGGTGGGCACAATGGCCGCGCTGATTAAAGAAGGCAAAGTTCGCCATCTTGGTTTGTCGGAAGTTTCCGCCGATACACTGCGGCGAGCCTGTAAAGTGCATCCCATTGCCGCTGTCCAGAGTGAATATTCTCTGTGGTCCCGTGAGCCGGAAAGCCACATTCTGCCGGTTTGCCGTGAACTGGGCGTAGGTTTTGTTCCTTATAGCCCGCTGGGACGCGGCTTCCTGACCGGAAAAATTACCGATCAATCCGGTTTTGCTAACGATGATTTCCGACGGGATCTCCCTCGTTTCCAGCAAGACGCGATGCAAAAAAACCAACAATTGCTCAGTAAATTGCAATCCATCGCCGGAAAATATCACTGTTCTCTGGCTCAGCTCGCCCTCGCTTGGGTCATGAGCAAGCAAGAGGATATCGTCCCCATTCCGGGCGCGAGGAAAATTGAGCATCTTCAGGATAATGCCGGTGCTGCCGGGCTACGGATTTCTGGCGGTGATATCCACCTCATGGATTCTATTTTCCAGCCGGAAAATATTCACGGTCTGCGCTATAGCCAAGGTGATCTTGCACTCATTGATCAATAATTACCGGTTGTAAATTATTCCGTCAATTCTGGCAGGAAATGAGGTTTATATCATGACGTTATCTACTTCCCGTAGAGTAGGCATGCCAACCGCTGTGTATGCCTTGTCTGTAGGTTCATTCGGTATTGGAACGACAGAATTCGTTATTATGGGTGTTTTGCTTGATATTGCCCGGGATTTTCATATTTCCATCACATTGGCTGCTTATTCAATCACTGCGTATGCGTTTGGTGTTGTGATTGGAGCACCACTAATTACCTCATTTCTTAGCCAATATAATAAAAAATATTCGCTCATTCTTCTGATGATTATTTTCACTGCTGGAAATTTCTGGTGCGGTATATCAGGAAATATTACGACGTTGATTATAGCCAGAATTATCACGGCCTTTGCACATGCCGCATTCTTTGGCATCAGCTCTGTCTATGCATCGGAACTGGCTGCGCCCGATAAAAGAGCTTCTGCGGTATCGGCCGTATTTCTCGGTGCTACGCTAGCCAATATTATGGGCGTTCCTCTCGGTACATGGATCGGTCAACTTTTGGGCTGGCGTTATACATTTTTCATGGTAACAATTATTGGCCTATTATCGGCATTATCAGTCATATTCTTTGTTCCAAATCATCAGGCTACAGGGATAAAAAAAATAAATGTTGTTGATGAATTAAAAATTATCATTCAGGAAAAAGTATTTAAAAGTCTGATAATTACAGCATTGGGTTTTTCTGGCGTATTTTCCGCATTCACCTATATCTCACCTATGCTGAAAGATGTCACACAAATGAATGAAAAGTTCATCCCATCTGTGTTGGTATTATTTGGTATCGGTATGGTTATAGGGAATCACATCGGCGGGAAACTCACGGATAAAGGAACACGTAAAGCACTCATTATTACATTGTCGTTCCTCATTGTAGTGCTTTGCCTGTTCCCGGTAGCGATGTTACACACCGTATCAGCTTGTGTGGCGGTCTTTTTACTGGGAATGGCTATGTTTTCTACAATTCCCCCGTTGCAAGTTCAGGCGTTAGACAGTAGTAAAACATCAAAAAGCATGGTGTCCTCTTGTAATATCGCTGCATTTAACCTTGGTAATGCGGCAGGTGCTTGGCTTGGAGGGCTATTGCTTGCATACGGCGTCTCTCTTTCTCATGTTCCACTGGCTGGTGCTTTTATGACAGCAATCGGACTCATCATTGCATATGTAACTTTATAATTCCTTTAAGATAAGTGAGTAAAAATATGAAATACCGATATTTAGGTTCTACAGGGCTATCCGTTTCCGAATTATGTTTCGGTGCTATGACTTTTGGTGAAAAAGGTGCTTTTTTGGGAGCACCGGATCGTAACTGGTCGGAATTTGGCGTTGTTCCCGAAAAAACAGCATATGACCTTGTATTAAAAGCACTGGATGCCGGGATTAATTTCTTTGATACCGCTGATTGTTATAAAAATGGACAAGGTGAAGAATTATTAGGTAATGCACTGAAAGGTAAACGACACCAAGTTATCATCGGCACAAAAGGCCGCTGGCAGACTGATCCAAATCCTAATTCACTCGGTGCATCCCGTTACCATATCATCAATGCTGTCGAGTTGAGTTTAAAACATCTTAATACTGATTATATTGATATTTATCATTTGCATGGTTTTGATCCTCGGACGTCATTGGAAGACACACTGCGGACATTAGATAATCTGGTTCGTGACGGAAAAATTCGCTATATCGGTGTATCAAACTACGCCGCCTGGCAATTGATGAAAGCCTTAGGGATTTCTGAACGCCTTAGTCTGGAAAAATTTTGTGTATATCAGGGGTATTACAATATCGCTGCACGGGAACTAGAGCACGAAATTATCCCGTTAAGCGTCGATCAAAACATCGGAATCACAGTATGGAGCCCACTCGCCGGGGGATTTTTGACAGGTAAGTATCCACGAAATCAGGCATACCCAGAAGATAGCCGATTATCAAATATGACTCCATTTGAATCTGCCCCTATCGCTAACCGAGAGCAAGCATATCAGACACTGGATGCCATGCATGAAATTGCACAGCAACATAATGCCAGTATCGCTCAGGTAGCACTAAACTGGTTGCTTACTCGTCCAGGGATCACCTCACTTGTGATTGGCGCGACAAAAATGACTCAGCTTGAAGACAATATTGCCGCATTTTCCTGGGAGCTTAGTTCGGAGGAAATCAATATGCTTAATAAAGTTAGCGAAAAAGAAAAACCATATCCATACTGGCATATTTGTAATGTCGCCAGTGATCGTCGGATTAAAGGTGATATTTATCCATAGCTGATAATAATTTTATTAAAGAAATAATATATATCCGTATGCTCTCAACAGGACATGTTAGAGGTATTTACCATGAAAAAAATTCTTATCATCGGGGCAGGTCCAGTAGGATTAATGACAGGGTGCTACTTAAATAAATATAATATCCAATTTGATATTATTGATAAAAATACAGAAAGCACAACTTATTCTAAAGCACTGACTGTCAGTCCGGCAACAATTAAGGCGTTTCATGGATTACAGTTAGCCGATAAATTGGTCATGAGAGGACATCAAGTTGATTCTGTTTATGCCTTTTATAAAAACAGATGTTTTCTTCACATAAATAATAAGTATCTGCAATCATGTTATAAGTTTCATATTAGTATTCCACAACCTGAAACTGAAAAAATATTGGAGAATCACCTCCTACAATCTGGGATCAGAGTGAAACGGGGATACAAACTTATTTCATGGGTCAGAGAAAAAGAAATATATAAAGTAACAATCTTAGATGAGAATGGTATGGTACATACATCTTCTTATAATTTTATTATTGGTGCTGATGGTGCTGCCAGTACGGTCAGGGAATTGGCGGAAATTAATTTCAATGGGCTCAATTATGATATGCATTTTATTATGGCGGATGTACAGTTCGAAAAAAATAAAAACATTCCCGGAACATCTTATTATATTAATGAAGAGGGGTTTTTAATCTTTCTTCCGATGTCTGATAACATGGTTAGAGTAGTGATAAAGAAAGACGGAAAATTACCTTCTACACGGCCTACACCCAATCTACAGGAAATAAATAATTACATTTCTAAATACTGTAGCCAAGTTGGAAAATCCAATAAACTGGTGTGGTCATCCAGTGCAAATTTTTATAACCGAATAGCAGATGAAAATTATAAAGAAAATATTTTTCTTGCCGGAGATGCCTTTCATTTGTTTAGTCCTATAGGTGGGCAAGGAATGAATACCGGTATTCAGGATGCAATTAATCTGGCCTGGAAATTAGCATTTTATCTTAAGGGAATTTCCAGCGCTGAACTGCTTAATACCTATCGTTCACAGCGTTTTAATGCTGTTAGACGCGTTCTAAATTCTACAGATCATGATACGGGACTCATTGCTGGGATGATTCCCCGTCAGGATATCGATGACGTGTATTATCCTGAATTTTGCCATCGAGATTACTATCGTCATGAGCTTCCCTGTAAATACGCTGGATTTTCAGCTTTATTAGATTCATCTTCCGATACTATGACAGGGCATCATGTACCGTGGTATGAATTTTCTTCGAATAAATATGGTTTTCGGAATACTTATGATGCTTTTTCTTCTGGTAAAGTTGTGATTTTTTCTGCAAAGGAAAAGTGTTCGGTATTTGAACGACTAAAAGAAAATACATTTTTTATTTTCTACCGTATAGAAAAAGAAGATATAGCATTGACAGTGCTTCTTCAGATAAATAATGATGAATACGCAGTTCTTAATCCTGATGGATATCTAGGTTTCACAGGAAAAGAAACAGAACTGATACAATATTTCACTTCCTTGTATAATCTGAGTAATTCTAAAGCTTCATTAGTTTAAAAACTGAGAGGTAATGGATATGAACAAGCTCATTGTTGTTGGTGAAAAATTTAAAACATTTTCTGACAAAAACGAAAATGTTATGACAGTTCATGAATTTGAGCGATTTGTTTGGTCAGGTGAAATTGCAAATGTGAAAAAAATTATTTTGGGTCAAGGAGTACAGTTTGATGATATTGAAAGAACTATACATATTATTCATAGAAATTATCCAGATAAAATAAAAAAAATAATTAACTTAAGTGATCTTTATTATCAGAATAGTAAAGATCTCAAAAAGTTGGTACATAAACGAAGAAAAGCAAATATTCTTATTACTAGCCCAGTAAAACAAGAAAATGGGAATTATGACTCTAAACTTATTCTTCAGGATTCTTCTGAGTTATTATGTGATCATCAAACAGGACAGCATATACAGGGAATGATTCTGATTGAAGCAGCAAGGCAGGCGATGATTGCGACGACGGAAAAATATTTTCTTAATAATTCTGGCATCAGTATGACCGAAAAATATTTTACTTTAACATCGTTGAATGTATCATTTTTATCTTTTGTATTCCCGTTACCGGTTATAGTTTCACTCAATGTATTATCTCATAAGATCACAAAATATGGTAAATTTACAGGTGAGTATAATATAGCATTCTATCAAGATGAAATAAAATCAGCTGAAATCGGTTTTATCTTCAGCGTATACGACCTTATCTATATTACCCAAAAAGAGGGTGAGCAAGCATCTATTTGCCATCATCATTATCTAGAGAATATTTAAATAAGGGGTGCTGTCATGGGGATCGCTTTTTTCGATTTTGATGAAACTGTTATTACAGGCAAAAGCATGTTTATATTTTTAAAGGAG
The DNA here is from genome assembly GCA_031253755.1 of Enterobacteriaceae bacterium. GTDB lineage: Bacteria > Pseudomonadota > Gammaproteobacteria > Enterobacterales > Enterobacteriaceae > Xenorhabdus. The sequence goes on from JAIRVT010000050.1 coordinate 57,863, forward strand.
TATTTAGAATGCGGAGAGTTTTCGTGTGGTTTGTCATTCACCAGTATAATGAACAAAATACAAAAAAATAGCAATGAAGGAAAACCAAGGGAGGATATTAACCGATATTATTATTCTTTATTCAAAGGTGAATCACAAAATAAGGTAAGAGCAACAGCTAGAAAGGTATTTAGTGATGGCTGTTATGACTTTAATACCATTATAGTGAAGAAAATTCTATTTCATCAAATGCGTAATGATGATGTTGTTTTCGTCTCAGGATCGATGACAGACATCATCTATCCTGTGATGCAGTCATTTGGAATAAGAAATGCATTATGTTCTGAGCCCATAATAAAAAATGGATATTATACTGGAGCACTTAGCAGAGTTTCTATTGGCAATCAAAAAGCTAAACATGCCCGTAGCTATGCTCAAACTCACCATCAGCCGCTTTCTGCATGTTATGCCTATGGAGACCATATATCAGATCTTGATCTATTAAGATTAGTTGGTCACCCTTATGCTGTTAATCCATCTCCGGAACTAATGACAGAATGTCAGAGGCAAGGCTGGCCAATTTTATACGAATCAAAAAAGTACTAGGGCACAAAGTAAACCATTTTTTAAGGAAATATATTATGATTAATCACATCCTCTTATTTTGGTTTTTATTTATCTTTATCTTTGATATTTATTTTTATGTGAAAAAAAATATCATATTTTATTCGGTTAAATTTAATCGACATTGGAGAAATAATTTCTTTAATTTTGCATTAACAAAGTTATTATCATTAGCAATCTTTGTCCCCGTTATACTTTACGCAAGTGCTCATCCTTTAATGAATGTTATTAATATTGTAGGAGGAGTTACATCAATTATTTTAGGCGTTGTCGTTCTGGATTTTATAGGATACATTTTTCACAGATTGTGCCATAAAAATAAATTTATGTGGAGATTTCATGAAATTCATCATCTTGATGAAGTTCTAGATGCCACGACTGGGTTAAGAGTCCATTTTTTTGAACTAATGCTACATACTTTTTTTAATTTTTTAATAATATGGTTGTTAGGGATATCATCAGAATCAGTTCTTGTTCATTCCATTATTGGATTTATTATTGCTATATTTCATCATTCTAAAATTAGACTGCCGGTTAACTTTGAAAAAAAGTTATCTAATTTTATTACAACACCAAGATTCCATGCTCCTCATCATGATAAAGAGTATAAAAACAATAATTCAAATTATGCATTTATATTTCCTGTTTGGGATAGAATATTTAAAACTTATCACGACAAAACATTTACTCAGGACTGGAATTATGGATTGGCTTATAAACAAGATGTTAATATGTTAGATTCTATATTAAGCCCATTTAAAAAGCATTAGCTATTTAGTTGATAGTCATCTTTACAAATATTCATTCATTGCAACAAAACGGAAAAATATTATTTCACGGCAACATAAATATCTATAACGCTAATAAGGATAACATTATGAATAAATTAACCTCTCCAATACGCATTCCTCTCTATTATGTCAGAGGAGGTACTTCTACTGGTGTTGTTCTGCTACAAAAAAATCTTCCAGAAAAAAAAGAACTAAAAGAAGAAATCCTTAGGCATATATTTGGTGTGCCATTGACAGAAAAAAATGTAGACAATAATAAGCAACTTCATGGACTAGGAAGAGAAACGACGACCAGCAATAAAGCTTTTATTATTGATATAGATTATGAATCTAAAAAAGTAATCAGTAATTTTGCTCAACTTGAAAGTAATAGCAATTCAGTATCCTGGAGTGTGAATTGTGGAAATATGACATCCTCAATACCGTTAGTTATAATAGATTTACTGGAACATGAATTATTAATGCCTGACGGAAAATTGGAAATTTACAATGTAAATACAAATAAAAATATCTTATGTACAATGAAAAATATTTTACCAAGATACCAATTATGCTGTATTCCGGGCATTATGGGATATTTTCCTGAAGTTAATGTTTCATTTAAAGATCCTGAATGCTCAAAAACAAAATCACTTTTTCCGACAGGAAATGTTACTGATGAAATTTATGGCATTACTGTTACCTGCATAGATTTGGCAGTCCCTATGATTATTATTAGTGCAGAAAGTTTAGGACTTACAGGTTATGAGAAAATCAATGAAATTGAAAGTAACAAAAGTCTACAGGAATTAATTTTAGAAATCAGAATGAACATGGGTGTTAAAATGGGAATTACTAAGGAAAATGGAGAAGTAATGAACGAATTAGATTTAAAAAAATCAATAACGCAGCCGAAAATAGCTATTATTTCTCGCCCTCGATATGGCGGAGATATTAACATTAGATATCTTACACCTAAAAGTGTTCACTCATCTATTGCTGTTTCTGGTGGCTGTTGTTTAGCCGCTGCATGTTGCTTATCGGGTACTGTCGCCAGTAAAATATATCATCCTCATAAAATTAATGATAATTCGGGAGCAATTATACGGATTGAACATTTATCTGGAATATCTGACTTTAGTATCATACATAACGGCGAACATATAGAATATGCAAGTGTGAAAAGAAATGCGCAAATTTTAATGAAAGGCGATTTTTTTATTTACAATCCCAGTAATGAATTAGCGGATTTCATGTCCCATTACAGCATAAACAGTTAATTCGTTTTCAAACGGTGTAACAAATCGAATAGCATAGCAGTGGAGAAAAAATCCGTCGGTTGGGTATTAGCAAACGAAAAGATTCCTGCTTACGGAGAATACTGATCTACGGTGTCCGTTTTGTCGTGTATAGGCTCAGCAAGCGGCTTGATGAACACTTGATGAGCAGTGTAATGAATTACAGCGCTGGCTAAAAGGTCTGATAGAACGTCGTGGTGTCAAGGATTTTAGGTAGTCAGATGAAAAATAAATATAACCGTGATCAAGTATTATTTTCTTTCCATTCGTAAATGTTGTCAAAAGTGAGGGCTGCTTGGCAAAAATGACTTTTTTATGGCGATTTTTCAGTCATAAGCTCTGATATTGTGATTTTCAATATGTCATTTTGAAAAATAGTTGTCATAGTTAATAAGTTCGCTAATAAAATATTTCAAACCTATTTATACCAATCCAATTTCAAGCTGCCGCTTCTAAGGCAAGGTGAATGCCTGACCTCCCCGTGGAGATATAAGACGCATCTTGAAAGACGATGGTTATATGACATGTTGGCAGGTATATATCCAGAGGGCTTTTAATGTTAAAGCTAGAGATTTGCTGTTATAGCACAAGCTGTGCGCTGGCTGCACAAGAAGCGGGTGCCGATAGAATTGAACTGAGTGCAGGGCCATTAGAAGGGGGGTTAACGCCGAGTATAGGCGCGTTACAACAGGTATTACAGTGCTTATCTATTCCCGTACATCCTATTGTTCGTCCCAGAGGTGGCGATTTTTGTTACAACAAGCGTGAGCTTGAAACGATGAAAAGCGATATTTCTTATATTAATGAAATGGGGTTTCCCGGTGTCTCTTTGGGTATTTTGAATGAAGAAGGGAAGGTTGATATGTTGCGCATGAGGCAACTGATGGCATTAACCGGAAAAATGGAGGTGACCTTTCATCGGGCTTTTGATATGTGTTGTGACCCGCTAAATGCCCTGCAACAACTGACCGATCTTGGTGTAAAACGTATTTTAACATCGGGTCAGCAAAGCAGCGCTGAACTGGGTTTACCTTTATTGAAAGAGCTGGTACAGGCGAGTCGTGGGCCGATTATTATGCCCGGTGCCGGTATTCGGGGGAGTAATATCAGTAAGTTTTTGGACATTGGCGTGAAAGAAGTTCATAGTTCCGCAGGCAAAAGTGTGCCATCAAAAATGATTTATCATAAAGCTGGCGTGAGTATGAGTTCAGAAGACCGTGAAATCGGCGAATACACTTATTACAGTGTTGATCCTGAATTAGTCGAGTCGATGAAAGGTGTGATGACGTTGATTGATCGTTAGTCGTTATCGGTTTTAATAAAAGGATATCTGAATAATAAGTGTGTGAATTTCCGTTATTGGCCATTCACACATCGATATTGCTGTTATCGGATTACCGCTGACAGGTTAAGGCTTGCGAGCAACGAGAACAGCGCGCAGTGGCGCCGGATAGCCTTCTATCGTCTTGCTCTGATCTGCCGGGTCAAGAAAATTAGCCAGAGATTCCGTTTTCATCCACTCAGTCCGGCGTTGTTCTTCCGTGGTTGTGATTGAATGATCAACAATCCTGACATCGACAAAACCGCATTTTTCCAGCCAGATTTTCAGCATGGCAGCCGAAGGAATGAAGTAAACATTCCGCATTTGTGCGTAACGTTCGCCGGGGATCAGGCAGTGATTTTCATCGCCTTCAATGACCAAACTTTCCAACACCAGTTCCCCACCGGAAACGAGCTGATTTTTCAGCTGCCACAAATGGTCGAGGGGAGAACGGCGATGATAAAGAACGCCCATCGAAAAGACGGTATCAAAGGCTTTCAATTCCGGTAACTGTTCAATGCCCAATGGTAGCAGGTGAGCCCGTTGGTCATTACCCAACAATTTTCTGACCGCCTCAAACTGGCAAAGAAAAAGCTGGGTCGGGTCGATACCGACGACGAATTCAGCCCCTTCACCGAGCATACGCCACATGTGATAACCACTCCCACAACCGACATCAAGTACCGTTTTTCCATTCAGCGGAGAAAGATGGGGCAGAACGCGATCCCATTTCCAATTCGAGCGCCATTCAGTCTCAACGTCAACACCATAGAGTGAAAACGGGCCTTTACGCCAGGGCATCAGCGTTTTCAGGATATTGTGGATGCGAGTTTTTTCCCCATCCGGTAACTCTGGTTCATGGGTCGCGATCACGCCGTTTTTCAGGTCAACATGAGCAGGGGCGATTTCTGGCAGGTTTTCCAGCGATTTTACCCAAGAGCCGAATTGACCATGCAGTGAGGCTTTTTGCCATTCCGCTAACTGGGATGGCAGGCAATTTAGCCAATGGCTCAGGTGATTTTTAGCGATCAGTTGATAAAAATTACCGAAATCGATCATTCGTCAGCTCCTTCTGGGGTTTGTCCTTTTCGGGCCGGTTCTTTTATTGCAAGCAGCGAGCCAAAGTTAAAACATTGGAACCAGACTTCAGTATGCTGGAAACCGGCCTGTTTCAGGCGGGATTTGTGCGTTTCAACGGAATCTGTCCGCATGACATTTTCCAACATGCTGCGTTTTTGACTGATTTCCAGCTCACTGTAGCCATTTGCCCGTTTAAAATCGTGGTGCATACTGAACAGCAATTCGCCAATGTCGTCATCTTCAAAATTAAATTTTTCAGACAAGACCAGAACGCCACCGGGTTTCAGCCCGGCATAAATTTTGTCTAATATCTTCTGGCGATCATCAGGGTGGAGAAATTGCAAAGTGAAATTCAGCACAACCATTGAGGCATTTTTAATGTCGGTATCAAGAATATTCTGCTCGATCACCTCAACCGGTGTTTTTGCTTTGAACGCATCAATATGGCGGCGACAGCGTTCGGTCATCGCGGGTGAATTATCAATCGCGATGATATGACAGCCATCAACACTGATATTGCGGCGAATGGATAATGTCGCGGCACCGAGGGAACAGCCGAGATCGTAAACCTGGCTGCCCGGTGTGACAAAGCGACTGGCTAACATTCCTATCATCGAGATGATATTTGAATAGCCCGGTATGGAGCGTTTCACCATGTCTGGGAAAACTTCGGCAACTCGTTCATCGAAACTCCAGTCGCCTAATTTAGCAATCGGAGCAGAGAACAGGCTGTCCCGTTGATTGTGCGGATCTTGATTTGACATAACAACATTGATTTTGGAAACAATTGAGAATTGACTATTCTATACCAATCCAGCTTCAAGTTGCAGCTTGCAAAACAGCGAGTGTTTATATCTCTCTGCTGCGCGGAGAGATAAGCCGCATTTTGTAAGTGGCAGGGATAACAGATTGCGAGGAAGGCTGAAAGTGCTACTGCAACAAAACATTCAATGTCATTATTTTGTGAGCAATGTTGCGGAATTGATAAAATAATTTATCAAGATATTTAATGTAAATTTCGTTTGGACTATAAAAGTAGGCGCTATACCCGTCGTCTTTCAAAATATAATAAGGAAAAAAATTATGTTTTATGGAGTTCTGGACAGTAGTACAACAGTGACTTTTGCCAGCGGCGAAATTGAAAGAGAAAGCACAATCATTGCACTGGCGGAATATGAACATCACCTCGCCATTTTTACACCGGAAACACCTTTTCACCCTGTTGATTATAACTGGCCCGATCATCCTGCGGATAAAGGCATGATAGTTATCGGAGAATCAGATAAGCAAATAGTGATAAATTGCCTTGTGGCAGCATTCAATAAACAAAGTGGTGAACTTTATTTCGATCAACATATTCCGGTAAAAAGAAACACCGAAGGGTGGATATTTTTAGTGGCACATATTCTGGAAAAGGAAAATGCAATCGAATCGTATAAAAATTGGCTGGGTAAGCAAGTTAATTTATTCGTTGATCAGGATTATCGGACTGCATTAAGCAAGGGGCATACTTTATGTCATCTGGCTGCACTGGCTTTAAATAAAGAAACACGTCATTTATGGCAAAAGGAAATAAAAGAATTAGACTCTCTGGGTAATATCGATTTTGATGCGTTGGCCTGCCAAAGTTCAATGGTTTGTCAGAATGGATCTTCAGATACTTACCGGCTCGGTAAATCATTAAAGAAAAAAGGATTCAATAAAGAGTTATTGCATGAACAGCTCGCAGAAATAGAAGAAAATATTAAATCGAGAGTATTTCTCTGGGCAAATAAAACGCTATATCCCCAAATGACACCAGCAATAACCCGGCTTGATGAACTGAGAGAATGGAGCTGCACTTTGCCTGATGGCATAGCCAAAATAAAATGTGGCGGTGCTCATGTACAAACATTGTTAATTAAGAATAAAGATGAGTTAGATCTCAGACTGACGCTGAATGAAGACAAAGATACGTTGGCCATGCGTTGTTCTCTTCGTTAAGCCGCGATGATGGAATGCCCAAAAGCGTTGCTGAATGTGGCGGCCTTCAGGATAAATACTGTTTCAACTGTTCAATAGCAAAAATTGTCTTGTCAGGAACCCTGTAATAGCCTTATCTCTGGATAGAATTTCCAGTATAATGGCCTCCTTTTTTGACAATTCTTCCTAACAAGAACAATGCCAAAATTTCCGCAGCAGAATGCATAACGAGCTGAGTAAGGATATTGTATGCGTACTAATTATTGTGGGCAGTTGAGCCGGGCCCATGAAGGCCAAAAAGTGACTCTTTCTGGGTGGGTAAACCGTCGTCGTGATTTAGGTGGCCTGATTTTTATTGATATGCGAGATCGCGAAGGTATCGTTCAGGTATTCTTTGATCCGGATAGAAAAGACGCATTTGCTCAGGCTTCTGAACTGCGTAATGAGTTTTGTATTCAAATTACGGGAACAGTACGTGCCCGTCCTGACAGCCAGATCAATAAAGAGATGGCGACAGGAGAAGTTGAAGTTTTCGCAGAAAATCTGGAGATCTTCAATCGTTCAGAACCCTTGCCATTGGATAGCAACCAGAATAACAGTGAAGAACAGCGCCTGAAATACCGTTATCTTGACCTGCGTCGCCCTGAAATGTCGCAGCGCCTCAAGGCTCGCGCCAAAATCACCAGTTTTGTCCGCCGTTTTATGGATGATGCCGGTTTTCTGGATGTCGAAACGCCGATGCTGACTAAAGCAACCCCTGAAGGCGCACGGGATTATTTGGTACCAAGCCGCGTGCACAAAGGCAAGTTTTATGCGCTGCCTCAATCACCACAATTGTTCAAGCAATTACTGATGATGTCCGGTTTTGATCGCTATTATCAGATTGTAAAATGTTTCCGTGATGAAGACCTGCGTGCTGATCGTCAGCCAGAATTCACCCAGATTGACGTCGAAACCTCGTTTATGACAGCTGAACAAGTTCGCGAAATTATGGAAAAAATGATCCGTGAACTTTGGCTGGATGTGCGTGGCGTTGATCTGGGAACATTCCCCATCATGACATTTGCTGAAGCGATGCGCCGCTTTGGTTCGGATAAACCGGATCTGCGTAACCCGATGGAGTTGGTTGATGTTGCTGATTTGGTCAAAGATGTGGAATTTGCGGTGTTCGCAGAACCGGCAAATGACCCGAAAGGCCGTGTTGCAACGCTTTGCGTGCCGGGTGGTGCTGAACTGAGCCGCAAGCAGATTGATGAATACGGCAAGTTTGTCGGCATCTATGGTGCAAAAGGGCTGGCATGGATGAAAGTCAATAACCGTGCCGCAGGTCTGGAAGGTGTTCAAAGCCCGGTGGCTAAATTCCTCTCCGCAGAGGTGGTTGAAGGCTTGTTATCCCGCACCAATGCACAGGATGGCGATATTCTGTTCTTCGGCGCGGACCAGAAAAATGTCGTGACTGACGCGATGGGCGCGCTGCGTTTGAAAGTAGGCCGTGATTTGAACCTGACCGATTTGACCAGCTGGAAGCCACTTTGGGTCATCGATTTCCCGATGTTTGAAGACAATGGCGAAGGCGGGCTGAGCGCAATGCACCATCCATTCACCTCTCCACGGGATATGTCAGCGGCAGAGCTGGAAAGCACACCGGAATCGGCTATTGCCAATGCGTATGACATGGTTATCAATGGCTACGAAGTGGGTGGTGGTTCTGTTCGTATCCACCGCAATGATATGCAGCAGGCGGTATTCCGCATTCTGGGTATTAATGAAGAAGAACAGCAGGAAAAATTTGGTTTCCTCCTGAATGCCCTGAAATATGGCACACCTCCTCATGCCGGGCTGGCTTTCGGTCTGGATCGCCTCGTGATGTTGCTGACAAACACCGATAATATCCGTGATGTTATCGCATTTCCGAAAACAACGGCTGCTGCCTGCCTGATGACAGAAGCACCGAGCTACGCAAATGCAGCAGCACTGGAAGAATTAGCAATCGCAGTGACCAAAAAAGAGAGCGAATAATGAATTATAAGCGCCCCGAATCTGTATTGGTTGTTATTTATGCTGCCGACAGCAAAAGGGTGCTAATGCTACAGAGGCGAGACGATCCTGATTTCTGGCAGTCTGTCACAGGCAGTTTGGAAGGGAACGAAAAACCGTATGAAGCAGCGTTGCGTGAAGTAGAGGAAGAGATTGGCGTTGATATTGTCAAGGTGGATCTTGAACTGATAGATTGTCAACGCTGTATTTATTATGAAATCTTTGCATATTCGCGATATCGATATGCTCCCGGCGTAACGAGAAACAAAGAACACTGGTTTTTGCTGGCGTTACCTGAAGAGCGTGAAATTTTGCTGACGGAGCATCTGGCTTATCAATGGCTGGCCGTAGAAAAGGCCGCCAAATTGACCAAGTCATGGAGCAACCGTCAGGCAATAGAAGAGTTTGTTATTTAGTCTACCGACCTGATTGCTTTCAATTTGTGACTAGCAAAACACGCAAATTGGAGTGTGAAAGGCATAGACGTTTTTTCGGAGATATTTTCATGGCAGGTCATAGTAAGTGGGCCAATACGAAACACCGTAAAGCGGCGCAGGATGCAAAACGCGGTAAAATTTTCACCAAAATTATCCGTGAGTTGGTCACGGCTGCGCGTCTGGGCGGAGGAGATCCCGATTCTAACCCGCGTTTGCGTGCCGCAATTGATAAAGCACTGTCCAACAACATGACTCGTGACACTTTAAATCGTGCCATTGCCCGTGGTGTTGGTAATGACGACTCCGATAATATGGAAACCATCATTTATGAGGGCTATGGTCCGGGTGGTACGGCTGTTATGGTTGAGTGTCTGAGTGATAACCGCAACCGCACGGTTTCTGACGTTCGTCACGCATTTACCAAAACCGGCGGTAACTTGGGAACGGATGGCTCTGTTGCCTATTTGTTTACCAAAAAGGGTGTGATTTCTTATGCACCGGGTCTGGATGAAGATGCGGTGATGGAAGCAGCACTGGAAGCGGGTGCTGATGATGTTGAAACTTATGATGACGGTGCAATCGATGTCTATACTACGCCAGAGAGTTTTGGTGAAGTGAAAGATGCACTGGATGCCGCGGGTTTCAAAGCGGATTCTGCTGAAGTTTCCATGATCCCATCAACCAAAGCCGAACTGGATGCAGAAACTGCGCCTAAACTGCTTCGTCTGATCGATATGCTCGAAGATTCTGACGACGTTCAGGAAGTTTATCATAATGGTGAAATTTCTGATGAAGTTGCAGCTCTGCTGTAATTAATCTTCGGGTTTCACAGCGTAGAGAAAGTACACCTCATGTCAGGGTACTTTCTCTAACGTTTTTTTATGCCATGCTTTTTAGCCCATCTTTTCGCGGATTTTTTCCCGTACTGACAGGTGAATAACATACTACAGGTGAATAAATAGAATGGCGGTAATTCTTGGTATTGACCCCGGTTCCAGAGTGACAGGGTATGGTGTCATCCGCCAGCAGGGACGACAGCTTATTTATCTCGGTAGCGGTTGTATCCGAACCAAAGTTGATGATCTTCCTAACCGTTTGCAACGGATCTACGCCGGTGTGACTGAAATCATTACCCAATTCCAGCCTGATGCTTTCGCAATAGAACAAGTCTTTATGGCAAAAAATGCCGATTCTGCCTTAAAACTGGGGCAGGCTCGTGGCGTAGCGATTGTGGCTGCGGTGAATGAATCCATTCCTGTATTTGAGTATGCGGCGCGTCAGGTCAAACAGACCGTTGTGGGAACCGGTGCGGCAGAGAAAAGTCAGGTTCAGCACATGGTACGCTCGATGCTGAAACTCTCAGCCGATCCACAGGCAGATGCGGCAGATGCTTTAGCCATTGCCATTACCCATTGCCATCTGAGCCAGAATTTGCTCCGTGTTGGTGACTTGCGGTTAAATCTAACCCGTGGTCGTCTGAAATAACAGTAATAAGAAATTGCAACTGGATATACATCCAGTTTTTTTTGTGCTATAAGCTATCGGACAATTTATTTGTCTCTTCGGGCGATTTTGTTTTCGGGTCTATTTTGATTTTCAGGGCTATTTTATAGGAGGTAGTGGTGATAGGGCGTTTGAGAGGAACTGTATTGGAAAAACAGCCACCATTGGTTTTATTGGAAACGAATGGGGTAGGCTATGAAGTTCATATGCCGATGACCTGCTTCTATGAACTACCGGAAATTGGTCAGGAAGCCATTTTATTCACCCAATTTATTGTGCGCGAAGATGCCCAATTACTGTATGGTTTTAATGATAAACAGGAACGCGCACTTTTCCGTGAGTTGATTAAAGTGAACGGTGTCGGGCCAAAACTGGCGTTAGCCATCTTGTCTGGCATGTCTGCCCAGCAATTTGTCACTGCGATAGAGAAAGAACAAATTGCATCTCTGGTTAAACTGCCGGGTGTCGGTAAAAAAACCGCAGAACGGCTGGTGGTAGAAATGAAAGACCGCTTTAAAGGGCTTAACGGCGATCTGTTTAATCAAAGCAGCGATATGAATTTACCCGCCGCAACGCAGGCCGCTAATTCTGATGCCGATATTGAAGCCGAAGCGGTGGCAGCACTGGTCTCATTGGGCTATAAGCCGCAAGAAGCCAGCCGGATGGTCAGTAAAGTGGCTAAACCGGGTTCTCATTGTGAAACCCTTATCCGGGAAGCGCTTCGAGCAGCGCTATAATTGCAGGAGTTGAGTGATGATTGAAGCTGACCGTCTGGTTTCAGCAGAAGTTCTGCAAGATGATGAAGCCATTGATCGCGCTATCAGGCCAAAATCCTTATCCGAGTATGTCGGTCAACCTCATGTTTGTGAACAGATGGAGATTTTTATTCAGGCAGCACGGCAACGTGGAGATGCGCTGGATCATCTGTTGATTTTTGGCCCGCCGGGGCTAGGAAAAACCACGCTGGCAAATATTGTTGCCAACGAAATGGGGGTAAACCTGCGAACAACGTCAGGGCCTGTGTTGGAAAAAGCCGGTGATCTTGCCGCCATGCTGACTAACCTTGAACCTCATGATGTTCTGTTTATCGATGAAATTCACCGTTTATCTCCGGTAGTCGAAGAAATTCTCTACCCGGCAATGGAAGATTATCAATTAGATATCATGATTGGTGAAGGGCCTGCCGCCCGCTCCATTAAAATTGATTTGCCACCGTTTACGTTAGTCGGTGCAACAACCCGCGCAGGTTCTTTGACTTCACCTTTGCGCGACCGGTTCGGTATTGTACAGCGGCTTGAATTTTACAGTGTTGACGATTTGCAAAGCATTGTATCCCGCAGCGCCCGTTATATGGGGCTGGAGATTTCAGACGATGGCGCAAGACAAATTGCGATGCGTTCCCGTGGCACACCTCGTATCACAAACCGGTTGCTGCGTCGGGTACGTGATTTTGTACAGGTCAAAGGCGATGGCTCAATTAATGCGGATATTGCGGCAAAAGCCCTTGATATGTTGAATGTAGACTCTGCCGGGTTCGATTACCTCGACCGTAAATTACTGGTTGCCATTATCGATAAATTTATGGGTGGCCCGGTTGGGGTGGATAATCTTGCGGCAGCCATTGGTGAAGAGCGGGAAACCATCGAAGATGTGCTGGAACCGTTTCTGATCCAACAAGGATTTATTCAGCGGACACCACGAGGCCGGATTGCCACCAACCATGCATATCGGCACTTTGGTATACATAAAGAAAGTGGTTTAAGCAAAGGAAGCGAATAAACATGACGGTAATACTCGCTCCGCGCAAAAGCTGGGAGCGAGTGGCATTTATGACTTATACCCTAAGCCGCTAACTTCTCGCCCTACAGGTTAAACTCAATGCGAATAACACGGCGGAACAAAGCACAACCGAAGGCCCGGCTGGCGTGTTATAAAATGCAGATAACGTTAATCCACCGGTAACTGAAAGCATACCGATGCCAATGGCACAAAAAGCCATTTGCTCTGGCGTTCGGGAAAAACGGCGTGCGGTTGCCGCGGGAATAATTAACAGTGAGGTGATGATCAGTGCACCGACAAATTTCATTGCCAGCCCGATGGTCAGCGCAGTCACCAGCATCAACAATACCCGTAACCGTTGAATTTTAATGCCATCGACAAAAGCCAGATCCTGACTGACTGTCATCGACAGCAATGCCCGCCATTGCCACGCCAGTAACCCGGCCACAATGGCAACGCCTGCTGCAATCAGCCAGAGATCTTCATAAGTCACAGAGAGTAAATCACCGAATAAATAAGCCATCAGGTCAACCCGGACACTGGTCATAAAACTGACCACCACTAAACCCAGTGACAACGCGCTATGAGCCATAATTCCCAGTAAAGTATCAACGGCTAATTGTGGGCGTTTCTCCAGCCAGACTAAAATCACAGCCAGTATTAACGTCACAACAATAACGGCGTAAAACGGATTAACATTTAACAGGAAGCCGAAAGCCACACCCAGTAATGACGCATGTGCCAGTGTGTCACCAAAATAGGACATTCTTCGCCAAACAACAAAAGAGCCAAGAGGCCCGGCTGCCATTGCCAGTAAAACGCCGGCCAGCCAACCCGGAAAAAGTAGTTCGATCATTAACGTGGCTCCCTATTGTTTTTCAAAATAATTTTTCCTTTCAGATCATGCTGATGGTGATTGTGATGATGACGGTAGATTGCCAGTTGTTCAGCGCCATGACGACCAAACATGGCAATAAATTCAGGATGTGCAGAGACCACTTCAGGCGTACCGGAACAGCAAATATGTTGATTAAGGCATAAAACTTCATCTGTTTTTGCCATTACTAAATGCAGGTCATGGGATACCATAAGGACAGCGCAGTTGAGTTCGGTTCTGATTTGATTGATCAAATCATAAAGTGCGAGCTGACCACTCACATCCACACCTTGTGTTGGCTCATCAAGAACCAAAAGCTGGGGATGACTGAGTAAGGCTCTGGCGAGTAAAATCCGCTGAGTTTCTCCTCCTGATAGTTTCTGCATCGGCTGCTGTAATAAATGCGCGGCGTTAACCCGGTTCAAAACAGGAGTAATGTCTGCTGATTTGACACCCGGTTTTAGCATCATGAAACGCTTTACTGTCAGGGGCAGAGTAGGGTCAAGGCTGAGTTTTTGCGGGACATAGCCAATCTTCAGATTATGACTATACTCGATAGTGCCGGAAGTAGGGGGAATGAGGCCGAGGACAATGCGGACCAGTGTTGATTTTCCTGCCCCGTTCGGGCCAATCAGCGTCAGGATTTTGCCTTGGGTAAGATTAAAAGAAATATTATTTAGTACCTTGCGGTTGCCAAATTTAACCGTAATGTTTTTGAGTGTGATCATAGTTAACATGTTAGATAATTGACATGTGAAAAGTGTCTTGCAGAACCAATGAGATGTTATATTATAACATCTCATTGGTTCAATACATGGAATATTTATATTATGTTACATAAACAAAAAAAATACGCGCAGACATTTTTCCACCGGGCTATTTATTTTCGCAGAGACATTTGTTTTCGCAAAGCGGCTTATTTTCGCCGGGCTGCTGCGGCAGTTGCATTAGCGATGGGCATCAATTGCACGGCTCAGGCAAATGTTGTCACCTCCATCCGTCCGCTGGGGTTTATCGCTGCTGCCATTGCTGATGGTGTCACAAAAACACAGGTACTGATGCCGGATGGTGCATCTCCCCACGATTACGCTTTGAAACCTTCAGATATTCGCACACTCAATCAGGCCGATTTAGTGGTCTGGATTGGTCCGGATATGGAAACATTTTTGGCAAAACCAATAGAGAAAGCAGCACAGAATAAACAACTGGAATTGGCGGATTTGCCAACCATTAAACCTTTATTATTGAAAAACAGCGAAGATAAACATGATGCAAATGAATCTAATCAGCATGAACATGCAACAGATCATGAACACCATCACGATGGGCAATATAATATGCATATCTGGTTGTCACCAGCGATTGCTGAAAAGACCGCTCAGGCAATATATGAAAGGCTTGTCAAGTTGTACCCTAAACAGAAACAACAATTAGAAGTAAACCTACGTAAATTCAATGGACAGCTATTACAAACTGACAAGAATATCAGTCATGCCTTGAATGCTGTGCGAGGAAAGGGATATTTTGTTTTTCACGACGCCTATGGTTATTTTGAAAAACATTATCAGTTGACACCATTGGGTGCCTTTACTGTGAACCCTGAAATACAACCCGGTGCGCAGAAATTACATAACATACGAACACAATTGGTTGAGCAAAAAGCCATGTGCATTTTTGCTGAACCCCAATTCAGGCCAGCCGTGATTCATGCGATAGCAAAAGGTACTCATGTACGTATTGGAACACTTGACCCATTGGGAAGTGGCATTGTATTGAATAAAGACAGTTATATGAAATTTATAACGCAATTGTCGGAACAATACCTTGGCTGCCTGAGTTAGTTAATAAGGAATTTTATTAGTGCAGCAGATAGTTAAAACTATCGTTCTGGTATATAACAACCTGCCTAAGCCACACAAAATAATGCTTGGTTCTTTGACTCTGGTCACTTTAGCTGTAGCGGTGTGGCGGCCGATTGCCTATCACGAACAAGAAAAAATAGAAAGAACAGAGAGTACGATTCTCTCCACTCCGGGTAACAGTATCTCTACTGCAACAGATGATGCAGATGATACGGCAGGTGATGACGCCAACGAGCAATTCTCCGATGAGGGCGTTAGTGATGATGAGAATGGTGCTGATGCCACAGCAAATGCTCCCCACCAATACGTTGTTTCCAATGGTGATACGCTAAGCACCATTTTGAATCAGTTCGGCATTGACTCATCCGATATTGCTTTATTGTCAAATCAAAATAAAGCACTGGGTGGCTTAAAGATAGGCCAGTCATTATCATGGACGACCGATGAAGACGGCGGCCTGAAAACGTTAACGTGGGAAGTTTCTCGCCGTGAAACGCGCACTTACACGCGGGAAGGTGATGTTTTCCGGGAAACAAAGGAAATTCAGGAAGGTAAATGGAAAAACGATGTCGTCAATGGTGTTGTGGATGGCAGTTTTACCAGTAGCGCTTTATCGGCAGGCTTAACCCGCAGTGAAGCCAGAGAAGTGACCAAGGCATTACAGTGGCAGATAGATTTCCGGCGGTTACGTAAAGGTGACCGTTTTGCTGTATTGGTCTCCCGTGAAATGCTTGATGGGAAAAGTCAGCAAAGCCAGTTGCTGGGTGTGCGCTTACAAAACGGCGACAACGATTATTACGCATTCCGGGCAGAAGATGGGCGTTACTACGATAGCAATGCTTCCGGTTTGGAGCGCGGTTTTTTGCGTTTTCCGACAATAAAACAATTTAGGGTATCTTCACCTTTCAATCCACGCCGTTTAAATCCGGTGACCGGCAGGATTACTGCGCATAAAGGAGTGGATTTCGCAATGCCGTTAGGAACACCGGTTCTGGCGGTTGGTGATGGTGAAGTTATCATTGCCAAATTTGATGGTGCAGCAGGCAATTTCATTGCTATCAGGCACGGGCGTCAGTATACGACCCGTTACATGCACCTGAGAAAATTGCTGGTGAAACCCGGCCAGAAAGTAAAACGAGGTGATCGTATTGCTTTATCCGGTAATACCGGCCGTTCAACGGGTCCTCACTTACACTTTGAGTTCTGGGACAACCAGCGTCCGGTTAATCCGCTCACGGCGAAACTGCCACGCTCAGGTGGATTAAGTGGCAAAGACCGTTCAGAGTATATTGCGATGGTCCGAGAGCTAAAACCTCAACTAAAACTGAATTAATGGTCATAAACACAAAAGCGGGTGATGGGGATCACCCGCTTTTGTGTTATTTTGCTCTCAGCTAACACACTGAAAGCGAATCAGATATAAAGCGAATATTGGTAATTCATACCCACATGAAAGACAGCGGGTATATGTTGGAACCATTAGAGTTAATGCATGAATAAAGAAAAAGATACAGACAGTAAATTGGGGTATGTTCCGACATTTCATTTATCCTATTTGCATCCCCGTTATTGGGGGCTATGGGCGGGTGTAGGTATATTGGCAGGGCTGGCCTATGTTCCGGTTAAGTGGCGTGATCCCTTTCTGGCTAAAATAGGTGTCTGGGCGGGCAGAAAAGCCAAAAGTGCCCGGCGCAGGGCGAAAATCAATCTGCTTTATTGTTTCCCTGAACTGTCGGAGTCTCAGTGTGAGCTGTTAATCGACAAAATGTTCGCCACAGCACCGCAGCCTTTTATTATGCTGGCGGAACTCTGCCTGAGAGGCGCAACGTCCACGCTTAAGCGAACACAATGGCATGGTGAGGAAATCATTCAGGAATTACAAAAGCAGGGAAGAAATGTGATCCTTATGGTTCCGCATGGCTGGGCGATAGATATTCCAGCCATGTTATTATCCGCGCGTGGATATAACGTATCAGGCATGTTCCATCATCAAAGTAATCCGGTCGCCGATTATCTGTGGAACAAAGTCCGTTGTCATTTTGGCGGGCGGCTGCACTCCCGTGATGCAGGAATAAAGCCTTTTATTGCATCGGTGCGTCAGGGATTTTTGGGGTATTACCTGCCGGATGAAGATCATGGTGAAGAGCAGAGTGAATTTGTCGATTTTTTCGCAACTTACAAAGCAACACTGCCTGCTGTCGGTCGTTTGATGAAAGTATGTAAGGCAGCAGTTGTGCCTTTGTTCCCGGTTTATAATAGCGAAACGCATCAATTGGATATTTATATTCGTCCACCGATGGACGATATAGATGGGCAAAGTGATCCCTATATTGCCCGCCGCATGAATCAGGAATTAGAAGAGTTAGTGAAACCGAATCCTGAACAATATACCTGGATCCTGAAATTGTTAAAAACAAGAAAAGAAGGGGATATTGAGCCATATAAAAGGGATGACCTGTAAGTTTTGTGTTTTATCAGGGGCAGCACTCTGTCCCTGATAAAGCGATAGCCTTTAGTTGACTCCCATGTAACGCAATAGTGCGGTAATCACCGCTGCGGATAAAATCACCACAATCAGTGGCACTTTCCGCCAGGCCAGAAAGATGGCAAACGCGACACCCAATATACGTGCCAGACCTGCAAAATTCCCGCTTTCGTAGAAAGTTGCAGCCAGCGCCACAGCGAACAGTAATGTGGTTGCAGCATCAGAAAGAAGCGCCTGTGAACGTTCAGAGAGTGCCAGCCTGTTGCCCAATTTTGCCCCGCCGAAGCGCATCAGATAAGTACCGAGCGACAAAATCACAATGCCAATGATAATCAGGATAGAACTTTCCATCATATAAAGCTTCCGAGCATATAAGTGCTTGCGATCTTATAAGAGCTTGCGATCATATAAATACTGTCCATTATTTTTTCCTCACCAGTAAGCCCAGCAACGATAGTAATACCGGTAACCCCACGGGTATGAAGGGGACAGTGGCAAGCGAAATAGCTGCACCACTGGAAGCGCGGATAAGTGAGGTTTTATTTCTGAATGCGGGGATCACCATTGCCAGCAAAATTGTCGGGAAAACAGCATCCAAGCCGATACTTGTTGGTGCCGGAATAAACTTACCCACGGTACTGCCAATAATTGTGCCCAGTGGCCAGAATAGAGCGACACCGATACCACAAAGCCAATATGCAGCTTTACGTTGTTCAGGAGTCGGTTGCGACATGCCGAATGCCACACTTTCATCATTCATAATGTGGCAGCCGAAAAACCGTGCCATGCGTTTTCCGACCAAATCTCGTACTGCCACGCCAAAGGGTAAATGGCGGGCATTGACTAATAAACCCGCCGCCGCAGCTGCAAGTGGATTGCCGCCACTGGCAACAATGCCAATAAAGGTAAATTCAGATGCTCCGGCCAGCACTGATACGGATAGGACAATTGGAAGCCACAGAGGAAAACCATAAGCGATAGCCAGCGAACCATAGGAAACACCAACCACAGCGACAGCTAAGCAAACCAGGAATATCGATTTTTTAATATCTCCTGTTAAGCAGGAAAAATGGTGATTGAACATACTATTACCGTGATTTTGACGACTGAACAGGATAACGTTATTCTGCGCGTTTGGGTTTTGCCATTAACATCACGCGCAGAATGGTTTTTGCCGTTATACCGCTTTTTTAATTTACTTCAAGCACCCGGCAGGTATTCGTGCTGCCAATAGTTCCCATCAGATCGCCCTGAGTTACCAACACCAGATCACCCGTCACTAAATATCCTTTATCGCGCAGGCGGTTGACCGCTTCACTTGCTGCGGCAATACCATCGGTGTGACCGCTACAGTAAACCGGTGTCACACCACGGTACAGCGCAGTGCGGTTCAGGGTGGATTCATGGCGTGACATGGAAAAAATCGGCAAACCGGAACTAATACGCGACATAATGCGTGTGGTAAGGCCTGATTCTGTCATGGCAATAATGGCTTTGACGCCTTTCAGATGATTGGCGGCATACATGGCGGACATCGAAATCGCTTCTTCGATGCTGTCGAATGTCAGATCTAACCGATGCTTAGAGACATTCACGCTCGGCATTTTTTCTGCTCCCAAACAGACCTGAGCCATCGCTGCGACAGTTTCCGCAGGATATTGTCCCGCCGCAGTTTCCGCTGACAACATCACTGCATCAGTACCATCAAGCACGGCATTGGCGACATCCATCACTTCTGCGCGGGTTGGCATCGGATTGGTGATCATGGATTCCATCATCTGGGTTGCGGTGATGACTACACGATTCAGTTGACGGGCACGATGAATTAATTTCTTCTGGACACCGACTAACTCAGGATCACCGATTTCGACACCCAAATCGCCACGAGCGACCATGACAACATCGGATGCCAGAATAATTTCATCAATAATGTCGTCGTTACAGACCGCCTCAGCACGTTCAACCTTGGCAACAATTTGTGTATTGCAGCCAGCATCCCGCGCCAGACGGCGGGCATAATTCAGATCTTCACCTGAGCGGGGGAAAGAGACAGCAAGATAATCGACGCCAATTTGAGCCGCCGTGATAATATCTTCTTTATCCTTTTCGGTAAGCGCTTCAGCGGATAAACCGCCTCCCAGTTTATTGATACCTTTATTGTTAGACAGCGGGCCGCCAACGGTAACTTCGGTGAAAACTTTCATTCCCTGCACATCAAGGACTTTTAACTGAACCCGGCCATCATCCAGTAACAGAAGGTCACCGGCAATCACATCAGAAGGTAGCCCTTTGTAATCGATTCCCACTTGTTCTTTATTGCCTTCACCTTTACCTAAATTGGCATCCAGCAAGAATTTATCGCCGATATTGAGGAATATTTTTCCTTCCTTAAAGGTAGAAATACGTATTTTGGGGCCTTGGAGATCGCCAAGAATGGCGACATGGCGACCCAAACGAGCTGCGATTTCCCTCACTTTATTTGCGCGCTGGATATGGTCTTGTGCCGTGCCATGAGAAAAGTTAAGGCGCACCACATTGGCTCCCGCATTGATAACTTTCTCTAAATTGTTGTCACGATCGGTAGCAGGGCCAAGTGTAGTGACAATTTTTGTTCTTCTGAGCCGTCTGGACATGTATTACTCCATTGTCTATTTTATACCCGTTGTTTTTCAAACTGCCTCTAGGGTATAGATTATTCATGCTTATCAAATCGCGAATTACGTAATGCTTCTTTGACTTTCTTCAAGTTATCTCTGAATTTTGAGCCCCGGCGTAATGTAAAACCCGTTGCCAGCACATCAATGATCGTCAGTTGAGCAATTCGGGAAACCATAGGCATATAAATATCAGTATCTTCGGGAACATCCAGCAGGATGGAAAGAGTTGCTTCTTGTGCTAACAGTGATCCTGTTGATGTAATGGCTATCACAGTTGCATCATTCTCACGCGCCAGTTGAGCAATTTCCACCAGATTTT
This sequence comes from Enterobacteriaceae bacterium, assembly GCA_031253755.1. Lineage (GTDB taxonomy): Bacteria > Pseudomonadota > Gammaproteobacteria > Enterobacterales > Enterobacteriaceae > Xenorhabdus. The sequence continues at coordinate 78,853 of JAIRVT010000050.1, forward strand.
TAGTCCGTCCGGTATGGGAAATCAGCACGACAACATCACCTTCGGTACTGTTGATACAACTCATTCGCTGCATGACGATATCATCAAAATAGCTGACAGGGATATTAAAACGGAAAAATTTGTTCATGGCGTCATGCGCGACAGCAGCTGACGCTCCCAGACCAAAAAAAGAGAGTTTTCTTGCTTGTGTCAGCAAGTCAACAGCGCGGTTAATGGTGGCAATATCCAGATTACTTTTTACCGTTTCCAGATTTGCCATCACCGACTCAAAAATCTTATTGGTATAAGAGGTGACGCTGTCACTCTCTTCTACATTGCGGTTTACGTAGGGCGTGCCATTCGCCAAACTTTGCGCCAAATGTAATTTAAAGTCAGGAAAGCCTTTGGTATCTAAGCGATGACAAAAACGATTAACTGTCGGTTCACTCACATTCGCCATTTTTGCCAAAGTGGCGATACTTGAATGGATAGCCGTATGTGGTGAGTCCAGAATGACCTGCGCAACCTTTTTTTCAGACTTACTCAAAACATCAAGACTATTTTGTAGCCGTTCCAGTGTATTCATAAGACGCAGTTCAACCTCGGTTTTATACCCGTTCCATTGGGGATAACGATTTCATTAACAGGAGAAAACGATGTAATTTTGTGAAAATATACTACGTGTGTCTGAAAGCTGGCAGAGGCAAAAGCAGATAACTTGATATTTTTCATGAAAATATGACCAGCATCTAACTTTCAATTCAGTAAGATGGCTTCTTATACGTTGTAAAATTTCAGCTAATTGTCGTTTTCAGGGATAAATATCATTCATACTACAAGGTAAACCATCAAAATTTGCGCACAGAAAAGCGAATAAAAAACCGGATAATAAACTGAATAATAGGGGGCTTGCAGGTTAGTATGTTCGAAGAATGAAGTATTTACTGCCTATAACCAAAAGAGTACATTACTGCGAGTTCTGTAAAAAAATTACAATATCCCGTAATTGAGGAGATGCAACATGGCGGTGACGTCGATAGCTCAGGCTTGTGATTTAGTGATTTTTGGGGCGAAAGGAGACTTAGCACGCCGGAAATTAATTCCTTCCCTTTACCAGTTAGAAAAAGCAGGCTATATCCATCCGGATACCCGAATCATCGGCGTTGGTCGCGCTGACTGGGATAAAAAAGCCTATACGAAAGTGGTTGAAGAAGCATTATCGACTTTTATGTCCGAAAAACTGAACCCGGAATTGTGGAAGAAACTCAGTGCACGTTTGGAGTTTTGTAATTTAGATGTGAATGAAACGGAACATTTCACCCAGCTGGCAAAAATTCTCAAGCAGGATAAATTACCGGCTATTCATTACTTTGCTATGCCGCCCGGCACATTCGGCGCAGTCTGTCACGGTTTAGGCGCGGCAGGGCTGAACAAAGAACCCAATCGTGTTGTGATGGAAAAACCGTTGGGTACTGATCTTGACTCTTCCCGTGCCATCAATGATGAAGTGGCAAAATATTTTAACGAAAATCAGATCTACCGTATCGACCATTATTTAGGTAAAGAAACCGTCCTGAACTTGTTGGCGCTGCGCTTTGCCAATTCACTGTTTGTGAATAACTGGGATCACCGCACAATCGATCATGTGGAAATTACCGTTGCGGAAGAGGTAGGCATTGAAGGGCGCTGGGGCTATTTTGATCAGGCAGGTCAGATGCGTGACATGATCCAGAATCATTTATTGCAAATCCTGACCATGATTGCCATGTCTCCGCCTGCTGACCTGTCCGCCGATCGCATCCGTGATGAGAAAGTGAAAGTGTTGCGCTCATTGCGCCGGATAGATCACACTAACGTCAGGGAAAAAACCGTTCGTGGGCAATATACCGCAGGTTTTGTACACGGTAAGAAAGTGCCGGGCTATCTGGAAGAAGAGGGTGCGAATAAAGTCAGCAAAACGGAAACCTTTGTGTCGATTCGCGTTGATATCGATGACTGGCGCTGGTCTGGCGTTCCTTTCTACCTGAGAACAGGTAAACGCTTGCCGACTAAATGCTCAGAAGTTGTGGTTTATTTCAAAGAACCTTCCTTAAATCTGTTTGCTGAATCCTATCAACAGTTACCGCAGAACAAACTGACAATCCGTCTGCAACCGGATGAAGGTATTGACATTGACGTACTGAACAAAGCACCGGGGCTTGAGCATAAACACCGTTTGCAGACAACAAAACTCGATTTGAGTTTTTCTGAAACCTTTAACCAAACTCACCTTGCCGATGCTTATGAACGGCTGTTGCTGGAAGCCATGCGCGGCATTCAGGCGCTGTTTGTACGCCGTGATGAAGTGGAAGAAGCTTGGAAATGGGTGGATTCCATCATGGATGCGTGGGCAGCGGATAACGAGCCACCAAAACCTTATCAGGCCGGAACCTGGGGACCGGTTGCATCCATCGCGATGATCACCCGTGACGGGTATTCTTGGAATGAAGTGGAGTAATAACGCGATTCCATTTTCGATTAAAATCTGGCCGCATTTGCGGCCAGATCCCACCCCAGCATACTTTTTGGGGATTTTTTGTTTTAGATTTCTTGAAACCCATCACAGTTATAACAGTTTCTATAGGTTACTAATTAAAAGTTGATTTTTGATTTTGTCAGAATGGATGGAAAGAACAGTATGTCCAATGATAAGAAAGAAACTTGGCATAGCCGGTGGATGTTAAAACGTGAACAACGAAACCAGAAGCAAGGAAGAAGTGGTGAAGATATTCAGGATCAGTGGGTTTCTGGACGAATAAATCGCTATAACAGAGATGCGCCAGAAGATGCACCAAACAATTTGCGGGCAGTTTATGAAAGAAAGGGAAAAATAATCAATTACAACTGCTTGGATGCATTTAACGTTAATAAAGATCCAACCTCCAGAAAAATCAAAGTATTTCTTCAACAACCACACGAAAGTTTAGATAAAATTTACATACTTGAACGAGCCAATTCCCTAAATGAAGTTCCTGAACGTTATCGTCCTACTCGGAATATATTCAGGCAATGTTGGCCTGGATCTCGAACGGTAAGGGAAGAGCCGCCAATCTTTGGCTTTAACACCGATACTTATGTAATGAGAAGCATTAATTCGATAGCGACGCATATTCCCAATCACCACTATTTTTACGTTATCTATTCTGATATACCGAACGTGGTTATGTGCTGCGCTCATGATCCCAAAAGGTTAGAACTCGGTCATACATCAATAGTCAAAGGCAGGATTTTCTGGTATCGCCATGATAAAAGCCCGCCATTCCCAGATGATCAGAACATTGATTATACGAAGTATTCTGTGCTAGTCGCAGGAGAGCTTTTTTTTGAAAACGGAAAATTGCTCAGATGGAATAACCGAAGCGGACATTATCGTCCCAGAAAAGCGCCTGTCGTCGAGTTTGGCGCGACAGATCATATATTACCCCGCAAACGGTTTTTCCCCACCGAAACGAGTTAGCGGCCTAAACACCGTTTGTTAATCGCATCGTTAAACCTGCCTGACAAAATGGCATTGAGTAAGATGTTCTTTTTCAATGCCATACAGTTATATATTTCTGCACATCTGACGGCTTAGAGCGCGGCGATAATTTTGATTTCCACTTTGTATTTTGGGTTCATCAATTGCGCCTGAACGGTACAGCGCACAGGCGCACTGCCCGCGATAACCCAAGCATCCCACGCTGCATTCATACCTGCAAAATCGGCTTTGTCCGCCAGAAAAATCGTGGCATCAAGGATTTTGCTTTTGTCTGAACCCAGACGCTGCAACATGATATCAATCGCAGCCAGTGTATCAGCCGTCTGTTCTGTAATATCACCCTCCAGCTTTTCAGGCACACTAGTATAATAAACGGTGTCATTGTGAATGACGGCTTCTGACCAGCGAGTAGCTGGGTCGATACGTTGGATAGTCATTAAATCTCCTGTTGATTTATACAGTTTTCAGACTGAATTGGCTGGTTATTGCCATTCAGTATTGGCATAATTCTGCTTCATTTTATTGAAAGAGACATGCTGTGTCAGACGATTTTGCGAAAAATGGTGTACTTGCCAAAGCCATAAAAGGTTTTAAGCCACGGGATGCCCAGCGGGAGATGTCTTCTGCTATCACTTCGGCTATCCAAAAACAGCAGCAATTAGTGGTAGAAGCGGGAACAGGAACAGGCAAAACCTTTGCTTATCTGGTTCCGGCATTGCGTTCGGGCAAGAAAGTGATTATTTCCACGGGTTCCAAGGCGTTACAAGATCAGCTCTATCATCGCGACCTGCCGACTATCACCGGCGCGCTGGCGTTTTCAGGCCAATCGGCCTTATTGAAAGGGCGTGCAAATTATCTCTGTCTTGAGCGCCTTGAGCAGCAATCCACCGGAGAGTCGCAACTCGAACCTGAAATATTGTCCGACATTATCACGCTGAAAAGCTGGTCATCGCAAACGGAAGATGGAGATATCAGCAGCTGTCATAAAGTCGCAGAAGACAGTGCAGTCTGGTCATGGGTAACCAGCACCAATGACAATTGTCTGGGGCGTGATTGTCCAAGTTATCAGGAGTGCTTTGTCCTGAAAGCCCGCCGCAAAGCGATGGAAGCCGATGTGGTGGTGGTCAATCATCATCTGTTTATGGCGGATGTCGTTGTCAAAGATAGCGGATTTGGCGAGTTAATCCCGCAGGCAGAAGTGATGATTTTTGATGAAGCTCACCAAATTCCCGATATTGCCAGCCAGTATTTTGGCCAGCAGCTAAGTAGCCGCCAGTTGTTCGATTTATCACGGGATATCATCATGGCTTACCGCACGGAAGTCAGGGAGCAGGCGCAATTACAGAAAAGTGCGGATCGCCTGAGCCAAAGCGTGCAGGATTTTCGTTTATCACTGGGTGAAAACAGTTATCGGGGCAATTTCCGTGAGGCATTGCAACAACAGACGATAAAACGTGCGCTGGTGCGTCTGGATGATGCACTGGAGCTATGTTATGACGTCATGAAACTTTCGTTGGGGCGTTCAACGATGCTGGACGCGGCTTTTGAGCGGGCGACAATCTACCGTAACCGCCTTAAAAGGCTGATTGACGTGACTGTACCTGATTACAGTTACTGGTTTGAAAGTTACGGACGGCACTTTTTATTGGCACTGACGCCGTTGTCAGTTTCCGACAAGTTCAGTGAACTTATCCGTGAACAAGCCGGTTGTTGGGTTTTCACGTCAGCAACGTTGTCGGTGAATGATCAGCTTGAGCATTTTACGTCACGCTTGGGGCTAAAACAGGCCCAGACACTGCTTCTTCCCAGCCCGTTTGATTATCAACGTCAAATGTTATTGTGTGTTCCTCGTCATTTGCCATCACCTAACCAGAACGGCGGCGCCAAATGGCTGGCACGTATGTTGAAGCCGTTGATTGAAAGTAATAAAGGGCGCTGTTTCTTTCTGTGTACCTCTCACCAAATGATGCGCAGTCTGGCAGAAGAATTTCGGGCAAGCATGACGCTGCCTGTGTTAGTTCAGGGAGAAACCAGCAAAGGGCAATTATTATCTCAGTTTCTTGCGGCGGGTAATGCGCTGCTGGTGGCGACGGGCAGCTTTTGGGAAGGTGTGGATGTGCGGGGCGATGCGTTGTCTTGTGTCATTATTGATAAATTACCCTTTACTGCGCCGGATGATCCGTTGCTTAAGGCGAGAATTGAAGATTGTCTGCTAAAGGGCGGTGATGCTTTTAATGAGGTCCAGCTACCGGATGCCGTTCTGAGCCTGAAACAGGGTGTCGGGCGTTTGATCCGCGACGTTGACGATCATGGTGTGGTGGTGATTTGTGATAATCGCTTAGTGATGCGCCCCTATGGTGAGGTTTTTCTCAACAGCCTGCCTGCGTCTCCACGGACAAGAGATTTGTCGAAAGCCGTGGCGTTTCTGAAGTCCCGTCAGTCAGAGCCAGAGTAAAATCATCGGCGGTATGGTAGTATAGCCGTTTATTTTCGCATTCTATTCTTGCCGGAGTTAAGGCATGTCCACACGAATTTTAGCAATTGATACTGCAACTGAAGCGTGCTCAGTTGCACTTTGGAATGAAGGTCTTATTGAGGCACAGTTTGAAATTTCCCCACGGGAACACACTCAACGCATTTTACCGATGGTACAGGCGGTATTGTCCGCGAATAATATCAAATTACAGCAATTGAACGCGCTGGCATTTGGCCGGGGGCCGGGCAGTTTTACCGGTGTACGCATTGGTGTAGGAATTGCTCAGGGGCTGGCTTTAGGTGCTGATTTGCCAATGATTGGCGTCTCTTCTCTGAAAACCATGGCTCAGGGCGCATTCCGCCTGAAAAATGCCACTCAGGTTCTGGTCGCCATTGATGCACGTATGGGCGAAGTTTATTGGGGGCAATATACCCGCAATGCACAAGGTGAATGGCAGGGCGAAGAAACTGAAGCCGTGTTAAAGCCTGAACAGGTGCAAACTATCATGGATTCTTTAACCGGAGAGTGGGCGATAGCAGGAACAGGCTGGGAAGCTTACCCGCATTTACAGGAATGCCAGCGACAAAATAGCCAGCTGGCATTAATACCGAGTGATATCACCTTACCTCATGCAGAAGATATGCTGCCGTTGGCTGTCCAGATGTGGAATGCAGGAGAAGCAACCACTGTTGAGCTGGCAGAACCTGTCTATCTGCGCAATGAAGTCACGTGGAAAAAATTACCGGGCCGTTAATATTCACCGGATAGCAAATTAATCCAGTAACCCAAAATGGTCTTATTCTTAAGCAAATAATGAGACCATTTTTGTCTATATACACAAAATAATCCCTGTAATTTTCAATATTCCACAATTTCGCACAACAGAAAAACCATCTCAAACCTAGCACCACTTTACTTATAGCTATTCAGCATAAACATATCAGTTTTAGTAAAAAATAACGAAATCAGTGTATAATTACTTGATTACATGCTTAGATATTCATTTTATTTATAACTATTTGATAAATAATAAAAACGTATGGGTGGCATAGGCTGCCCTATTTTTTAGCAGTGATAACGCTGTATTAAATTAGTGACGTGCATCGCCAACCTGAACAATGTTGCTTTTCAAACTGGTAAGCTGAGTTAATAATTTGTTAAATAAACAGGACTGGTTTTTGTTGTATGGTCAAGGGTTGCACAGCAATTAGATTTCAGGAGTACTTAACTTGGAAAAAGTCTGGCTAAAACATTATCCGGCAGGTGTTCCGGCAGAAATTGATCCCGATCGTTATTCGTCATTGGTGGAAATGTTTGAAAATGCCGTGGCATGTTACGCCGATCAGGTCGCCTTTATTAATATGGGTGAAGTTGTCACTTTCCGTAAACTGGAAGAACGAAGCCGTGCTTTTGCTGCTTACTTACAAAATGGATTGGGGCTGAAAAAAGGGGATCGGGTGGCATTAATGATGCCAAACCTGTTGCAATATCCCATCGCGCTTTTTGGTATTCTGCGTGCCGGAATGGTAGCGGTTAATGTTAACCCGCTATACACACCGCGTGAATTAGAGCATCAACTCAATGACAGCGGCACGTCAGCCATCGTTATTGTTTCTAATTTTGCACACACGTTAGAAAAAATCGTTTTCAATACATCGGTCAAGCATGTCATTTTGACACGCATGGGCGATCAGTTATCACGCCCGAAAGGGACGCTTGTCGATTTCGTCGTAAAATATGTTAAGCGTCTGGTGCCCAAATACCATTTACCGGATGCCATTTCATTTCGCAGCGTTATCCAAAAAGGGTATCGCATGCAATATGTCAGGCCAGAGGTGAATAACGAAGATCTGGCTTTCCTGCAATATACCGGCGGTACAACCGGTGTGGCAAAAGGCGCTATGCTGACTCACCGGAATATGTTAGCGAACATTGAGCAGGTCAAAGTCAGTTACGCACCGTTGTTGCGCCCAAGGCAGGAGCTGGTTGTCACCGCGTTACCGCTATACCATATTTTTGCTCTCACCATCAATTGCCTGTTGTTTACGGAACTGGGCGGGCAAAACCTATTGATCACCAACCCGCGCGACGTAAACGGGACAATTAAAGAGTTATCCCGTTATAAATTTACTGCGCTGTCCGGCGTCAACACCTTATTTAATGCTTGGCTGAACAATGCGGAATTCCAGAAACTGGATTTTTCTGCATTACGGCTGGTGGTCGGTGGCGGTATGGCGGTGCAGAGCGCCGTTGCTGATAAATGGGAAAAACTGACCGGTTGTCACCTGCTTGAAGGCTATGGCCTGACGGAATGTGCACCTTTAGTGTCGGCGAATCCGTATAATCTGAAACACCATAGTGGCAGCATTGGCTTTCCGACGCCTTCGACAGAAATCCGGCTGGTGGATGATAACGGCAATGATGTTCCTCAGGGTGAATCGGGCGAAATGTGGGTACGTGGGCCTCAGGTAATGAAAGGTTACTGGAATCATCCTGAAGCAACAGCTGACGTGTTAAAAGACGGCTGGCTGGCGACCGGAGACATTGCCAACATAGACGAAAATGGCTTCTTCCATATTGTTGACCGGAAAAAAGATATGATCCTGGTTTCCGGTTTCAATGTCTATCCGAATGAACTGGAAGACGTGGTGTCTTCTCACCCCAAAGTATTAGAATCAGCCGCCATTGGCGTTCCAAGTAAAAACTCCGGTGAAATTGTCAAAATATTTGTTGTGCGTAAGGATGCCAGTTTAACGGAAGATGAGCTTAAGGCTCATTGCCGCCGTTATCTGACGGCTTATAAGGTCCCGAAAATTGTTGAGTTCCGGGATGAATTACCGAAATCCAATGTCGGTAAGATTCTGCGAAAAGAACTGCGCAATGAAGAAGTAAACAAAGCGAATGAACAAACTGGAAAGTGATTTTTAAAAGATAATGGCTGCAAATTGCTTGTCATATCAGTCTGTCATATCAATAACGCCGGTTTTTACCGGCGTTATTGTGTATATATGACGAACAATCAAAGAATCTAACTGTCGAGAAGTTGACCATTCTCCAGCTTGATACAATGATCAGCCAAGTGGAAAAAACGGTCATCATGGGTAATCGCCAGTACCGCTTTACCTCGTGCTGCTAATTCGGGCAATAATTCCTGATAGAACACCGTCTTAAATAACGGGTCTTGATCTGCGGCCCACTCATCAAACAAATAAAATGGCCGATCTTCCAAATAGGCAACCACCAGAGCGAGGCGTTTCCGTTGCCCTTGTGACAGGTCACGGGTTGAAAAGCTCCCATCCTGAATGGTGACCTTTTGTTCCAAATGCAGCTTGGTGAGCAGGGCATTCGCACGGGCATCCAGTGTTGAACCGGGATCACTCAAGCCGGCAAGTGTCTCAAAAAGATGGAAATCAGAAAAAATGGCGGAAAATAGCTGACGATAGCTGGCCCGGTTGCTGTCGGTAACCGGATGGCCATCAACAGTAATGGTGCCGCTTTCTGGTGTATAAAGACCACTCAGCAATTTAGCCAGCGTTGTTTTGCCACTGCCGTTGCCACCGATCAGAAACGTAATTTCCCCACGTTTTAGCGCCATATCGATTGGACCAAGCTGAAACAGGCTGTCTTCTTTTTCACGATAATAACTGTGAGTAAGACCGGACAGACTCAGCACATTCGCTTCACCAAATTCGTTGGCAGAAACGAGTTCTCCAACATGATCCTGTTCAGTCAGTTCGGACAGTACGTTACTGATGCGATTTAGTGAAACGCGGGCGATATTCAGTGATGGAATACTGTTCAGCAAACCATCCAACGGCATCAATATGAACAGGAATATAATCACGTAACCCGCAAGTGTTGCTGCTTGAAGTCCCGGTATCACTGCCGGTGCGAAGATAATCACGCCAAGAAAGATATAAAACAGCAAAAATATCCAACCGGCACCAAAAGAATAAACACTGAAAGCCCGGCTGCGATGTTGGCGCACCGCATCAATTTCGTGATTCAGTGAATGGGTGAAAAAAGCCTGAGCGCGTGAGAAGTGCAATTTCAACTCCTTCGCTCCGGTAAATAGCGCATTGAAATGATTGAATAAGCGATCTTGTGATTTGCCGGCTGCGTTAAACGAATAGATTGCACTGGTTCCGCCGAAACCATAACCCAGTGAACCAATGACAATCACCGCCAGAGCCAGAAAGAATACCGGCAACGACAGCCAAGCCAGATAACCCAGACACCCTAACACAACGGAACTCTGCATCACGATATTGGGCAGGGTGAAGAACAGCAGTGACACATTAGTTGTATCATCGGTAATGATCGATTGGGCACGAGAAGCGCCCAATATTTCAATTTGCCGGAGAGAAGCGAGGGCAACACGTTCTGAAATAAGCTCGCGCATCCTTGCCATCGTATTTTGACTGAGTCTGGCGAAAACCACGCCACTGAGTATGCGACAGGCAATAGCCAGCACAACCATGATACAAAAATACCCGGCGAGCCGTTGATAGCTCTCGCCGGAGGTGGTGACAGCCCGGTTGATCAGTGTGATTAAGGCAACACTGGAAATGCCATTAACAAAGGTGGCGAAAATGGCAATGGCAAGAACCCACCGCGAGCGGTGCAACAGTGAAAACAAAATATGATGGGTCGGTTGTTTACTCGTTGACGTCTTCATTTTGGCTCCAGAATCTCCGTACACAGTAAAGTGGCAAGTTGCCTGACGTGTGGGTTGGATAGCATTGTCATGTGATTACCGGATATGGATACGGTATTGAGCTGAGTCACATGATTACGCCAGCCATTTTCGTGAGTGGCTATGTCATCACGATCATCCTCTTTGGCGCTCACCAGATAAACGGGGCCGTCAAAGTGGATATGTGGTGCATAGTTCGTATTCAGGTTGGCCTGCATCACCTGAACGATGCCCTGTAACAGCGATACCTCCGTATTTGCCGGGAACACGCCGGCATTGATTAAAGCCTGAAGCAAAAGACGGAGCTGCTCATCTGCTGTCAAAGGCGCGAAATCCTGTCTTGTCAGTGTTAATGGCTGAGGCAGCATTAAGTCATAAATACCGATCAATTCCATGAGCGTTTCAATCCGGCCGACAACTTTCGGGAAGCCATTTTGCGAATTATCACGCTGTAGATCAGGTGCGTCACTGTCCACCAGAGTAAGAGCCGCGACTATTTCTCCCTGCGCCTGTAATTGCAAGGCAATTTCAAAAGCCAGCCAGCCACCGAAAGAGTGCCCCAACAGGTGATAAGGGCCATAAGGCTGCACCTGACGGAGTGCCTTAATATAGTCGCGGGCTGTGCCTTCGACACTGATATGCGGTGGCAGGTGTGTGTTTGTCAGTCCACGGGATTGAAGGGCATGCACAGGCAACTGCGGGGGAAGAGCCAACGCCAGCTCAATGAACGCGGAAGCGCTGGCACCGGCGCCGGGAATACAGAACAGTGGCGGAACAGAATCAACGCCTTGTTGGATGATGACATCCGGGGAATAGGCATCGGATAACAAGTGCCCGGTGATTGCATCAGCCAATTGGTTGATGCAGGGGAATTGCAGGATCGTGTAGTGATCTCCGCCAATAGGCTGGAGCACAGAATGCTCTCCGACAATATCACGCCAGCCATGCCAGTTATCGAACCCGGCAGTCAAATCATCGGCGGTATAAAGATGAACGGGCAAAGACGAAGCTGATGGGGCGTATCTTTGGTTAAGCTGGATGATCAATTCCAGCGTCCGGATATATAAGAGCATATCCTCCTTTTTAAGATCTGCCGGTAACCATCGGAATACGTCATAATTGCGTAATTGATAAAGTTCATCGGTATCCGCTAAATCAGGATTATTCTCCTCCAGATATTGGATAAGCCTGCTGATATTTTCCAGCTGTTCATCGACAGGTCTCTGGTTGCCTGTTTCACACTCAGGCAAATTATAAGAATCGATCATACCGACGTAGCCGACTTCTTCGCCGTCATCAGCCAATTGCAGAGCAATCTCGTAAGCGATGGTTCCGCCGATAGACCAGCCTGCCAGATGATAGGGCCCGTGGGGCTGAACCCGGCGAATGGCCTCAATATGGTAAGCAGCAAGCTCTTCAATAGAGGCTGGTGGATTCTCGACGGTATGCAGTCCCAGCGCCTGTAGCCCATAAATCGGCAGATCTGTCGGTAGCAAAGTGAGCAGCCGTGAATAAACCAGCAAATCACCCATAACTTCGTGTATCAGGAATAATGGCGGTAAATTACCGGCAGGCCTTAAAGGCACCGGATTTGCCGCCAAAGGTGAGCTGGGTTTGGTGGAATGGTGGCTGATTGTTGACGCCAGATCACATAATGTCGGATGAGCGAATAACGTGGCTAACGAGATTACCATACCTTGCTTGTTTATCTGGCTCAGCAATCGTACAGCAATCAGCGAATGCCCGCCCAGCTCAAAGAAATTGTCATGGCGTCCGACCTGCTCCAGCCTCAGCAGTTCCTGCCAGATTTGCGCCAGCATCTCCTCGGTTTCACCCTGCGGCGGCTCATAACCACTTGATACAACAGCCGTTTGATCCGGTGCCGGCAGCGCTTTGCGGTCGAGTTTGCCGTTCGGTGTCAGCGGGAACGCATCCAGCGTCACAAAGGCGCTGGGCAGCATATAATCCGCTAATCGGGTTTGCAGTTGCTCACGCAGGCTGGCAGCCGTCAACGTCATATCAGGCTGTGGCACAAGGTAGGCCACCAGACGTTTTTCGTACGATTTGTTTTCACAGATAGCGTTTTCATGAATCGCGTCTTCATGAATCGCGTCTTCACGGGCGATCACAACAGCCTCTCTGACGCCGTCACAGGCGGCCAGTTGCGTTTCAATTTCTCCCAATTCAATGCGGAATCCGCGGATCTTGACCTGAAAATCATTGCGGCCGAGATACTCGATATTGCCGTCCGGCAGCCAGCGGCC
>JAIRVT010000007.1 GCA_031253755.1 Enterobacteriaceae bacterium
TTTTGTTGTGATAAAGCACCTTATCAACCGTGAAATACTGACCAAAACTGGCATGTAACGTTTCGGACCAAATATTTTTTTGTGGCATGCCGCGATAATCCTCCATTGTTGTGTATCAACGGGTACATCAAAATTTGAAGCACACATAATAAACAACCACAGAGTGAATTGCACTGTGATCCGTGGCATTAATCGACGGTTATTTTACATAGGGAAGCATGCTGAGTGCGTGTTGGGCGAGGGAGCGGCACTTAACTTCATGCGGCAGTTCGATTTCTTGCAATTCTTGGTAGCCTAATTGGTTTAGTTTCCCCATCAATTGGCTATCGTAGTTGCTGAGATCCCATTTATTGTGTTGAGCGAAATAGGCAATCGTGCGTCTGATATCACGATCAGCGATTTGGCTATAACCACAATCATATTTTAGGTAGGTATAGACTGCGGCGAGATCTGCAAGATCTTCGGTTTGGTTTTCAGACAACGCCTTGGCGGGAAGTGAAAAACCGAGTAGCGCCAGCATATAAGTCAGTAAGGCTAATTTTTGCATAATTTCAATGACATTGATTTTCTGCTGTTTTAAGTGAATCAGCATATTAATATTGGTCGGCGCTAATTGTCGAGGCCAATCATTTGCCACTACCTTAGCTTTCATCACTCACCGTGAGTCCGGTTTGGTGGGTAGCTATGAATCATCCGACATCGCATATCATGGTAATATTGGTCCATCCAATTTTACAAAAAGCGTTTAGTGGTTCACAGATCTATTATTTTTCATCACAAGCTATTGCCTAAAAATAACATCTGATTAACCATTCGTTGCCATTAGTCCTACAACAGACCATTGGCAGGGCCACTTTTACAAATATCGCCTCACTGACAATGAGCAAAGGCTCACGGCGGTTTTGTACTGGCCCACTGGAGACCTGCATGAACATTTGGCAACAAAACTATGACCCAGCCGGGAATATCTGGCTGTCGAGCCTGATTGCGGCATTACCGATTATCTTTTTTTTCTTTGCGTTGATTAAGCTCAAACTAAAAGGCTACGTTGCCGCCAGCTGGACTGTCGCCATCGCGCTGCTGATCGCGTTGTTGTTCTACAAAATGCCAGTGGATCGCGCTCTGGCCTCGGTAGTTTACGGCTTCTTCTATGGCCTGTGGCCGATTGCGTGGATCATTATCGCTGCGGTGTTCGTCTACAAAATCTCGGTCAAAACCGGGCAATTCGATATTATCCGGTCATCAATACTTTCCATTACACCAGACCAGCGTTTACAAATGTTGATCGTCGGTTTTTCTTTTGGTGCGTTTCTCGAAGGCGCTGCCGGATTTGGCGCTCCCGTAGCAATTACCGCGGCCCTGCTGGTTGGGCTGGGCTTTAAACCGCTGTACGCCGCAGGCCTGTGTCTCATCGTGAATACCGCGCCGGTGGCGTTTGGTGCGATGGGTATTCCCATTTTGGTGGCAGGTCAGGTGACCGGGCTGGATAGTTTCGAGATAGGTCAAATGGTGGGACGACAGCTGCCGTTTATGACTATCATCGTGTTGTTCTGGATCATGGCGATTATGGATGGCTGGCGCGGCATCAAAGAGACTTGGCCTGCGGTGATCGTGGCAGGCGGCTCTTTTGCTATCGCTCAGTATCTCAGCTCTAACTTCCTTGGCCCGGAATTGCCGGATATCATCTCTTCACTGGTATCGCTGGTGTGTCTGACACTGTTCCTGAAACGCTGGCAGCCAGTGCGTATTTTCCGCTTTGACGGTATGGATACCTCTCAGCCCGATCAGGCTCTGGCTCGCACTCACCACACAATCGGCCAGCTGATTCGCGCGTGGTCGCCGTTCCTGTTCCTGACGGCTACCGTCACACTGTGGAGTATTCCTCCCTTCAAAGCGCTGTTTGCGCCGGGCGGCGCAATGTCTGACTGGGTGATTAATATCTCTGTACCGTTCCTTGACAAGCTGGTCGCGCGTATGCCGCCAGTGGTACACGAGGCGACGCCATACGCTGCGGTGTATAAGTTTGATTTATTGTCCGCAACCGGAACGGCGATCCTGTTTGCGGCGCTCCTCTCCATTGTGTGGCTGCGCATGAAGCCGAAAGAGGCTGTCGTGACTTTTGCTCAGACGCTGAAGGAGTTGGCGCTGCCAATCTACTCTATCGGCATGGTGCTGGCATTTGCCTTTATTTCGAATTACTCCGGGCTTTCCTCCACGCTGGCACTGGCGCTGGCACATACCGGAAGTGCGTTCACTTTCTTCTCACCCTACCTCGGCTGGCTGGGCGTGTTCCTGACTGGCTCGGATACCTCGTCAAACGCGCTGTTTGCCGCGTTGCAGGCCACCGCCGCGCATCAGATTGGTGTTTCCGACGTGCTGATGGTGGCTGCCAATACAACCGGTGGCGTCACCGGTAAGATGATTTCCCCGCAGTCCATTGCTATCGCCTGTGCGGCGGTTGGTCTGGTGGGTAAAGAATCCGATCTGTTCCGCTTTACGGTAAAACACAGCCTGATTTTCACCTGCATGGTGGGTGTGATCAACACGCTTCAGGCCTATATCTTGACTTGGATGATCCCATGATAATGATGCCCAGACGTCTGGCAGACGAGGTTGCGGATCGCGTGCGGGCGCTGATTGAAGAACAACGACTGGAGGCGGGCATGCGATTGCCCGCAGAACGCCAGCTGGCTGCACAGCTCGGCGTGTCGCGAAACTCTTTGCGTGAGGCGCTGGCAAAGCTGGTGAATGAAGGATTGCTGCTCAGCCGCCGTGGTGGCGGTACTTTTGTGTGCTGGCAGCATGAGGATGGGTCCGAACAAAATTGGTCCGAGAGAAACATTGTCCAACCGCTAAAAACGTTGGTGACCGATGACCCGGATTACGGCTTTGATATTCTTGAAGCACGCCATGCCATCGAAGCCAGTACGGCGTGGTATGCAGCACTGCGTGCCAGTGATGCCGATAAAGAGAAAATCCGCCTCTGTTTCGAGGCTATCCAGAGCCAAGACCCGGATCTCGCTTCTCAGGCGGATGTGCGTTTTCACCTCGCCATTGCTGAAGCCTCGCACAACCTCGTCCTGCTTCAGACTATGCGCGGGTTTTTCGATGTATTGCACTTCTCGGTAAAGCAGAGCCGCCAGAGGATGTATCTTGTCCCACCGGTGTTTGCAAAGCTGACGGAACAGCATCAGTCGGTGCTGGACGCTATTTTCGCCGGAGATGCTGAAGGTGCGCGGCAGGCAATGATGGCTCATTTGGGTTTCGTCCACACCACGATTAAACGTTTTGATGAAGATCAGGCTCGTCAGGCACGAATTACCCGCCTGCCCGACGATCCGGATTATTTGCAGAAATAGCTTCAGGAATCCACACTCAGGTTTTCAAATAACGTCTTCACATAACGTCTTCGAATAAACCGTTATGCAGTGTCTGAATGACATGTTCGGCATCTGGGCCGGGTACGAGCAGGCAAATATTATGGCTGCTCGCACCATAGCTGATCATGCGAATATTAAAGGATTCCAGCGCGCCAAAAATTTCTTTTCCCAATCCTTTGGCCTGTGACAGTTCATTGCCGATAATCGCCACCAGCGCCAAATCTTCTTCAACTTCCACACGGCACAATGTTGAAAGTTCGGTTAACAAAGCGTCAGTCAGTAAACTGCCGTCGGTGCTGGTGGAGCCGGTGGTATCCAGCGTTAAAGCCACGCTCACTTCTGAAGTGGTAATCAAATCAACGGAAATATGATGCCGTGAGAGCAGCGTAAAGATTTCGGCCAGAAAGCCTCTGGCATGTAACATTTTCAGGCTATGCAGCGTTAATAAGGTTTGTTTGCGACGCAAAGCCAGTGTCCGGAACAGAGGCAGGTCTTCCGTTTTATCGCACACTAATGTGCCGCCAGCCTGTGGTGCTTTACTTGAGCCGACAAAAACCGGAATTTCGCTGCGGACAGCCGGCAGTAATGTTGCCGGATGGAGAATTTTGGCACCGAATGTTGCCATCTCAGCGGCTTCATCGAAGGTAATTTTATCGATGCGTTTGGCGGCCGACACAACCCGTGGATCAGTCGTGTAAATGCCCGGCACATCCGTCCAGATATCCACACGCCGTAACCCCAGCGCTTCGCCAAGCAGGGCCGCCGTATAATCACTGCCGCCGCGCCCTAACGTTGTTGTGCGGCCTTTTTCCTCTCTGCCGATAAAACCCTGCGTAATGACAATCGTGTTATTCAGGCGTGGTTGCAGATGCTCTGCCGCTAATTTATGCAGCCGGGCGATATCAGGCTCCGCTTGCCCGAATTGATCGTTGGTACGCATGATCCTGCGGATATCAAACCACTCAACATCCGTATTGCGCTGGCGCAATAATTCAGCAAACAGTAACGTGGACATCACTTCACCATGGCTGACCAATTCATCCGTCAGCGCAGAGGAAGTCGCCAGTGATGCCGCTTCTGATAAGGTATCAATATTATCCAGTAAGCGATCAATCTCTTCTTTGATGACAGGAATTTCATCTAATCTTTCGATAATCGCATATTGAATATGCCTGATTTGCTTTAAGTACTTCTCCCGTTTACCGCTATCGCAACCGCTTGCCAATGCAACCAACAAATTGGTGACCCCCGCAGACGCGGATAACACCACGATACGCACATCGGTATTGGCTAAAACGATATCAGCACAGTTATTCATGGCATCAAAATCTGCCACGCTGGTGCCGCCGAATTTTGCAACGGCATAATGCGAAAAGGGAGAAAATACTGAGCTCATAGGTGATAACCTTATGTATTAGTCAAGAGAAAACATAGAAATATAAGGTTCGCTTTCCTGAGTCAATGTTCGATAATTAAGCATCAATATAATTCATGATAGGTCTGAAATTATCATTTTTGCCTATGTATGCTTTTTTACTATTGGATTGAACAATTAAGGCTGGAAATCATGGCTGATTTTGACCAATATCAGTGAAGCAAAAAAATTGTCACAGTATTAAATTGTCACAATCCTGAGCATTTCTAATGTATTTATTGACAGTTGATAGAGAGTATTGATTCATGAAAAGTGTTAACCCTAGCCAGACCGAAGCCTGGAAAGCATTGCAGCAGCATTTTGAACAGATGAAGAGTGTTCACTTGCGCGACCTGTTTGAACACGATCAGTTTAAGCACGATCAGTTTGAACAAAAGAAGGAACGCTTTGCGGAATTCTCTGCGACCTTTGACGATCAAATTCTGGTGGATTTTTCCAAAAACCGGATTACCACCGAAACGTTGGAAAAATTACAGGCATTAGCGAAAGAAACCGATTTATCCAGCGCTATCCGCAGTATGTTTGCCGGAGAAAAAATTAACCGTACTGAAGATCGCTCTGTGCTGCATGTTGCTTTGCGCAACCGCAGTAACTCTCCCATTCATGTTGATGGCGAAGATGTGATGCCACTGGTGAATGCGGTGCTGGCGAAAATGAAATCGTTCAGTGAACGTATCATTAGCGGAGAATGGAAAGGTTATACCGGTAAGGCGATTACGGATGTGGTCAATATTGGCATTGGTGGTTCAGATCTTGGCCCATATATGGTAACTGAAGCGCTGAAAGCCTATAAAAATCACCTGAATATGCACTTTGTTTCGAATGTGGATGGAACTCATATTGCAGAAACGCTGAAATCCCTGAACCCGGAAACCACCCTCTTCCTGATCGCCTCCAAGACATTTACCACGCAAGAAACCATGACCAACGCACATTCTGCCCGTGATTGGTTCCTGCAAAGTGCGGTCGATGAAGCGCATGTTGCCAAACATTTTGCGGCGCTTTCAACCAACGAGCAGGAAGTCAGCAAGTTTGGTATTGATCCACAAAATATGTTCGAGTTCTGGGATTGGGTCGGCGGCCGTTATTCCCTCTGGTCCGCTATTGGTTTATCCATCGTGCTTTCCATCGGTTATGATAATTTCGAGCAATTATTAAGCGGCGCTCATGCGATGGATAAACACTTTGAGCAAACCGCGCCTGAGCAGAACATTCCGGTTTTATTAGCGCTGATTGGCATCTGGTACAACAATTTCTTTGGCGCAGAAACTGAAGCGATTCTGCCTTATGATCAGTATATGCACCGTTTTGCCGCCTATTTCCAGCAGGGCAATATGGAATCAAACGGCAAATATGTTGACCGCAATGGTCATCCGGTGAATTATCAGACCGGACCCATTATCTGGGGTGAGCCGGGCACGAATGGCCAACACGCTTTTTACCAGCTTATCCATCAGGGAACGAAACTGATCCCCTGTGATTTTATCGCGCCGGCAATCAGCCATAACCCGGTCAGTGATCATCACAGTAAGCTGTTATCCAACTTCTTTGCGCAAACTGAAGCGCTGGCTTTTGGCAAAACCAAAGCTCAGGTGGAAGCCGAATTTGCAGCGGCAGGAAAAAATGCACAGGATGTGGCAAATGTAGTGCCATTTAAAGTCTTCGAAGGCAACCGTCCGACCAACTCCATCTTATTGCGTGAAATTAGTCCATTCAGTTTGGGAGCATTGATTGCCATGTATGAACATAAGATCTTTGTTCAGGGCGCAATTCTGAATATATTCTCATTCGATCAATGGGGCGTTGAATTGGGCAAACAACTGGCGAACCGTATTCTGCCTGAATTGGACGGGTTAGAAAGTGTCACCGGTCATGACAGTTCTACTAATGGCCTGATTAACCGTTTCAAAGAGTGGCGTTAACCTGATCGGGCTGCCTATTTAACTTAGGCACGCATCCTCCCGATAATGTTTCTTATTGGGAGGATGTTTTTATAATCCTCCTAATTTGTTAGCAATTTTTTATTTTATTGGTCTGCAACGTGATATTCTCACATCCTATTTTCGTTGTACTGTCGGGGAAACTGAAATTCCCGGCAATTGGAAAATGACATGGCAGATAACACGATATTAGGTTCTAACACATTATTAACTTCTTCACCTATCCATTGGCTGTCTCCCGATGAGCTCGCGATTCCTGAAACAATTTCAGATTGGCTGCTGGAAGTCGGTTCAATGACACGCCGTTTTGAGCAATATTGCCAGCAGGTCAGCGTCTCACCCTTTCGGGAATGTTTCATTACCGCAGCCGATCTTGGCGATGAAAGTGAACACTTACCTATAAGTAAAAAGTACTGGTTGCGGGAAATTGTGCTGTATGGCGATAACATTCCGTGGCTATTAGGGCGTACCGTGATCCCTGCGGAAACATTAACCGGGCCAGATGAAAAGCTGGTGGATGTGGGAACGGTTCCGCTTGGGCGTTACCTTTTTAGTGGCAATAATCTGACGCGGGATTATATTCAAATAGGCCAACAAGGGCAGCGTTGGGCGCGTCGTTCTTTATTGCGGTTGTCTGAGAAACCATTACTACTGACTGAAGTGTTTTTGCCGGAATCACCCGTATATAAATAAAAAAGAAGGATATTGGAGGTTAGCATGACGCAAGCTAAATGGCGCGCCTATTGCCGTTTAATGCGTATCGATAGACCCATTGGCACACTGTTGCTGTTATGGCCTACCTATTGGGCATTATGGATAGCCGCAAAAGGGATACCTGATTTACATATCTTGCTGATTTTTACGCTGGGTGTGTTTTTCATGCGGGCAGCAGGCTGCTGCATTAATGATTTCGCTGACAGGAAATTTGACGGACATGTAGAGCGGACAAAATCCCGCCCATTGCCAAGTGGTGATATCAGCGAAAAAGAGAGCAAAATCTTATTTGCCACGTTGGTTCTCATCTCTTTCGGGCTTGTTCTGACCCTGAATAAAATGACAATCGCACTGTCTTTTGTCGGGTTGGGATTAGCATGGATTTACCCTTTCGTAAAACGCGTCAGTAACTTGCCACAAGTGGTATTGGGCGCAGCTTATGGTTGGTCAATTCCGATGGCGTTTTCGGCAGTAAGTGAGTCCTTACCATTACAATGTTGGTTACTCTTTCTGGCGAATGTCATATGGTCTGTGATCTATGATACCCAGTACGCGATGGTGGATCGCGAGGATGACCTGAAAATCGGCGTGAAATCGACGGCCATATTATTCGGTCATTTTGATAAGTTAATCATTGGTATTTTACAATCCATCATGCTGGCTATTCTTGTCTCAGTTGGCAACCTAGTGAATCTAGGTGGAATGTATTACTGGACGGTATTACTGGCCGGTGCGCTGTTTATTTATCAACAAAAACTCATCTCTGATCGTCGTCGAGAGCCTTGTTTTCAGGCATTCATGAACAATAACTACGTTGGGATTATTTTATTCCTCGGTGTTCTTTTCAGTTACGTTTAGCAGAACGGGCGGTATTACCGCCCGTTAATTAATTTTTCCCGTCAAACACTTTTTTAATATAGCGCTTATCGCTTTTAATATAGTGCTTATCGTTTTTAATATAGCGCTTATCCCTGAGATTCAGCCTCTGCCAGATCAGCATCACTTTGCTCCGGCGGCATACTGACACTTTCAATCGTCAGGCGGATTTCAGGAGACATCAACTCACTCAATACCTGATAAAGTGCCAGCGCACTGGTCGTCGCCTGATTACTGCTATCGCGGATATACCCTTCCTCGCGCAGTGTATTGACTGAGCAGGAAAAAACCGCCTTATCAAAGAATTCAGGCGCATTGATGCCATGCAGTACGGATAAACGTTGTGCCAACATCCGGCTTTCTTTTTCCAGCGTGCCACGGCTGATGTCTGGGGTGGCATTCAAGAGAGAAAGCGTGATGGCATAACGTTGCAATGTTTCGCGGATACCTGCCGCCAGTAATTGCAACGAGCGAATATGCGCCGGATTGAGAACCAACACTTCCTGATCCTTATTGCAAATCAGGTGTTGACGTGCCAGCTCATCAATTAAGGTATTAATCACATCCGGTAACTCTTCCTTGCTGTAACGCATAAACAGTTCTTGCTTGAGCAACGGGTAAATCAGCGCGATTTGCCTGTGCAGCTCACTGCGATTGATACGGCGATGATGCATCACAATACTGGCAACCAACGATGGCAGGATCAACAGGTGCTGGATATTATTGCGATAGTAAGTCATCAGTACCGCGTTTTCGCGAGGCAGGATAATAATATCGCCGAGGCTGTCTTGCTCAACTTCAAACTTACTCATCTGCAAGGCATGATCCAGCAACGCTTCTGCGGTTTTATCCGGCACAGTGACATCACTGGTATAAGCCGTATTGCGCAAGAGCTGCATATAGCAATCCAGTTGCTCAATTAACTGTTCACGAGTAAGTGCTCGCTGACGTGATGACAATAAGGCGGTACTGCATAAATTAATCGCGTTGGCCGCCGCAGCATTATTGATATTGACCATAATATTGTCTGCCAGCTTACTGACTGTTGGCAGCAGCCATGACGGGCGCTGTGCTTCTATCGGATCGATAGATTCGCGCCATTCAGGCACATGTTGGTTGAGGTATTGTACCAGTGGGATTGGCTCACCAAAGTTCACGTAACCCTGCCCCAAATTACGCAGTTTACGTAACCCGCGCACCATCTGGAAAAACCCTTCTTTCTCTTTGGCTGCCCCTCGCAACTCTTTCGCATAAGTTGCCACCTCCATCACATGCTCATAACCAATATAAATTGGCACAATCGTGATAGGCCGGGATTCTCCGCGTAACATGGCCTGCAATGTCATGGAAAGCGTACCGGTTTTAGGATCGAGCAAACGGCCTGTCCGGGAACGCCCGCCTTCGACAAAATATTCAACAGAATAGCCGCGAGAAAACAGTTCTCCCAGATATTCGCGGAAAATCGTCGAATAAAGTTTATTACCTTTAAAAGTACGGCGGATAAAGAACGCACCAAGGCGGCGGAATATCGGCCCGGCGGGCCAGAAATTCAGGTTAATCCCTGCGGCGATATGCGGTGGAACCAGCCCCTGATGATAAAGGACATACGAAAGCAACAGATAATCCATATGGCTGCGATGACAGGGAACATAAACCAGTTCATGACCATCCTGAGCCAGCTTGCGGATCCGTTCGGCGTTATGGACATGAATCCCCTGATAAAGACGGTTCCACGTCCAGCTCAACACACGATCCGTGATACGTACCGTTTCATAGGAAAAATCTGCTGCAATTTCTTCCAGCATATTGATGGCATTCTGTTTTGCTTTCTCAGATGAGATTTTTTTGCTTCTGGCTTCATCGGCAATCGCTTTTTCAATCGCTTTGGAGGTCAGTAACTTTTTAAACAGATCCTGCCGGGCAGGTAAACGCGGCCCGACTGCGGCCAAACGCTGGCGAGAATAGTGTATCCGTGCAACACGCGCCAGTTTATTGGCAATAATCGTATCCGTACCGTGGTTATCGGCAATATTGCGCAATGAAACAGGCGTCGAAAAGCGCACAAAACTATCGCGTCCAAGCCAGAGAACGGCAAAAAGTTTCTGGATCCCATTGAGACGGCGTAGCTGTGGTGCCGTGTTTGCCTCTTGCTCTTCGCGCCCGGGAGAGCGACCAAACATCACAGAAACGGGCACCATTTGAATATCCAGATCTGGATTATTGCGATGCAGATCCAAATAAGAGTGAAAAATCTTTACCGATTCATGCTTAGGAACATGTTTAGGAGCATAGTAACTAAACACGCGTGGGCCATCATCAATAAAGACATAGCTTGGGAGCTGTGTGTCATCAATATCCAGCGGGTTCAGCGGATCCGGCAGCCCTTGAGCCAGACATTGTTGACGCAAGGTCAATAAATCGCTTTTTGAATGATATGGCAGCACATACAAAATCGGCCGAGTCGTATCAAGACTCAGCTCTGTGATGGGAACCGTGGGAATGAGTTTACTTTTTACTAAAAGTTTTATAGGTAAATTCAATAAGTTGTAATATATTTTACGCCAACCTGACATAACTACTTTAAGCCTCTTGTTAGCAATGCGTCGCAAGCATATCAGAAACAGATTTTGAGATCTGTGGAAATAAGATAATAATAACGATCCAAAAGATACATGATCTTAAAATTTCAATGATTATTAAAGATAATTTTTATGGCGAACTCATCGACAGGTATTAACCGTATTATTAAAGCGGCTGGATATTCAATAAAAGGTATCAAAGCGGCATGGAAAAATGAAGCTGCCTTTCGGCAAGAGGGAGTTTTGGCTATTTTGGCCGTTATTGTGGCATTTCTCTTTGATTTTAACCTGATTGAAAGGCTTTTCCTGATTAGTTCTATCATATTGGTGGTTATCGTAGAATTGCTCAACAGTGCTATTGAAGCCGTCGTTGATCGTATCGGTAGCGAATATCACGAATTATCGGGACGAGCAAAAGATATGGGGTCAGCTGCGGTATTTATCACCGTTATTCTGGCATTATTCATTTGGGGAATTATTTTTTGGTCATATTTCACACAATAATATGACTAATTTTTCGTCAAAACTCGTTATTTAGCAGCTTTTACGCTTTGACAGGTTCCAAATTCAATTTTAGCTGTATATACTCACAGCCGGGCTGTATAAACAAACAGGGGGCGAAATGAAAGCATTAACTGCCAGGCAGCAACAGGTTTATAACTTGGTGCGTGACCATATTTCGCAAACGGGTATGCCACCGACACGTGCTGAAATTGCGGCACGTCTTGGTTTTCGTTCACCTAACGCGGCGGAAGAGCACTTAAAGGCTTTAGCGCGTAAAGGGGTGATAGAAATCGTCGCTGGTGCTTCCAGAGGTATCCGTTTGCTGCTTGAAGAAGCAAATAATGAAGGTGCGGGATTACCACTCATCGGGCGTGTTGCTGCGGGTGAACCATTATTGGCGCAGGAGCACATCGAAAGTCATTACAAAGTGGATCCACAATTATTTAAACCAAGTGCTGATTTCTTATTGCGTGTGCGCGGTATGTCAATGAAAGACATCGGTATTATGGATGGTGATTTGCTTGCTGTACATAAAACACAAGATGTTCATAATGGGCAGGTTATCGTCGCCCGGATTGAAGATGAAGTCACCGTCAAACGCCTTAAACAAACAGGAAACAGGGTTGAATTGATCGCTGAAAATCCTGAATTTGAACCTATCGTTGTGGATCTGCGCGAGCAGAATTTTACCATTGAAGGGTTGGCGGTTGGCGTTATTCGTAACGGAAACTGGTTCTGATTATAAAACCGGATAATCACGCTCTATCATTTTGGGCGGTCATTTTTCATCGTACCCGCTAAGCTATGACTTATGCGGGAACTTGGGATTATTGGATTCATCAGCAATGACCGCCTAGAACTGTTTCTGCTATTTATTTCATGCCTGAATTGGTTATTTCGTGCATGAGTCGGAGTCATGGCAGGAAAAACATAAACCGTGGACTTCTACGACACTGTGCCGCAAATGAAACCCTGCATCTTCGGCTAAATTCTGTATTGCTGATTCAATATTTTTTGCATCCCGTTCGGTGACAGATCCACAATTATCACAAAGAAACATGGCTGATGTATGGCTGGGTTCTTCAAAGTGATGGCAAATCACATAACTGTTTGTCGATTCTATTTTATGGACAAAGCCCTGTTCCAGTAAAAACTCCAAACCACGATAAACCGTGGGAGGTTTTGCTTGTGGCTCAACTTCCCGAAGCAGATCCAACAAATCATAGGCACTGATAGCGCCCGGTTGTGCTGAAATTAAACGCAAAATTTCAAGGCGTTGAGGTGTTAAACGAACGCC
>JAIRVT010000014.1 GCA_031253755.1 Enterobacteriaceae bacterium
CGAATTGACCGGTGAATTGACCGGTGAATTGACCGGTGAATTGATCGGTAATAGTGGCTGCGTGATCCACTGCGCCGCTTGGACCAATCTGGTGGCGTCTTACGGCAGGCTGGCACCGGTTAACGTCTTGGGAACCCAGCATATTATCGAATTTTGCCTGCGGGGCGATATCCCGCTGCTTTATACCTCCAGTTTCAGCATGGTGGGGGGACATCTGTATCGTGAAAATTTTGTCCTGTATGAAACGGATTTGGATGTGGGGCAACAATTCAATGACATGGATTACGAACGCACCAAATTTGAAGCCGAACAGGCGATTCACCGGGCGGGGGAAAACGGCCTGCGCTGGGTGATTGTGCGGCCGGGCAATATTTGGGGTGACAGTACTCATGGGCGTTATCCATTGCGCAACACCAAAGTCAAAGGCATTTATTATGAAATGATCCGGGCGCTGGTGGAAACCGGGCTGACCATCAGTGCAGAGGAAGATTTTGATATTTCTCCGGTGGATTATGTCGCGCAGGCATCATTGCATGCCATTTTGCATATCGAAAAATTTAACGGCAAAACCCTGCACCTGACCACACCTGAGCCGATCACGTTTAACGAAATCGTGGCGCTGCTGAGAGAATTCGGCTACCGCATTGACGCCATCGATAACGATATTTACATGGAAGCACTGGCACAAAACTGCCTGTACCTCAATGGTCAGCCTTACCGCTCGGTTTTTACCGACATTCTGGCGCTGGTGCATAACGGGCTGGAAATGAACGAAAAAGCCAAATATGCCACCGAAATCACCACCAACCTGCTGAGCGGCAGCGGCATCCAATGCCCGCCATCCGATAAAAAACTGCTTTTCTGTTACTTCAATTACCTGATTGACAGCGGTTTTATTCCGTCACCGCAGCAGCAGGGGGAAAAAGCCGAAATTCGCACGATGGACTCAGGCAGTGGTTATTTGGAGAGCTTGTTTGATGCGGATTTATAAGTATCAGGCCGCACTTATATCGCCTATATCTTCCCGCGTCGCGGGAGATATACCCAATGGATTTAATAACGAAAATGACTAAACAAAATCTTAACGTAACCCTGATTCAAACCGATCTGGTGTGGGAAAACGCCGCCAAAAATCGCGCTCACCTTGAGCATCATCTGGCACAAGTGACGGACAGTGACCTGATTGTGCTGCCGGAAATGTTCACCACCGGCTTCAGTATGCAGCCGCAGACCATCGCGGAAACGATGGATGGACCCAGTGTCCGCTGGATGAAAGCGCAGGCAGCGGCAAAAGGCTGCGCGGTTGTCGGCAGCCTGATTATCAGTGAAAACCAGCGTTTCTATAACCGTCTGCTGTGGGTTAATGCAGACGGTTCTGTCGCGCAGTATGACAAAAAACACTTGTTCACTTTTGCGCAGGAAGATAACGAATACACCGCCGGTCATGCGCCGCTGATTGTGGGTTTTAACGGCTGGAAAATCGCCACGTTTGTCTGTTATGACCTGCGTTTCCCGGTCTGGTCACGCAATAGCGGCTTACGCGCCAACCAATATGACGCCGCCATCTACATTGCCAGCTGGCCTGCCAGACGCGCGCTGCACTGGCGTACTTTGTTACAGGCGCGGGGGATTGAAAACCAGAGTTATATCATCGGCGTCAATCGCGTCGGGCAGGATGGCAACCAGCTCGACTATCACGGCGATTCCATGCTGATCGACCCGCTGGGAGACACTCTGCTGCACGAGCAAGGGCATGAAGCGGTGAAAACCGTCACGCTCTCCCTTGCCCATGTCCGGGATGTCAGGGAACGTTTTCCGTTCCTGAAAGATGCTGATCCCTTTCTTTTAAGCGATTGCGTTAAATAAACAACGTTAAATAAACAGCGTTAAACGAATCGCACTAAAAGCGTGACACCAGAAAAACGAAACATCAGAAAAACAGAACCGGAAGGAAAAGGGTGAATGATGATCTCAACCGAAACTGAGCAAAAATTTGAACAATCATTCGGGCAGGTATTTGAGCAAGTAGTCGCACGTTTCCCGGAAAATATCGCGGTCACGCAGGGCAGCGAACAGTTGACGTATCGTAGCCTGTCAGAGCGCGTGACGGCACTCAGCCGGGCATTATCGCGCCAGACAGACAGCCGATTTGTGATGACGGTGATGGATGAGGGGATTGCGTTGATCACGGCAGCATTGGCCATTATGCAGGCTGGCAAAGTGTTTGTGCCCTTATCGCCAAAATTGCCGGAGCAGCGCCTTGCGGCTTTGCTGGCTCAATTTCGCGGAGAAACCATTGTCACCGGCCGCCAATGGCTGCCATTAACGGAACATCTGTCCGGCGATTACGCTCTGCTGTTGGCGGATGAATGTTCGGTTGATGAATGTTCGGTTAATGAGCCAGCGGTTGATAAAATAACGGTTGATAAAATAGCCGTTGACAAAATAGTAGAACAGTGTTTATTGACGCCGTCCGGCGCACCGGAAAATGCCCATTATCCTCATCACGGGCTGGCCTACGTCTACTTTACCTCCGGCTCCACTGGGCAGCCGAAAGCGATACTGGGGCGCACAGACAGCCTGCTGCATTTTATCCGCTGGGAAAGCCGGGAGCTGAACATCACGCCAGCGGATAACGTCAGCCAATTGATCAACCAGATGTTCGACCCTTTTCTGCGTGACATGCTGCTGCCGTTGCTCAATGGCGCAACCCTGTGTATTCCGCCGGCCCATGATATCCGCTATGCGCCACAGGCACTGCTGGGCTGGATGCGCGAACAGCAAATCAGCGTGACACATCTTATTCCTTCGTTGTTTCAGGTCTTACTGGAGTGCCCGCAATCGGCGGATGACCTGCAATCCCTGCGCTATGCGGTATTGTCAGGGGAAGTGCTGAAAGGCTCGCTGGTGCAGCTGTTTTACCAGCACCAACTGCCCAGAACGCAACTTATCAACCTGTATGGCACGACAGAAACCACACTGGCAAGCGTCTTCTATCGTGTTCCCCAAAAAGACAGCGAAAAAGAGAATCAACAGGTGTTGATTCCCGCCGGAAAACCCATCGACGACACCACGATTGTGGTGGTGGATGAGCAGGGCCAGCCTGTACCCACAGGCGATGAAGGGGAAGTGTGGATCAGCACGTCTTATATGAGCGCCGGTTATCTGTCAGCCGCTACTGACGCTAATGTTGAAAACAACGCCCGATTTTTTACACCGGAAACAGGCATTCTGGCGGGGCAACCGGTGTACCGTACCGGCGATTTAGGGCGGATTGATGAACAGGGCAATTTGATCCTGTTGGGGCGCAATGATTTCCAGATCAAAATTAACGGGCAGCGGCTGGAAACCGCAGAAATCGAGAGCCTGCTGGAACAGCATCCGGCGGTACAACAGGCGATAGTTCAGGTGTTCAGGCTGTCATCGGCGCCATTGCTGTCACAGGAAAAAGCACAGAGCGAACGGCTAGCCAACATACGGCTGGTGGCGTTTATCCGCCCGGCAGCGGAAATGACGGTGACGGCGGCGGAACTGGATAACCATTTAGCAGCACATTTATCGGCGGCGATGCGGCCTGTTGACTACCAATTCTTGCCACTGTTTCCGCTGCTCGCCAACGGCAAAATTGACCGCAAGGCACTGCAAATACCCGCGGCTCGCCATATTGACCGGCAAAAAAATACCGTGCTGCCGCAAGGGGAGCGGGAAACCAGACTTGCGGCGATTTGGCAATCGCTGCTGCATGTTGGCCCAATCGGGCGTGACGATAATTTTTTTGCCTTAGGTGGCAATTCATTGCAGGCCATTCGCCTGATCGCCCAAGTACGGTCACAAATGGGGCTGAGTTTATCTTTCAGTCAACTGTTCCAACAGCCAACACTTGCCCGCTGTGCCGAATTGCTGCGCAGTGATGAGCCGCCTTATGTGAATGAACAGCTGAATGAACAGTTGAATGAACAGGAAAACGAAGCGTCAGCCCATATCACGATCAGCGACGAGCAGCAGGGCATTTACCTGATCCAACAGACCGCGCCCGCCAGCCCGCTCTATAACATGGCCTATGTTGCCCAATGGCAGGGCGCGCTGGATAAACAGCACATGCAGCACGCATTTGATGCACTGATTGCCCGTTATGATGTGCTGAGAACCGGCTTTCTGATGCAGCGAGGGGAGATTATTGCGCAAGTGGCAGAGCCTTTTTCTGTAGCGATTCTCTGGCAGGCGTTGAGTGATACCGACACACAGGATCAGGCGCAAGTGCGGACGAATCAGTTTGCGACACAGCCGTTTGACCTGACTCAGCCGCCGTTAATGCGCATGATGGTGCTGACGCTGCGACCGCACAGTTATCAGCTCGTGCTGGCGTTGCACCATCTGATCGTGGATGAAGAATCTGTCAAACAATTGTGGGATGAATTGCTGGAGCATTACAGCCTGCTGCAAGCGGGAAAAACGCCGCATATCCAGCCTGCCTCTTACGGACAACGGCAACATGCCCGGCTCCAGCATCAGCGCCTTAACGGCACAACCGGTGCGGCGGCTCGTCAGTACTGGCAGCGCCAGTTAGCCGGAACGCTGCCACTGATCCAGTTACCCTACGATTTCTCCGCTCCTGCCGAGCGCAGCTATCGGGGAAAACGCCAGCCCTTTAGCCTGTCTGCCGCCTGTTATCAGCAGCTCGATGCGCTGGCTCAGCAACATGGTGTCACGCCTTACCTGATTTTACAGGCGGCCTATATTGCCTTTTTGGCCCGTTATACCCGCCAGAGCGATATTTTGTTGGGAACGCCGGTTTCCAATCGCCATTTTTCCGGCCGCCATGACAGGCAAAATGAAGCACCGTCGCCGATTGGCCTGTTGTTTAACGTTCTGGTAATGCGCAATCAGGTGGATATTCATCAACCATTCGAACAGTTGTTGGCTCAGGTGAAATCCACCTTTATCGATGCCATTGCACATCAGGATCTGCCGTTCAGTCAGTTGCTGCGGCTGTTGGGAACGAATGAGAACCGTGATCCGGGCATTTCGCCGCTGTTTCAGACCCTGTTTACCTACCAGAATCGGCCGGTTACCGCGAAACGCATCGGCGCGGTGCAACTGTCTGCGTTGTGTCAGTGGGATATGCAGGCCGCGAAATACGAGCTGGCACTGGAAATGTGGAGTGAAGCGGGAGAGCTGCGGGGCATTTTTGAATACGCCAGTGATCGCTTCCTGCCGGAAACCATCGCCCGCATGGCGGAAAACTTCTGCCATTTTCTGCCGTTGCTGATTAGCCAGCCACAACAAACAGTCGGGCAGGTTTCTCTACTCAGTCCGGCACAACAACAGCAACTGGCGCAATGGAACCGAACCGAACGTCCGTTCAGCGAGAATATCGGCATTCACCGGCTGATTGAACAGCAAGTGCAACGTGTGCCGGATGCGATTGCTGTCGAATTTGATCGAGCGCTGCTTGGCCTGCCGGGTCAACAAGGCCAACAAAGCCAACAGATGTTGAGCCAGCCATCACTGGCCTATTCTTTGACGCATTCCCTGATCGATTCCCGGACGGATTTCCTGACGTATAAAGCGCTGGATCAACGAGCGAACCAACTGGCGCATTTTCTGATCCAGCAAGGGGTTAAGCCGGAAATGGCGGTGGGTTTGAGTGTCGAACGTTCGCCGGAATTGGCAATCTGTTTTCTGGCTATCCTGAAAGCTGGCGGCGTTTATGTGCCGATTGATCCTGATTATCCGCAGGAGCGCAGCCGTTATGTGATTGAAGATGCCGGGCTGCATCTGCTGGTGACGCAGGATCAGTTTATGGCGCGTTATCAGGGATTTCTGAAAAACAGTAACGTACCGTTATTTTCCCTTGAAACGCTGATGCCGCAGTTATCAGCGTTCAGCACGAATAATCCGCAGGTGGATGTGCGGGGAGAAAATACCGCCTATATCATCTATACCTCCGGCTCAACCGGCAAACCGAAAGGCGTTCCTGTCCGGCACCGGAGCGTCTGCAATCTGGCTGAATCGGAAGTTGATTTTCTTGCCGTGCCCGCAAACAGCCGGGTGCTTCAGTTTGCCTCTTTCAGTTTTGATACGTCCGTCTGGGAAATCCTGATGGCGTTTTGTACCGGCAGTGCGCTATTGATGGCGCCGCGCCTCGCCATGATGCCCGGCCCGGATCTGCTGGAACAGCTGATTAACCGGCGTGTCACTCATGTCACGTTACCTGCCTCGGCGCTGGCCGCGTTACCGGAAGCGGATTTGCCTGATTTGCAGGTGTTGCTGGTGGCAGGGGAGGCGTGCGGGGTGGATCTGCTGCGCAAGTGGGGCAAAAATCGCCGCTTTATCAACTCCTATGGCCCGACAGAAGCCACCGTAGGCACGACCAATGCTGAGCTGACGCCGGACGATCAGCAGATTCACATCGGCCGTCCTATCCAAAATGCACAGGCGTGGATTTTGGACGAATATGGCGCACCGCTGCCAATTGGCGTGGCGGGAGAGCTTTGCATCGGTGGCGTCGGTGTCACGGACGGCTATCTGCACCGGCCTGAACTGACGGCCCGCAGTTTTATCCCTGACCCTTTCAGCGCCCGGCCGGATGCCCGTCTGTACCGTAGCGGCGATTTGGCGCGTTACCGGGCGGATGGCAACATCGACTATCTGGGACGCATTGATCAACAGATAAAAATTCGCGGTTATCGGGTGGAGCTGGGGGAAATTGAAAGCGCGTTGCGCAGGCATCCGGCGGTTTCTGATGCGGTGGCGATGGTGCGAAAAGATTACCTGAATGCCAGTGCCATTGTCGCCTATATCCTGACGCAACCTGACGCGCTTCTCGGTCAAACCCATCGTGATCAAACGCAAATTGACTTACATCTGGCAGATGCGTTGCCGGAGTTTATGCGCCCGTCCTGCTACGTTTTTCTGACGGAATTTCCCCGCCTGCCCAATAACAAAGTGGACAGAAACCGTTTTCCCCGGCCAGAAAGAGATAGCGCTGAAGATCAAATGACTGAAAAGCCGTCCGAACCGGCGCAAAACGCCACCGAACAGGCGATTATTCAGGTCTGGCAGGATTTGCTGGAGCATCAGGCCATCGGGCGTCACACCTCATTTTTTGCCGCAGGCGGGCACTCTCTGCTGGCGGCGAAAATGGTTGCCCTGCTTGCCAGCCAATTCCGGCTGTATTTTAAAGTCAGCGATGTGTTTCTCTGCCGCACGCCGGCGCGGCTGGCGGAACGCGTCGGGCAAGATGTTCAACAAGAACACTGGCATTTGCCGGTGTTGCACGACGCGCCCCTGAGTTTTGCCCAGCAGCGGATGTGGTTTCTGGCGCAACTCTACCCTGACAGCAGCCGTTACCATATCACCAGTATCAAAACGTTTGTTTATCAGGAAAGCGTTCGTCAGGAGAATCATGATGATGCGGAGCAGGACAAAGCGCGAATAGCGGCAAGCCTTGAGCGGCTGTTCCGCCGTTACCCTGCCCTGAATCTGCGCCTGCGGATGGCAGGAACAACACCACGGCAATATTACAGCGATAAGCCAGCGGATTGCCCTCATGACATTATCGAAGCCGTAGACGAACAGGCGTGGCAGCAGCAGTTACAGCAGCGCGCAGCCAGCATGATGAAAATGCCGTTTTCGTTGATTGAACAGCCGTTGTACCGGCTATTGCTGGTGACAGATGTCCGTTACGGCAGTGCGCTGATTGTCTGCCTGCACCATATTCTGGTGGATGAACAATCACTGGCACAGCTTGATGAGGCACTGCTGGCGTTTTATGTTCTGGAAGAAAGTGGTCCGGAAGAAAGTGGTCCGGAAGGGCACGAACCAGACGAAAACGTCTCTGCGCCAGACATTCTGCAACTGGCGGCATGGGAACACAGCCCGCAGGTTCAGCAGCGCTGGCAGACGCAACTGGATTACTGGCGTCAGATCTATCATTCGTTGCCGCCAATGGTGACATTACCGCAGCAACGTCCGGCACCGGCAGAAACGGCAACCGCCGCTTATCAGCGCCGCTCGCTCTCCCGTAAACAGACCGCCGCACTGCGCCGCTTGGCGCAACAGCAGGACACCACGCTATTTACCCTGTTATTCGCCGCCTTCCAGCTTCTGTTACAGCGTTATTGCGGCAACGGTGATGCCAGCGGCGATATCGTTATCGGTATTCCTGTTTCCCTGCGGGACAGGCCGGAACTGCAATCCGTTATCGGGCTGTTACTCAACACACTGGCGGTGCGTCAGCAGGTGGATATCCGCCTGCCATTCAGCGAATTTTTGTCCGCCAGTGCCCGGACACTGAATCAGGCGCTGGCAAACAAACATGTTCCGTTTGAGCAGGTGGTGGATGCGGTGCTGCCAGCGGAAAAACGCTCACTTTCACCGCTGTTTCGCATCATGTTTGTCTTTAATGCGCAGCAGCAGATCCATCAACCCGAATATGCCTGCACAATAAACAGCCAGCCCGTCGATAACCCGGAAGCCAAATTCGATCTCACGCTGTTTGTACAGGAACAGATCGAACAGGAACAGATCGAACAGGAACAAATCGAACAGGAACAAATCGAGCAGAAAACAGCCGGCGCTTTGGAAACAGATCGCCTGAATTTAGTGGTGGAATACCGTGAGGCGTGTTTTGCGGCTGAAACCGTGAGCCAACTGCTGGCACATTATATCCGCCTGTTGGATAGCCTGTGCAGGACGCCGGAAAAACCGCTCTATCGGTTAGCCATGCTGTCGCCGCAAGAGCGCCGGCAGCAGGTGAGCGAGCTCAATATGCCTGAGCAGCCAATAACGCCGCCGTCTTGTTATCAACCGAACGCTCATCAACCGATCACGTATCAACTGATCGCGCATCAAGAATTCGAACAGCAGGCCAGCCGCACGCCAGACGCCATTGCCCTGAGTGAGCAGGATAGCGGCTTAGCGCTCAGTTACGGGCAGCTTAACCAGCAGGCCAACTGGCTGGCTTATGATTTATTGGTACAGGGCGTCGGCACCGGTTCACAGGTGGGAATTTGCTTGCCGCGTTCAGCCATGCTGGTGGTGGCGATTCTGGCGGTACTGAAAACCGGTGCCGCTTATGTGCCGGTTGACAGCACTTATCCCGCAGGGCGTGCCCGTTTTATGCTGGATGATGCGCAGGTGACACGGGTTATCACCACTGGCGGGCTGGCAGCCAGATTGGCACTGCCCGTCTGGCAGACCATTTTACTGACGCCGGAAACCTTAGCGGACGCCAAAACAGCGGTTCCCAATCCTGAGATTGCCATTTCGCCGGAACAGCCAGCCTATATTCTCTATACCTCCGGCTCCACCGGAAAACCCAAAGGCGTCGTGATCCCACAGCGCGGGCTGGGAAATTATCTGCAACATGCCTGCGGACGCTATTCTTTTGCACATTCGGACAAGCGCGGCAATACGCTTCACGCCTCTATTTCGTTTGATGCCACCATTACCAGCCTGTTTTTGCCGTTATTGCAGGGGAAAACGCTGTTTATTCTGCCGGAAGGGGAGGATATTCCGGCACTGGTTCAGGCGTGGCAACAGTTGCCGGATTTGGCAATGGCAAAAATCACGCCCGCGCATCTGGAGCTGTTAAGCCAGCAATTATCGCCGTCACAGGCGGGACGCATTCCGTTGCTGGTCATCGGCGGTGAAAGCCTGTCTGCCAGTGCCCTGCGTTTCTGGCGGCAACATGCGCCACAGGTGCGGATCATCAATGAATACGGCCCGACAGAAACCACGGTGGGTTGCTGCATCTACGAAATACAGGCTGGCGATATCAGCGGAGATGGCCCGCTGCCCATTGGCCGCCCGATTGCCAATACTCAGCTTTACCTGCTGGACGAGTGTCAGCAACTGGTGCCGTTCGGTTCCGTGGGGGAACTGTATATTGGTGGCGCGGGCGTCGCTTTGGGTTATTTCAACCGGCCTGATTTGACGGAAGCGCGGTTTATCGCTGATCTGTTTTCTTCTTCATCACACGATTCGGCAAAAAACAGGCTGTACAAGACGGGGGATCTGGCGCGTTATCTGCCGGATGGCAACCTGCTGTTTCTGGGGCGTAAAGACCAGCAGGTCAAGCTGCATGGCTACCGGATTGAGCCGGAAGAAATCGAGGCCCAGCTTGTGGCTTGTCAGGGCGTCGCTCAGGCTGCGGCAGGCATACGGGAGATCCACGGGCGTCAGCATCTGGTTGCTTATCTGGTGTTCAATAAATCGGTTGAAGGCACAGAGGCGGCGAATATCGACACCGTTCGTCAGGAACTGAAACAGCGCCTGCCAGCCCATATGTGCCCGACGCAGTGGCGGGTGCAAGCGTTCTTGCCGCTCACCGCCAACGGCAAAATCGACCGTCAGACACTGGCACAAGTTCCGTTAAACGAATCCGCCCACAGGCGGATCCGGCGGATGCCGCAGACGGCGCTGGAAAAACAGCTGATCGCCATCTGGCAACAGGTGTTGGATCAGGAAAATCTCGCCGTGGATGATGACTTTTTTATGCTGGGGGGCGATTCCATTCTCAGCCTGCAAATTGTGTTCAGGGTGCGGGAAATCGGCTTGCGCATTACACCGAAAATGCTGTTTGACTACCCCACGATTGCAGAGTTAGCCACGATTCTGGCTGACGTGAATAACAGCGCCAGTGATAAAAATAACGATAAAAACAGCGAGGGCGCAGCGGCGGACAATACGCAACCTGTGCAGGGCTGTGTTCAGGGCTGTGTTCAAGGTAAATATGCGTTGCTGCCGGTTCAGCGCTGGTTTTTCGGCCATCATCATGCCAATCCGCACCACTATAACCAGTCTTACCTGTATCGGCTGGAAGCCGGAACGGACATGTGTTTGCTGGCACAAGCGCTGGCGCGGGTGGTCAATCAGCACGATGGCCTGCGTGCCCGTTTTTCGCTGACTGATGACGGGAAAAAAGATTACGCTCAGATAGGCGAGCCTGTGAGCGAATGGCAAATCGAGCAATGTCAGCTAGACGACGGTTTGTCAGGGGCTGCGGCGGAAAAAGCGCTGGCGCAGGCGGTGGAAGAGCGGCAGGCGCGGTTGAATATTGAACAGGGACCGCTGTTAGCCGCGACCCATTTTGTCACGGCTGAAACCGATTATTTGCTGCTGGCGGTTCATCATTTAGTGGTAGATGGCGTGTCGTGGCGCATTATCACTGAAGATCTCAGCGATAATTACCGGGCACTGCGGGCAGGAGAAAGCCCGCGCCGGAAAGCCAAAAGTGCCTCGCTGATCGCGTGGTCAGCACACCTTGCGGATTACGTTCAATCAGAGCAGGCGCGGGAGGAGTGTCACTTCTGGCAGCAACAATTCAGTCAGCCTGTGCCTTTGTTGCCCTGTGATCTGCCCTGTCACGCAGAAGAAAACACAGCAAAAAAACCGTTCCCCGGCTTAGTCAGTGAATCGGCGAAATATCGGTTAGCACTGGATGCCGCCATCACCACCGATTTGGTGCAACACACCGGACATGCTTACCGAACCCATGTCGGAGACCTGTTACTGGCGGCACTGGCAGCGACTTTGCAACACTGGAGTGGCAACAACGTGCTGCATGTGGATATGGAAGGGCACGGGCGCGAAAGCCTGAAAGAGGACGGATATGATGTCAGCCGGACCGTGGGCTGGTTTACCGCGATCTATCCGTTGTTGCTGACCTTACCCGCAGATTGCCCGCCGGACCAGCTGATCCCGCTGGTGAAAGAAGCGACACGGCAGGTGCCTTATGGCGGAACCGGTTATGGCGCTTTGCGTTATGCCGACAAAAGCGATGCCCATGAAGCGCCCAATTCGTTACCGGCCATTCCGCCAGCGGATATCTGTTTCAACTATCTCGGCCAATTTACCCGCACTTTCCATCAGACACCTTTGCAGGGCGTGATCGATACCGGGCTGGAAAATCGCCATGCAGCGGACAATGCCAGAAGTTATGCGCTGGAAGTGGATTGTTACATTGATGAAGGGCGGTTGCAGATTGAGTGGACGTACAACCGGCAATGTTATCAGCCTGAAACCATCGAAAAACAAGTGATCGCTATGCAGGCGCAGATTATCCGGCTGACAGCGCACTGCATGGCGCAAAAACGGACGATGTACACCCCCGCTGATTTTCCGCTCGCCCGCCTGAACAGCGAAACCCTGCACGCATTGCAGCAGCGCTATGGCGTGATAGAAGACATTTACCCGCTGACTTACACGCAGGAGGGAATGTTGTTCCATTCGATGTTCGGGCAAGGAGTAAACGGACAAGCAATGAACGATCACGGCGGCGAGCTGTATCACGAACAGCTGTGTTTCACGCTCAGCCAGCCTGATATTGAGATTGACCGTCTGCAACAAGCGTGGCGACAGGCCGTGGCGCGCTATCCGGTACTGCGCAGCCGCTTTGAACTGCGCCTCGCCGCCGAACCGTTGCAGGTTGTGTTGCCTGAATCGACACTGGACTGGCGGCAGCACGATCTGCGGCGTTATGGCCCGGCAGATGCGGCGCGGCAGCGGCAAAACCTGCTGGCGGCGGATCTGGCACAGGCGTTCACGCCGGAAAATGGCGCATTATTCCGCGTGACGCTGCTGCAACTGCCTGCCGGACAGGGACAAACCAACGAACAGGTGCAACTGTTATTCAGCCATCATCATGCCATTCTGGATGGCTGGTCAGTGCGGCTGTTATTGACGGCGGTTGAGTCTTTCTATTGGCTTTTGAATCAACCGGAGTCTTTGAATCAACCGGAGTCTTTGGATCAATCGGGGCCTTTGGATCAATCGCGCTCCTATGGCCTGCCGCCGCCCGCCCCGGCTTTTAAGTCGTTTATTCGCTGGCAGCAACAGAGCCGCCAAGCGTGTCAGGATTATTGGCAGGCTCAGTTAGCCGATATCGATTTCGCCAACATCAACACCACAACGCCCCGTCCGGCGGCGTATTCCGTCAAAACCAGTTCCGGTCAAACCGTCAGCCAATCGAAGCAACGTCATCGGTTTAGTTTGCCGGCGGAACTTTCCCGTCAGTTGGCAGAAACCGGGCGTCATCACCGTTTAACGGTCAGTACATTGGTTCAGGGAGCATGGGCATTACTGTTACAGCGCTACAGCCAGCAGAATGCGTGTCTGTTTGGTGTGACCGTTTCCGGCCGGCAGGCAGAAATCGCCGGTATCGATAAAATGGTCGGGCTGTTAATCAGCACGCTGCCGATGCAAATTGTGACTCATAGTCATCAAAATTTGGTTAATTGGCTAAATACTATCCAACAGCAGCAGCGGGAACATGAAAAATTCAGTGATATTTCACTGGCGGATTTGAAATCGGCTTACGGCCTGCCGGAATTTGAATCATTGCTGGTATTCGAAAACTATCCACAAGCCCAAGCTCAGTCGCAGCCTCTGTTTGAATTTGCCCAAGCGACAGAAAGCACCAATTATCCGCTGGTGCTGGTGGCTTCTTTCACTGACACCTTTTCTTCTCATCGTCAGTTGCACGGCCAGTTGGTCTATGACATCGAGCGCTATGATGCCGAAACCGTGGCGCGGCTGGCGGCGCATTTCAGCCATATTCTGGCGCAAATCATCAATCATATGGCAGGCACTCCGGCGGAGATTACCTTGCTGGGTGAACAGGAAAAACAACAGTTGCTGACCCAATGGCAAGGGTCGGATTTACCGATTTTCAGCGGCAATGTGTACAGCCTGTTTGCCCGTCAGGTACAGCGCGCTGGGCAGCGAATGGCGGTTGTTGATGAACAGGCCGACGGTCAGCAGCAAATCAGTTATGTGCAATTGGCGCGACGGGTCGAACAGCTGAGCCATCGTTTGCATCACTGCCGGGTTCAGCCCGGTGACCGGATCGCGCTTTATTTGCCCCGCAGTCTGGACTATATCGTGGCGATGCTGGCGGTCAGCCGGGTAGGTGCCTGTTATGTGCCGATTGATATCGCTTATCCCGGCGAACGGGTGGCGTATCTGTTAGCGGACAGCCAGAGCAGTCTGGTGCTGACCCATCAGCCATTGGCGGCGTCTTTGCCGCCGGAACTTTTGGCTGAACTTCCGGCAATACTGGCTCTGGATCAGGCTGCGGAATTGAACCCGCCGCACTCTTTATCGCCGCAACGGTTACCGTCACAAATCGATGATGGAAATGCACTGGCCTACCTGATTTATACCTCCGGCTCAACCGGTACACCGAAAGGTGTCATGATCGAGCATCGCAGCCTGATTAACTATCTGACCGATGCCGCGCAGCGTTATCAGGTGACGGCAGAAACCCAGAGCCTGTTCCACTCTTCCGTCAGTTTTGATGCCACGTTAACCAGTCTCTATCTGCCCTTGCTGCATGGCGGCACTATCACTGTGATCCGCGATGATGCGGATATCACGGCGATGGCCAATGCGCTCCGGCAACCGGTGTTGCAGGGTAAATCAGTGCGTCATCTGCTAAAAATCACGCCCGCTCATCTCAGCGTACTGGGGGAATCTCTGAATGCGGACGCGAAATCCGCTGTCCGGTCGCTGGTGATCGGCGGTGATGCCCTGAGCTGCGAAACCGTGCAACCGTGGCTGGCAGAGGTGCCGGATATTGGCGTTTTCAACGAATATGGCCCGACGGAAACCGTGGTTGGGTGTTGCGTACACCGTGCGGACGGCCAGCAGGATCGACAGGGCGCAATGCCGATTGGCCTGCCGATCGCCAATACCCGTTTATTGGTACTCAACGACGATTTATCCCCGACACCGTTCGGCATGGCCGGAGAGCTGTATATCGCCGGAATGGGCGTTGCCAGAGGCTATTGGAACCGGCCGGAATTAACCGCCGAAAAATTCATTACGCTGTCGGTGAGCCATGGGGAAGGCACTGCGGAAGGAAAACCGGAAGCGCTGCGGGCTTATCGAACCGGTGATCGGGTCTGCGCCTTACCAAATGGCGAGCTGCACTATCTTGGCCGCCGTGATCGGCAAATCAAGCTGCGCGGCTATCGGATCGAGCCTGGAGAGATTGAGGCGCAACTGATGCGGCATCCGCAGGTACAACAGAGCGTGGTGCTGGCTGTTTCCGAAGATCGGTTTTCTGACAGGCTGGTCGCTTGCGTATCGCTGAAAGCGCAGGCCAAAGCCGATTTACAGAATCAAGCCGATTTGCCGCTCAACAGGGCGGTTTCGGCTTCCCTGCGTGATTTTCTCAGCCGGAAATTGCCCGCGCATATGCTGCCGAATGCCATCGTGGTGCTTGATCAAATGCCACAGACCGCCAATGGCAAGATTGATCACCGGGCTTTGCTGGCCGATTTGCCGTTGCTTCAGGAACAACAAACGTCAGCCCGCGATACCCCCCGGACCGCGCTGGAAAGCCGTCTGCGCGATATCTGGTGTGAAGTGCTGCGGCAAGGCGAAATTGGCATTGAGCAAAATTTCTATGCGTTGGGGGGACACTCACTGCACGCCCTGCGCATTGCCGCACGGATCGAGCAGCAACTGGCAACCCGTGTTTCGCTGGCGGAACTTTTGCAGTCTCAAACCATCAGGCAGCTTGCCGATTTACTGGATGCCCGTATCAGCGGACAAACTGCCATTCATCACGGTGCGGTGCATCAAAACACCATTAAACGCGTCGTGCGGGGCAGAAAATAACAACACGACCACCACAATCACAGCCATAACCACAATCACAACAACAATGAATAGGAATAGCAGGAGGATATGATGCAGGAACAGGATCGGCAGCAAGACGATTGGCAGCAAGGCGATCGATCGGAAAAAAACAGACCGGAAAAAAACGGATCGGAAGAAAATAAACAGCAAAACGTATTTCAGTTTAAGGCATCTCTGGCGCAAAAACGGTTGTGGCTGCATGAACAACTCGAACAACAGTCCGCCATTTACCACATTACGACGGTGCGGATGCTGGAAGGCAAATTGGATATTCCGGCACTCCAACAGGCAATCAATGATATGGCGGAGCGGCACGAATCCTTCCGCACTGATTTCAGCTATCAGGATGGCACGTTGTATCAGCGCTGCCATGATTCTGTTTCTTTGCCACTGGTGACGATTGATGCGTCGATGCTGAGTGAAGAAGCGCTGGAACAGCGTTTACAGCAGGATAGCCAGCAACCGTTCAATTTACAGCAGGCGCCGTTGTTGCGTTTCACGCTGTATCGCCGTGAAGATGAACAGCATTATCTGATGATGGTACTGCACCATATTATTTCTGATGGCTGGTCGGCCGGCATTATCAGCCGGGAGCTGACTGCCTGTTATAACGCCCGTCGAAAGGCGCAG
The DNA here is from genome assembly GCA_031253755.1 of Enterobacteriaceae bacterium. Classification (GTDB taxonomy): domain Bacteria; phylum Pseudomonadota; class Gammaproteobacteria; order Enterobacterales; family Enterobacteriaceae; genus Xenorhabdus. The sequence continues at coordinate 16,282 of JAIRVT010000014.1, forward strand.
TTGCCGCAATTGCCGGAACTGCCGATTCAGTACATCGATTACTCCGAATGGCAGCACCAGCAACCGGAAGACCCTGCATTTGTCCAATCGCTGGCACGGTGGAAAGAAAAACTGTCCGGTGTTGAACCTATCGCACTGCCTTTTGACTACCCGCGCCCGAATCGCCTGAGCCTGCGTGGTCAAACCCACCGTTTTACGCTGCCTCCTGAACTGACAGACGCCCTGACACAGCAGGCACAACAACAGCGCAAAACCCTGTTCTCGACGTTACTGAGTGCGTTTTACCTGCTGCTTTACCGTTACAGCGGTCAGACGGATCTGGTGGTCGGCTCTCCGGTTTCCGGGCGCGGGCAGCTGGAGCTGGAAGGCGTTGTCGGTTTTTTTGTCAATACACTGGTTTACCGGATAGAGCTGGATCCGCAGGCTACGTTTACCGAATTGCAGGCGCAGGTGTTTAACACCGTTCTTGAGGGCTTTTCCCATCAACAGGTGAGTTTTGAGAAGCTGGTGGAAGCTGTCAATCCGAAGCGGGATTTAAGTTATGCCCCGCTGTTTCAGGTGATGTTTGCGTTTGATGATACGGATGCTTCCGGCTGGCAATTTGATGGCCTGCAAACCACACCGTTGACGTTAGCGGGTGATTACGCCAAGTACGATTTAACGCTGTCGATGATGCGGGAAGATAGCACGCAAGCGTTGCAGGGAGTCATTGAATACAGCAGCGATCTGTTTGAGGAAGCGACGATCAAACAGTTTGCGGTGAATTTTTGCTTTTTGTTGCAGGAAATCGCCCGCAATGCGGATACAGGGCCAGCGGACACGATGCCGGTGGACAAAAAGCTGGCGGATTATCAGTGTATGGCTGATGCGGAAAGAGCGTGGTTGCTGCATCAGTGGTCGCGCAGGCTGAACTTTCATCCGGTGACACAAACGCTGCATCAGGCGTTTGAACAGCAGGTGAAACGCCGTCCGCAGGCCATTGCGCTGAGTGCCGATAACGGCCGGACGCTGACTTATGAGCAACTCAACCAGCGCGCCAATCAACTGTCCCACTATATTTTGCAAATCATTTTGCAAATCCGCCAGCAGGCGGAAAATACCACAGAGCTTTCGCCCCTGATTGGCCTGTGTCTGGATCGTGATGAAGAGATGCTGGTGGCAATTCTGGCGGTGCTGAAAGCCGGGCTGGCCTATCTGCCGATTGATGGCAGCCATGCGCCGGAACGGGTGCGTTTTTATGTCGAAGATGCCAATGTCCGGCTGGTGATTGGCATTCCCGAATACCGGGCGCTGTTTGAAGATGAATCTGGCGATGAAAAAGTCGATTATCTCTGCATCGATACCGAAAAAACCTTTATTCAGACCATGCCACTGACGGATCCGGCGCTGGACTGCCAGCCGGATGCGCTGGCGTATGTCATCTATACCTCCGGTTCCACGGGCGTACCAAAAGGGGTGGAAATTCCCCATGCCAATGTGATGCGGCTGTTCAGTGCCAGCGAGCGCCACTTTACGTTCAGCGAAAATGATGTCTGGACACTCTTCCACTCCAGCGCCTTTGATTTTTCCGTCTGGGAAATCTGGGGCGCGCTGCTGTACGGCGGACGTCTGAGCATCGTGCCTTATTGGGTCAGCCGGACGCCGGGACACTTCTATCAATGGGTCCAGCAGGAAAAAGTCACCGTGCTGAACCAGACGCCCTCGGCTTTTCAGCTTTTTATGGCCGCTGATGAACAGCTTATGGCAACAGATAAACCACGGGTTGGAGCGCTGTCACTGCGCTATGTGATTCTGGGGGGCGAAGCGCTGGAGCCTGCCAATTTGCAGGACTGGTTCAGCAGACATGGCGATGGGCAGCCTGAAATCATCAATATGTATGGCATCACCGAAACCACTGTCCATGTAACGTATCGCCGCATCAGGCAAGCGGATGCCTTTCGGAATGGAAAAACGCAGGGCGGCAAAAGCCCGATTGGTGAAGCGCTGGACGATCTGGAAATTTTCCTGCTGGATGGACAAGGCAGGTTATCCCTGTTAGGCGCGGTGGGAGAAATGTACATTGGCGGCGCGGGCGTGGCGCGCGGCTATTTGCACCGTCCTGAACTGACGGCACAACGGTTTATCGACAAACGGCAGATTTTCCCGCAGGCGGAAGCGGGGCAACGGCTGTACCGCAGTGGCGATCTGGCGCGTTTGCGGCGGGATGGATCGCTGGAATACCTCGGACGCGCCGACCATCAGGTGAAAATCCGTGGCTTCCGTATTGAGCTGGGGGAGATTGAAACGGCACTGAAGCGTATCAGCTCCATCGAACAGGCGGTGGTGATCCCCCATCAATATGCCGGCAGCCAGAGTTCCCATCTGGTGGCGTATCTTGTTTTTGGGAATGATGTTTTTGAGAATAAGCTTTCCCCAAAAACCGTGCCCGAAAAAACGCTATCCGTAGAAACAATCAGGGCAGAATTAAAACGCACGTTGCCGGATTATATGCTGCCCTCGGCGTTTATTTTCCTCGACGCCTTGCCGTTGACGGCCAATGGCAAAATTGACCGCAAGGCACTGCCCGCGCCACAAGCCATGCGGCCACAGCTAGCCAGTGAATATCAGCCCGCCCGCAATGAGACAGAAACGGCACTGCTGGCATTATGGCGGGACACCTTGCCGGTCGCCCAGATTGGCATTCACGATAACTTTTTTGCGCTGGGGGGCGATTCTCTGCGTGGCGTGCAATTAACCGGCAAGGCGCAGGATTGTGGCTGGTCATTGACGCTGGTGGATCTGTTTCAGCATCAGACCATCGCAGAACTGGCCGCCCTGATTGATGCGCGGCGCAAAGCGCATCAATCGGAAAAGCAGCCACAACCGGCCCAACACATTGCCCCGTTCAGCCAGATTTCAGCCGCTGATCGGCAGCGTTTACTGGCGGATTCTCAGCAGATAATCGCCCGTCAGGTCAACGGTCGTCAGGTAAAAATCGTTGACGCTTATCCGCTCAGCCGGATGCAGGCGGGGATGTTTTATCACATGAAGATGTCGCCGGAGGCGAATGTCTATCACTGTACCGGCACTTCTCACCTGCGCATCAACGGGCCGTTCAATGAACTGGCGTTCAGGCAGGCCACGGCGCAGACGGTGGCGGCCCATGATGTACTGCGCACCGCGTTTGATATGGAAAATTACAGCCAGCCGCTGCAATTGGTGTATGACTTTGCACAACTGCCGATCGTGGTGGAAGATTTGCGCCATCTGTCAGCAGCGGAGCAGGATCAACGGGCGCACGCGTTACTGGAAGCGGAACGGGTCAATCCGTTTGATTTGCTGAACCCGACATTATTGCGCTTCTTTATTCAGCTGCGCAGCGATAACGGCTTCCAGTTTACGATGACCGAATGCCATCCGGTGTTCGACGGCTGGAGTTATAACACCATGATTGTGGAGGTGTTCAACCGCTACGCGACGCTGACCGGGCAGGCAAGCTGGCAGGCGCCGGATAAAAAATCGCTGGAATACCGTGATTTTATTGCGCTGGAGCAGGCGGCGGTGGCTGATGAACGGCAAAAACAATACTGGGCGCAAAAACTGGACGACTGCACCATTCTTGAACTGCCGCGTCAATCCTATACGAATAAACCCGATAGCGCCGATGACGCTAAAAATACAGCCGCCAGCCCGAATCTGAAATCCTGTTCATTGACGCTGGAACCGATGATTTATCAGGGCTTACGCCGCCTGATGCAGCAACTGGGCGTACCGCTGAAAAGCGTCCTGCTGGCAGGCCACATCAAAGTGATGAGCATTTTCAGCGGCGAGCATGACATTCTGACCGGCATCACCGCCAACGGACGCCCGGAAACGCAAGGCGGCGACCATCTGTATGGCTTGTTCCTCAATATCCTGCCATTTCGCCAGATCCTGAGTGCGGTTTCTTGGCAGGCGCTGATCCGGCAGGTGTTTGCCAACGAAATTGAAGCTCTGCCGTATCGCCGTTACCCGCTGGCGGAAATCCAACGCCCGTTCGGGCAGCAGCCGTTGCTGGATGAGGTGCTGTTTAATTACATCGACTTCCATATTTATGACCAGATGGTGCCGCAAGTGGGGCTGGAAGTGGTGGACAGGCTGCACACGCAGGAGGTTTACGAAGGAACGCACTTTACCCTGAACGTGCATTTTCAGCACCTGACGCTCTCCTCGGCGCTGGCCAGTGATCAGATTTCCATCCAGCTCGATTATGACGCCAATAAAATCAGCCGGGCATCCGCCGAAAATATGGCGGAGTGCTATACCGCCGTTTTTGCCGCGATGGTGGCTGATCCACAGGCCCTGCATTGTGCCCGCCATTTTTTGCCGCTGACGCAGTGGCAGGAAATCACCCGGTTCAGTCAGGGCGCGGCGGGCTATCAGGGGCAGGAAACACTGGCTGCCCTGTTTGCTGAACAGGTTGCCCGTTCTCCGTTGGCTTGTGCGATTGAATCCGGTCAGCGACAGCTCAGTTATCGGCAACTCCACCAGCAATCCAACCGGCTGGCGCATTTACTGAAGCAAAAAGGGATACAGCCGGGGCAGCACGTTGCTTTGCTGCTGGGGCGCAGCATCGAGTTGATTGTCTCGATGCTGGCGCTGGTAAAACTGGGCGCGGTTTACCTGCCGCTCAATACGGAAGATCCTGATATCCGCCTGCTCGAACAGCTTGAGGATGCGCAGTGTGAGTTGCTGATTAGCGATCGGCGCGTTACCGACAGGCGGCTGCCTGTCAATGCCATACCCGAAATACCCGAAATGCCGATCCTCTGGCTGGATGGGGAACAGCCAGCACTGGCGCAGATGCCGGTCACGGATTTGCCGGAGCCGTTCAGCCCTCACACGGCTGTCCAGCTCGCCTATATTATGTATACCTCCGGTTCCAGCGGGAAACCCAAAGGCGTGCTGATTGGGCAGAAAGGCATTATCCGGCTGGTGAAACAGGTCAGTTACGTCGATTTCCGTACCTTCGGACGCTGCCTGCAACTGGCTTGCGTCAGCTTTGATGCCTCAACTTGGGAAATCTGGGGACCGCTGCTGAATGGCGGCGTGATTGTGATTTATCCGCAGGATGCAGTTTCTGTGCCGCTGTTGGAAAAAATCATCACGGAATCGGACATCGAAAGCCTGTTCCTGACGGCTTCGCTGTTTAACCTGATTGTGGATGAACGACCGCAGGCGCTGCAAACCGTCAAACAGCTCGTTTCCGGCGGCGAGGCGATGTCATCGTGGCACGCGGCGCGGATCAAGGCGCGTTATCCAGAATTGCGCCTGATCAACGGCTACGGCCCGACAGAAAACACCACGTTTACCACCAGTTATTGTTATCAGGGTTCGGAAGGCAACAGCGTGCCCATCGGCAGGCCGAATGAAGGTAATCAGGTCTATATTCTGGATAGTTTCCTCCAGCCGGTTCCTATCGGCACGGCGGGTGAACTGTATATTGGCGGTGACGGGCTGGCGCTGGCTTACCTGAACCAAACCCGCCTGTATCAAACACTGTTTATCAATAATCCGTTTATGAACGAACCCTCCATTAAGCCGCATTCTGCCCGGCTGTATAAAACCGGTGATCGCGGGCGCTATCTGCCGGATGGCAATATTGACTATCTGGGGCGCATTGATAACCAGAATAAGATCCGGGGCTATCGGGTGGAAACCGGGGAAATTGAAGCGATTCTGTGTAAACACCCTGATATCGAACGCGCCGCTGTCCGGGTCATTGACGAAAACCAACGCAAACGGATTATGGCTTATATCGTTCTGCATAGCGGGCGAGCGTTAATAAATAGCGGGCAAGCGTTAATAAATAGTGGGCAAGCATTAAATCGTGATCAAACCCTGAATACGATGGCGCTGCGTAATTATCTGGCGGAAAGAGTGCCGCGTTATATGGTGCCGAACTATTTTCAGGCACTGCCTGCTTTGCCGCTGAATGCGAACGGCAAGCTCGATATCACCCGGTTGCCGCACCATACCGGTTCAGCCCTGACGGCAGAATCAGAAACGCCACCGGCCGGGCAAGGGGCATTAGCGGCGAATCCTGTCGTACAGACGGTTCAGCAGGTTTGGGCTGATGTGCTGGATATCGCCGTGCCGGATTGTGATGCGAACTTTTTTGATTTGGGGGGCGATTCCTTGCTGCTGGCGCGTGCCCATCTGAAACTGCATGGTTTGGGTTACCGCCATCTCTCCATGCTTGACCTGCTGAATTACGCCACCATCCACCAGCTTGCGCAGTTTATCAGCCGCGGGCAAGAACAGCATAACGCGCAGGCTGCCAGACCCACGGAACACAGGGCGATGGCAGACAAAATAGCGGATAAGGTGGCTGATGGCCGCCAGCGTCTGGCAGCGATGCAAAAAAAAGCGCAGAACAAAATACAGCCGCAATAGGTTCAGGAAGAGGAATAACGGAACATGAAGAGTAGCGATATCGATGCGAACGAAAGCAATATGTTCGATAGCAGGATGTTCGAAAGCAATACGATCGAAAGCAAGGCCAGCGAAATGCACGGTTTTGAAATCGCCATTATCGGCATGGCCGGACAATTTCCCGGTGCTGATGATGTGGATCAGTTCTGGCAGAACATCGCTGCCGGTGTTGAGTCTGTCAGGCCGTTGACGGATGCCGAACTGGACGCGGCTGGGGTTTCAATGGCTGCCCGCTCGCAAGCTGATTTTATCCGCAATGCCTCTGTACTGGCACGCCCGGAAGACTTTGATGCTGAGTTTTTTGGCTATTCACCACGGGAGGCGCAGGCGATTGATCCGCAGCAACGCCGGTTTCTGGAAACGTCGTGGCTGGCGCTGGAAAACGCCGGTTATACGGCAGAAAAATTCTCCGGCACCATCGGTGTGTTTGCCAGCAGTTCCGGCAGCAGTTATTTATTGCATCATCTATTTAATCAGCCGACGCCGGCACAGAATTTTCTATCGGACATGCTGCTGTTCGGCAACAATACTGACCTGCTGGCGACCCGTGTCTCCTACAAGCTCAATCTGACAGGGCCAAGTTTCACCCTCGGCTCCGCCTGTTCCAGCTCAATGGTGGCGCTGCATTATGCCTGCCAGTCGTTATTGGCCGGAGAATGTGATATCGCACTGGGGGGTGGCGTGCATATCGGTTTCCCTTCCCACAGCGGCTATCACTATGAAGGCAGCGGCATTCTCTCCCACGATGGACATTGCCGCACGTTCGATGCACGGGCTTCCGGTACTATCGGCGGCGATGGTGTGGGTGTCGTGGTGTTGAAACGGTTACAGGATGCGCTGGACAGTGGCGATCATCTTTATGCCATTATCAAAGGCTCGGCGGTCAATAACGACGGTGCGGAGAAAATCGGTTTTACCGCGCCTTCGGTGACCGGCCAAACGGCGGTACTCCGGCGGGCATTATTTGCGGCGGGTGTCGGGGCGGAAAGCATCAGTTATATCGAAGCCCACGGCACGGCGACACATCTTGGCGACCCGATGGAGATGAAAGCCCTGCGCGATGTTTATGATCAGGTGGGTGTTTATGATCAGGTCAATGATAAGCCCGCATCATTGACGGAAAAGGCATTGGCCGAAAAAACAGTGACCAAACAGAAAGACTGCGCGGTGGCATCGGTTAAGGCCAATCTGGGGCATGTTGATTCCGCAGCCGGTGTGACCGGCGTGATGAAAGTCGCCCAGATGCTGACGCATCGTTACCTGCCGCCCGCGATCAATTTTTCCCGCCTGAACCCTGAAATAGACCTGACCGGTTCCCGGCTCTATATCCCGGCCACAGGGAAGCCGTGGCAGAATCAGGATGTGCTCCGGGCAGGTGTCAGTGCTTTTGGTATCGGTGGCACCAATGCGCATATGATTTTGCAGCAAGCGCCCGCGATCCCGCCCTCCGGTTTTGCATATCCGCAGCAATTGCTCTGCTTTTCCGCCAAATCACCGGCGGCATTGCAGGCCAGCCTGCGGAAATTTCGCCAGTGGCTGGAAAAATACCCTCAGTTACCGCTGGCGGATATCGCTTATACCCTGCATGTCGGTCGTCACGAGATGGATTACCGCTATAGTCTGGTCTGCCACGACCACGCCAGTGCAATGGCAGCGCTGGATAGTTATTTATTGCAAGAAAAACAGCCAGCTCAGGCAAAACAGCCAGATCAGTCAAAACAAAGAAACACGGCGCGTGCGCTCTCCTCGCCGGCAGCTTTGTCGGTAGTTTTTATGTTCAGCGGGCAAGGGGCACAATATCCCGGCATGATGCAGGGCTATTATGAACAGGAACCGCAGTTTAAAGCTGTCGTTGATGAGTGTGCGGAAATATTACTGCCTTTACTGGGGCGTGATATCCGCCCGTTGATTTTCGAGACGCTTTCCCACGATAAAACCGGCCATGATAGAGCCGCCGCGCTGTACCGGACGCGCTACACCCAGCCCGCGCTGTTTGTGGTGGAGTATGCCCTGAGCCGGTTACTGCTGGCATGGGGAATTCGCCCGACGGCCTGCATTGGTCACAGCATTGGTGAGTATGTTGCGGCCTGTCTTGCGGGGGTATTCACACTGGCGGATGCGCTGAAAATTGTGGTCAGGCGGGCGGAGTTGATGGATCAGATGCCCGCCGGAAAAATGCTGGCGGTCGGGCTTGATGCAGAAACATTGCAGGGCTATTTGCCTGAACAAAGCGACATGGAAAACGATATTAAAAACGATATTAAAAACCAAAGCGCGGCCAACGCAGGGTTCCGCAAAAAGGTGACGCTGGCGGCGTATAATGCACCTGAGCTGTGCGTTGTTTCTGGTGAAGCAACGGCAATATCCGCGCTGGAAACTCGCCTCGCGCAAGACAGTATTGAAACCAGAATGTTGCACACTTCCCATGCTTTCCACAGTGCCATGATGGAGGGCTGCCTCGAACCGTTCAGGCAATTTCTGGCGAATATCGAATTATCACCGCCAAAACTGCCGTTTATCTCTGGTGTGACAGGAAACTGGATCAGCGACGAACAGGCCACTTCTGCGGATTACTGGGTGCGCCAGCTACGTGAGCCGGTGGCATTCAGTCAGGGCATTGCCTGTTTATTGGCTCAGTCGCAAAAAGCGCCGGTTTTATTGGAAGTCGGGCCGGGCAGTGCGTTATCCGGGCTGGCCAGTGTGCAGATCACCGGCGTTCCCGCCGCTCAGCGGGTATTCAGCAGCACTCGCAATCTCAAACAGAATATGCCTGATCGGCAGTATCTGCTGGGTATCATCGGGCAATTGTGGCAACAGGGCGTCGGTATTGACTGGGAAGCCGTTTATCAGCACCAGAAACGTCATCGCCTGCCATTGCCCGGCTACGTATTTCAGCACCAGCGCTACAGCCTGAATATGTTGACCGATGATCGATTAACGGCTGGGCAATTGACTGGCGCTGTTCCCCATCGTCCTGATTCTGGTCAACCGAAAAATCAGCGCTTGCCGTTGGAACAGTGGAGTCACCACATCCGCTGGAAGCAGATGAATGTGCTGTCACAGGATAATATCCGGCGGGATGGGCAGGTTTTCCTGATTTTTATGGATCACTCAGGCATCGGCAAGCGGCTGACCGTCGAACTCACGCGGCTGGGCGGGGAAGTCTGGCAGGTGACGCCGGGCAAATATTTTCGTCACAATACGAGTGCACGTCAGGTCACCATGAATCCGCAGCACAGTGAAGACTATCAGACGCTGGCGCAGTTGCTGAAACAGCAGAACGTGCAGGTGAATAACATCATCTATGCCTGTCCGGTCACCCGTTCAGCGAGCCGTACATTGGATACGGCGTTCACCCATTATGAATCCCTGCTGCATATCGCCCGGACTTTCGTTGGGAATTTGAAAATCAATATCCTCTCTAACCGGCTACACGCCATTACAGAATATGACCGTAACGATCCGGCGAAGGCACTGCTGATTGGCCCGTGCCGTGTGATCCCGAAAGAATTCAGTCAGGTGCAGTGCAAAAGTATTGATATCGCCCTGCCGGCGACCCGCTGGTCACTGCCGCTGCTGAATGCGGCTCCGTCCAATACGTTGATTGCCGCCGTGCTGGCGGAAATCCTCGATGAGACCGAAGCGACGGGCAGTGCAGAAACGGGCAATGAAAAAACGGACAGTGCAGAGACAGAAAGCATCGTGGCGATCCGTGGCAGGCATCGTTATGTTCCGTTGTTCGAAACCGCCCGCTTGCCTGTTACATCATCTCCTTTGCTGAATTCATCATTCCGGCAAGGCGGCCATTACCTGATCACCGGCGGATTTGGCGGCATTGGTGCGACGGTAGCCACTTATCTGGCGCAACATTATCAGCCTTACCTGATTTTTATTGGCCGCAGTGAACTGCCAGCGGAAAACCAATGGTCAGACTGGCTGGAAACCCATGATGCCGACAATAAACGCTCACGCCACATCCGCTTATTGCGGCAGTTGCAACAAATGGGTGCGGTGGTTTCTGTGATTTCCGCTGATTTGGCTGATGAAGTAAAAATCGGTCAGGCGTTGACTGAACGTGTCCGTCAACATGGGCAGATTCACGGCATTTTCCACTGTGCGGGTGTTGCCGATGGCGGGCTGATTCAAAACCGCCGGTTTGAAGATTCACTCCAGATTTTCCGGGCAAAAGTGCTGGGAACGCAGGTACTGGATAACTGGTTTAAACGTCGCCCGCTGGATTTTTTTGTGTTGTGCTCATCGCTGGCTTCCAGTATTGGCCCTGTCGGGCAGGTGGCGTATTGCGCGGCGAATGCGTTTGAAGAGGCTTATGCACTTTCACATGATCAACTTTCACATGGTCAACTATCACGCGATCAACAGAATCATCAGCCGCATTCAGGCAGGAAAAACCCGACCCGTTATCTTGCTATCGGCTGGGATGCTTGGCGTGAAGTGGGCATGGCGGTGGATAGCCTGCGTCATTGGTATCAGGATGACGCAGGGCAGGGAAACGGCGGGGAAGACAGCAGTATCGGACATGGTATCCGGCCGGAAGAAGGCTGCCGGTTACTGGAATTATTGCTGGCACACGGTGATCCTGTTTATGCCATTTCTACCCGTGGCTTACCGTTACCGGATGCGGATCAGGCAACCGATGAGACAGCAGAACCACGGGACAGCGCCGTTTCCGAACAGTCAAGCACGGAACAGCCGTTATATCCGCGCCCGCTATTGAGAACCGATTTCCAGCCACCCCGCAACCCGACAGAAGAGATCATTGCCGATATCTGGCAGGAAAAAATGGGTATCGGCCCGTTGGGCGTGTTTGATGATTTCTTTGAACTGAACGGGCATTCGCTGATGGCGGTGCAGATTATCGCCAAAATTAAACAGCGGCTACAGGTGGCGTTTCCGGTCGGGTTTATTTATGAACATTCCACCATCGAGCAGTTAGCCGGGCAGGTCAATTTGCGCAGTCAACAAGCAGAAAAGCGATCGTTGGAAAAACGATCATTGGAAAAACCAGCGGAGGGCAGCCGATGAGCGCAAATAGCTGGCAAAACGAGCAGCAAAACGAGCGCGAAAGCGGGTTTCCGCTGGGTTACGCCCAGCACTGCTTCTGGTTTGTCGCCACGGCACTCGGTGATACCGCCAACAATCAGACGGGTATCCTGATTGAAGGGGAATTGCGCACAACGGTGTTGGAGCAGGCCATCAATACGCTGATCCAGTCACATATTTCCCTGCGCACGGAAATTCTGGACTATGCTCCGATACAGCGCTTTCGCTCCGGGCGCGAGTTTGACCTGCCGTTGCGGGATATGTCAAGCCTGACTACGGATGAACAGGAATTGCTGATTATCCAATATGCCCGCCAATCCCTGAATACGCCGTTTAACCTGAAGTCACCACCGCATGTGCGGGCACTGCTGTTCCGGCTGGCATCGTCAAAGCATCTGCTGTTTTTGTGCTTTCCGCATATTGTGGCAGACGGCGGCGCGATCCATCTGTTTGAACAGCAGCTCTGGCGGCTTTATGCGCAAAAATGTGAGGGAAAGAGTATGTCACCCAATGCGGCAGAACCGATGCAGATTGATCAATGGGTACGTCACGAGCGGGATATTCACCGGCGTCAGGGGCGGCAGGATCGGGCTTTCTGGCGTAACCATCTGATGGGGCATCCCTACGCCCGTTTTCCTGACTGTTATCTCAATCAGCATAAGCTGACCGGCCATGAGTTCACGCTGCCCTTTCCTGACGACAGTTACCGACAATTGAATGCACTGGCGCAACAGCAAAAAGCCACCTTGCAGATGGTGTTTCTGGCACTGGTGGCGGAAGCGGTTTATGAGATGACAGGGCAACTGCGTTTTTCCCTCAATACGGTACTGGAAGGACGGGAGCAGCCGGGCACGGAAACCCTGATGGCGCCGATGCTGCGGGTGATGCCGGTGCCCATTAATATGTGCCGCATCACCCGACAGGCAGCGAACATGAACACAGAAACAAAAATCACGGCTACCCTTGCCCTGCTGGAGCAGATCAGGCAGAACATTTTACGCGCCTACGACCATATGGAATGCCCGTGGAGCCTGCCGGTGGGCGTGCTGGCCGGACAGCGCTGGCACAATAGCCCGAAGATTTATCGGCTTGCGATCCGCGCAGGGAGCTGGCTTTACCATAAAATCTTCCGGCGTGCCCGGCTCTACCCCCATTTTCTGGCGGATTTTCTGTTTATGGAGCCAAGACCGCCGCAATCTGTTTTTCAATCAATGCGGCAAGCTGTTTGGCAAAAAAAGCCCCATAACGTGGCTATTTCGCAGCCAACCATCAACATCAACATATTACAGGATGTCTTTAAGACCGATATCTTCAAGCATGGGCTTTTCAAGGCCAGCGCTTCGGATAGCCAACGGCCAACCTTGCGCCTGAGCCACTATTGGAAAAGTGAACACCGGGAACAGCAAACGGCGTCCGGTCAGGGCATCGCCAGCCGCTGGGAAAACGATTCCATTAATATTTACCTCACGCTCTCTGAAGAAGGTAAACCGATCATGCAGATCAGTTGCTGCTGCTTCAATCAGGCTGGGATCAGCCGTTTTACCGGGCTGCTAAAAGCAAAACTGGCTTCCCTTGCCCTTATTACCACCCAATGAGACAACGAGAATCTTATGGCTATGCCGAAACATGAAAAGCAACCCGAAACGCAACCCGAAAAAGTCATTGAGTTTAAGCAGGTCAGGAAACACTACAAAGATTATCAGGCGCTGAAAGGCATTTCGCTGGAGGTGTATCGCGGGGAATTTATCGGCCTGCTTGGGCCAAATGGGGCGGGTAAAACGACGCTGGTGGAAATACTGGAGGGGCTGAAAATGCCGGATTCAGGCTCGGTACGGGTACTGGGCAAAAGCTGGCAGCAAGATGCGCTGTATCTGCGTCATCGCCTCAGTGCGGTGTTACAGGAGACCCTGTTCATCAATAAACTGCGGGTGGAAGAAGTGTTGAAACTGTTCGGCAGTTTCTATGGTTGTTCACGCCAACGGGTGCTGGCGGTGATGGAGCAGCTCGAACTGACGGAAAAACGCCGGACCTATGTCGAGGGATTATCGGGCGGTCAGCGCCAGCGTCTGGCGTTGGGGGTTGCCATTATGAATGAACCGGAAATCCTGATCCTGGATGAACCGACCACCGGGCTTGACCCGCGTTTCCGCCATGATACCTGGGATATCCTGCGCAACCTCAACCGGGAAAAAAAATCCACCCTGCTGCTCACCACCCATTATATGGAGGAGGCGGAATACCTGTGTGATCGCATTTGTATCATGAACAAAGGGGAAATCATTGCGCAGGGCAGTCAGGGTGAATTGTTGAAAAAACACTGCAACGGCGACCTGATTGAATTAACCACCCGCTTTCCTGAGCGCTTGCAGGTGCTGAGCCAGCATCCACGGGTATTGGGTTATGACTATGATGAACAGAAAAACAAAATTCGGTTGATGGTCAGTGACTCCACCCGTTTTGTTGCCCATCTGTTTGAATTTGCGAAAAAAGCCAATGCAGATATCGATGAATTGATCATCAGAAAGAAAACACTGGATGATCTGTTTATGACACTGGCAGGGAGACGATTCCATGAATAGCGCACTGTTTAACCTGATACAAACCCAGTTCCGCCAATACCTGCGCGAACCGGAAATCCTGTTCTGGTCTTTTGGTTTTCCGCTTTTGCTGGTGTGGCTGCTGGGCGTTTCATTCTCATCGCAGGATATTCCCGAAAGGGATATCGGCATTGTCCTGCCGGCAACGATTGCCGAGCAGCAAAAAATCAAACAGTGGGGCACTCAGCTTGCCGCTCATGAACATCGCATTAACGGCATTATCAATCAGGATCACATCAAGCGCGATAAGCTGGTGAAGGTCAGATACCGCATCAAATATTATTCTGATCGTGAGGCGGTGATTCTGGGACTGAAACGGGGTGAGATCCAGATGTTTATCGAGCAGAACCGTGAGGGCAAGCGGATTCATTACCTTGATCCGCAGGACAACGAAGCGCTGTTGACCTATTACCTGCTCAACCAACCGTCGGAAAACGCGGCAAACGAGAATCTTTTTATTCTGGAAACACCGGGGCTGCGCTATCTGGATTTTCTGATCCCCGGATTGCTGGCGATGGCGATTATGGAAACCTGCCTGATTGGGGTGGGCTGGGCGCTGGCAGAAAAACGGCTGGCGCGGGTTACCCGTCAGATGTGCATCACGCCGATGCGCAAAACCACTTTTTTGCTGGCACATATACTGGCTTGCCTGATCATCAATCTGGTTGAAATATTGATTATTTACGGATTTGCCGAAACCTACTTTGATATCGACATGCAGGGTTCATTTTATGCCTTCCTGCTGCTGCTGTTCACGGGCAATATCTGCTTCTCCGGTATTGCGGTGCTGGTGGCATCGAGAGCACGCAAAGCGCAGACTGCGAATGGCTTGCTGGAAGTGTCGATTCTGGTTCAGATTCTGTTATCAGGGATATTTTTCAGCTACAAACATTTCCCGCAATGGATGGCAAATATCATCGAATACCTGCCATTAACCTTGCTGGCGGATAATATGCGTAAAGTATTTATCGAAGGTGCAGATTTAATGCAAGTCATGCCTGCCAGCATTGCGCTGGTTGTGGTCGGTGTGATGACGTTTTTATTGGGAATGCGGGTTTTTCGTTGGTATTGAATGTATTTTTGCCCGGATAAATAGACGTATCGGTAAAGCTATTCTAATTTTAAATAGTCTGTTCCATGTTCAAATTACTTGGTACTCCTATTTATGAAAATATATAAACGCTCGGTATTATCACAAGCCATTAGAATAGCTTTATTTTTTTCGGGAATAAGTGTTTTTTCGGGAATAAGTGCGAACGCTATCGCAGGCATAAATTGTGGCACGCAGATTACAGGTACTGAGACAAATACCTGTGATTTGAAAAATGGTGAAAGCCTTACTATCAATAAAAACAGCAAGATTGATGTCAGCGGTGATACTCAGCCTGAATCTTCAGCTATTAATGTTGGTCCGTCTGTCAAAGCTGGCGTTATTACTGTTGATCAGGGTGGAGAATTAGACGGGGGATATTACGGCGTTCATATTGATGATCAAGGTGGCTCTCTTGACCAGTTAATTAACAAGGGAGACATCTCCACTAAGTATATTTCTGTTTATGTCAATGGTCAGTTAAAAACACTGACGAATAGTGGTCATATTTATGCTAGTCCGCCAAATATTAAAGATAATAAATCCACAGAAAATGCAATTGTTTACGACTCTTCTAATCTTAAAAATCCTGCTATTATTGACACTCAACTGAGGAATGAAAACGGTGGCGTTATTCAAGGGGTCAAACTTAATAATACAAAATTAGGAACTATTGAGAATGAAGGAACAGTCTCCTATATTTTAAGTACGGGCCTATATTCGGGTGACGGTAATATATTAGATGGAGATGAGTCGAAAGCAGCAATTGATATTTCAACAAACTCGGTACTGAATACCCTGACCAATAAAGGAATAATAACCGCACCCCAGAATGGAAAACCAACTTATTTTAATAATAATGATGCTATTATTGTGAGGTCTGGGGGGCAACTCGAAAATCTGGATAATTATAAAGAAATCAGTGCGCATAACGTTGCGATTCTTGCCGGAGCAATGGGAGGGGGTACTATTGGCACCATTACCAATCATGAGGGAGGTCTGATAACAGGGGGATCATATGGAATATATATTCCTAAAACAGGGGATGTTACGGCCATTAATAATAAGCACAAAGGCAGAATATATGGAAAACTTTCAGGAATATATATTAACGGTAAAAATACTGATAGCATTGATAATTCAGGTGAAATTGCCAGTGATTCAAATGCCGTTAAGATTGGGGATAATTCAGTTGTCAAGAAGATTACTAATCAGGCCAATGGCTTGATTCAAGGGGCAAGTGTATCTAATCGAGCTGGAGTAGCGATTGCGGGTAAGATTACTGATAGCATTGATAATTTTGGCAAAATTATTGCTGGTCAGGGAATTTTTATTGATTTAACTGCTGCTACTCCTCCTCCTAATAAAACTAGTGCTAGTGTCAGGAAGATCAATAATTATGAGGGGGCTACATTACAAGGGTATAGCGCCGCAATAGAGATTTTTGGAAAAATAGAAGAAGGGATTTTTAATTCAGGTGTCATTATTAATGATATAGCAAGTGCAGGTTATGTCGGGGATATTGAAAATTACGGAGAAGTTGTTGGGGATATATTTAATACCTCTACTGTTTGGGGTAATGTTGAATACAAAGGCATCATGAATAATATTCGTAATTTTAACAAAGTTACGGGTTATATAGGTAACGGCGAACTTATCAAAGGAAGTATATATAATTCAGGCACCATTAATGGGAATATAATTAATGTCCATACCGGCACCATTGAGGGTGGCATTTACAATTCAGGCACCGTTATGGGCTCTATAATTAATTCAATAGACAAAGGCGTTATCGGCATCATTACGGATGGCATTCACAATTCAGGTACAATTGGCGGAGATGTGGTACTTGGCAACGTAAATCTTTATATGTCTGGTCCAAATGCTACCGTGAATGGCGCTATTAGTGGTACGAAAGATACCGTGGTTACCATCAGCGATGGCACATCCACGCTGAAAGGCCAGAGTACTCAATTTGACGGGGCAACCCATGTCGAGGGTGGCACTTTAGCCCTTATCAATAAAGGAACACTTGGCTCAAAAGATTCAACGCTCAATGTAAAAGGCGGTTCTTTGAGCGGTAATGGCACCATTGGTGGCTCAGCAACGATTGAAAACGGTGGCCTCACTAACCAGCATGGTGGGCTGACATTTAACCGTAACCTGCTCCTTCAGCCGGAAACCAATGTGGATGTTTCTCTGGGGGGAGAGGGTGAATTCGTACCTTCATTATTTCATGTCAATGGCGATCTGACGCTGGCGGGCAGCCTGAATGTCAAAAATCTTGAGCAAGCCGCTGCGGGCGAATACGACATATTCCACTATGGCGGTAAGTTAACCGATAACAAAATGACGATTACGGGTGGCTACCCAGGGTTTTTTCTTGATACGAGCACGGATAAAAGAGTTTATCTCACCCACAATGCCAACCTGAAGCTGAACTGGTGGCATGGTGGTAGTGGTTTGTGGCAGTTGGGGAGCGATCCAAACTGGACACCGGAAAAAGGAGGCTTTCACTATGGCTGGAGCAATACTGACCAGTTTGCCATCTTCAAAGAAACCGCAGGTACGATACGGGTCAATAATAGCAATGGCAAGGTGATGGCTCATGGTCTTCAGTTTATCACTGATGGTTATGTTATCACCGGTGACCCGCTGACCTTAGTCAATAATAATGATGGTGGCAATTGGAGCTCTATAATTCGTGTCGGCGCAGGCAATCCGGCAGCGGCGAACATGGTTGCCCGCATTGATGCCAAACTGACCGGAGAAACCATGCTGGAGAAAAGAGATCCGGGCACGTTGATTTTGACGAGTGACAGCGATTACAGCCTCGGAACAAAAATCACGGATGGTGTGCTCCAGTTGGGGAACGGCACCAGCACAGGGAATATTCTCAATAAAGTGGACATAAGCGCTGAGGGTACACTCGCGTTTAACCGCTCAGATAACTTCACATTTGACAACCCGATCACCGGTCAGGGCAATCTGGCGAAAACAGGCGCCAATACGCTGACACTGGCGGGCGCGAACAGCTATAGCGGCACAACAGATGTCCAGCAGGGAACGCTTTTGCAGGGCAACGCAGGCGCGTTTAGTGCGCATTCGAACTTTATCACCAGACCGGGCAGCGTGCTCAATCTGGGCGGAGATAACACGACTCTTGCCCAGCTGGATAACGGCGGCACCGTGTTATTCGGCGGCGATGAAAAAGCGGCCGGGCGGACACTGACCATCAACGGTGACTATAAGGGCAGTGACGGTATCGTGAAGTTATCGACAGTGCTGGGCGGGGATAATTCCGTCACGGATAAACTGGTGGTGAACGGCAATGCAACCGGCAGAACATTGCTCGACATCAGCAATGACGGCGGAAAAGGTGCGTTCACGCAGAAAGGCATCGAAGTGGTGAATGTGAAAGGCACATCGGATGCGGAATTCAGTTTGCGCCCTGACTATATTCACAAGGGCGTACCCGTTATTGTGCTCGGTGCCTATGCTTATCACCTTGAGAAAGATTCAGACCTTGAAAAAGCTAAAAACCTTGAAAGCGTTGTCACGCCTGAGAGTGACACAAATTTTGGGCCAATGGCAGGTTTTGACGACGTTACAGCACCTGTGAAAGCGAACATTACATCACCTGTGAAAGCGAAAGATAGCTCCGGAAAAACCGGTGAAAAATGGTATCTGGCTTCATCATCCCATCAGGCTGGCGTGGGTCTTTATGAGTCGTACGGACGGATTTTGCAGACATTAAATGCCCCTGTCTCGTTGAGTAACCGGATTGCCGCGCATAAAGGCAATCTGCAAGACGCCACGGGCTTCGACCCGGCGGTGGGTGAAAAGAACACTGAAGGCCGCGCGGGTCAGTTAACGGGCGGCGTGTGGGGGCAAATCACCGGCTCTTATGGCAAATTATCGCCTCGTGTGAGTACCTCAGGTGTCGATAATATCACCCATAGGATGGGACGCGCCCAAGTGGGTATCGACCGTAGTCTGTATGAAAGTGAGCAGGGTTCAGTGGTTGGCGGTGTTTTCGCGCAATATTCGCAGATTGATGCCGATGTTGATGCTAAACCGGGTAATGGCAGCATTAAAGGGGACAGCTACACCGTAGGCGGAACCGGAACGTGGTTCGGCAATAATGGCGTTTATCTGGATGGTTTGGCGCAGGTCACCTATTTCAATAATGAGCTTGATTCAAAAACAGCCAATAATAGTCTGAAAGATAAAAAAGCGTTCGGCTATGCCTTCAGTGTGGAAACCGGCAAACAGATTGAGCTGACCCCCGCATGGTCACTCACTCCGCAGGCGCAGCTGACTTACTCTGCCATCGATATGGATGAGTTTGACGACGCCTTTGACGCTAAAATTACATTCAACCAAAGCCGAAGCGCGAAGTTACGCGTCGGCACCACGTTGAATTACGGTCAAAAATGGCGTGATGATAAGAATCAAAAAGAAAAAGCGGCGAATTTCTACGGCCTTGTCAACGTCCGTCAGGAGCTGCTGGCGCGTAATGATTCCGTTAATGTTGCGGGAACATCCTTTCATGGCAGCAATGATCGCACATGGGGAGAAGTCGGCGCGGGTGGCTCTTACAGCTGGAACGAAGGTAAATATCTCGTCTACAGCCAGGCCACGGCCAATACCAGCCTGAATAACTTCGCCGATAATTACGAGTTGGGTGGAAAGATTGGTTTGAGAGTAGCTTGGTAATAAAAAACATACTGGCGTTAATAAAAAAACCGTGAGGGGAATACCCTCACGGTTTTTTATTAACGGTGGTAAAACAAAAACGGAATATACCTGTTTTTTTACTGCGGTGCTTAAATTTTTGTCTAAGATTTAGGTAAATTGGTCACTGTGTTAAAGAAAAAAACAGGTGAAACGCTCATATTTATCGCCGTTTATGAGGTATTGATATTATGTTATCGTGGGTAAGAAAAACAATAGCTATTTTTATTTTCTTCTATACATTGTTTATTCCTTCGGCAATGACTGGCGCATTGGTTGAAAGTAATATAGAACCGGAAAAACAAGTTACTTATTTAAATGACTCGGATTACAATAATCAATCTGATATATCGAAATTCATTGCTAATAATATCCAAACTGCAAATTCTATTTTATCTTCTTCGTCGTCAGAACTAAAAGAACAAGCGACTTCCTATGCGTTGGATAAATTTAACAGCACAGTACTTTCTGAAATGGAAAAATGGTTATCACAGTTTGGTACTGTGAGGATTAACTTTGGCTTAGATAGGGAATGGACGCTGAAAAATAACTCATTCGATCTGTTATTACCACTTTATGATAACAAAGCTGATTGGCTGTTCTTTTCTCAATTAGGTTATCGTAACAAAGACAGCAGGAATACCATTAACTTCGGTTTAGGTGGACGCTATTTTTATCAGAATTGGATGTATGGGATAAATACTTTTTACGATTATGATATTACTGGAAAAAACCGGCGTTTGGGATTAGGGGGTGAAATTTGGAGTGATTATGTTAAATTTTCCGCGAATACATATCATCGTTTAAGTGACTGGCAAGATTCGCGAAAATTTAATGATTATTATGAACGCCCTGCCAATGGTTATGATATTAATAGCGAGTTCTTCCTGCCTTTCTACCCTAATTTGGGAGCCAAATTAAGCTATGAGCAATATTTTGGTGATAATGTAACGTTATTCGATCGAAAAACCAGACAGAAAAATCCGGCACTGGCAAAAATTGGTTTAACATATACCCCCATTCCATTAATTACCCTCGGTGCAGATTATAAACAGGGAACAGGCAATCGTACTGAAATGCAATTTATGGCAAATCTGAATATCAGATTAGGTGCTTCATTAAGTGAGCAATTATCACCGGGTAATGTTGCTTCAATGCGGACATTAGCTGGTAGCCGTTATAATTTAGTGGAACGAAATAATAATATTGTGCTTGACCATAAAAATGTTCCAATTGCTCAATTTTTATTACCGAAAACAATTGTGGGTTATAGCCGTCAGCAAACGGTTATTCCGATAAAACTTTCTTCTGATTCATTTATCAAACAAATTCATATTTCTGCGGGAAAAGAAAAAAATGCTTTTGAGAAAAATAAAGGAAAACTGTCTTTTTACGCAGGTGAAATGCAGGTGATTCTCCCTGAATTTTTATCTGGAGAAAATGAAAAAAATACTTACACACTTTATCTTTTTACTGAATTAACTAATAACCAAAAAACAAAACCTCAGCAGATACAAATTATTGTCAAACCTTTTGAAATTTATCACAGGGATGAAGTTAATTATACTCCACCAGGGCCATTACCTGCGTCAGGAAATATAAAAGATGGGTATACATTTTATCCTGCCATAACGTTTGATACACCTGATAAAACACCATCAGAATTAACAATTAATAATGTTCAATGGATAACTGAACCTCCGGTTAATGAAAAATCAGGGCTGGAATTTCATTCGCAATATAAATTTGATCAACTAAAAACAGATAAAGAGGGGTACTTTTCCAAAGAAAACCGCGTCATATTAACCAGCAAAAAATCAATTAAAGACGTAAAAGTTTATTTGGTGATGGATGGTCAGCCTAAAAAATTAGTGGGAACGGTCAGTTTTGATGATGATTCTTTGGATTATAAGGTTAAAGAGATTGAAGTTACGCCTGACGGTGATTTAACTGCTGACGGCGAGCAAACTTATACCTATACCGCGCTTATTACTGATGGTAAGAATCCGGTAAAAAACACAAAAATCACCAATGTAAAATGGAACATAGATAACCCTATTGATGGCCTTATTTTGAAAGCACCAGAAGGTGAGGTACAGACAGACAGTGAAGGAAAATTAAAAGCAACGCTGAGTAGCACAAAAAAAGCAGGGGGAATCATGGTTTCGCTTGTCATTGAAAAACAACCCTCAGCAAAAGCCAAACGGTCAGTTTCTTTCAAATTGGAAGGTATTAGTGTAACAACAGACAGTGCTGAGCCTAAGTTAGTTCATGATACATATCTTTATACTGCAACCGTTACTGACATTGATGGCAAACCAGAGGCAAATAAAACAGTGCAATGGAAGCTGCAAGGAAATACTCCGGGTGTCACATTGGGGTCTGTTACAGGCGTTACTGGTAGTGACGGAAAAGTAACGACAAAACTCACCAGTTCGGTAGCAGCGTCAAATATTATTGTCACTGCGTCAACGGGGGGAAATACCCAACAGGCAAAACCGATAGAATTTAAATGGCCTATTATTCAGAAACCGTCAGTTACACCAAAGGGTGGTGATGTTAATAATGATGGAACGGATACCTATTCCTATTCGGCAATGGTCTATGAGCTGGATGGCATAACGCCCTATATCAAACAAGACATAAAATTTAAATGGCATATTCAGCAATCAACGGGTGATGATTTAACTCGGCTATTAACATCAGGGGAAGTCAGCCCTACTTCTAAAGGCGAACTCATAAATAAACTGGTGAGTTCCCATAATCCACCAATAAAAGATGCGGTAATTTGTGTGGCTATTGTGACTGCTGAAAATGAAAAACAGTGTGCAGATCCGGTAGATTACAAATTACAGCCAGTGGATTTTGAGATTGCCAGTGTTGAGGTAGAAAATTTTAGTCCGACAAAACGTCTACAGGGCAATGGAAAAGATGAATATAAATTTAAGGCATTAATTATAAAGAAAGGCGGAAACGTTAATGACTCTATTCCTAATCACACATTCAGTGGTGTAGATTGGAATCGTACTACGAAAAAAACAATCGATGTAAAGTATTTACCTAAGCCTGAGTGGATATCCACAACAACGGATGATAAAGGATTTTTATATGGCACATTAAAGAGTTATGCAGGTGTAAATGATGTTTCCGTTAAATTAACCATACCGAGTGAACTACCGGGAAAAAATGCACAATTTAAAGAAGTGGATAAAGCGGTAAGTTTTGCTTCTGATAATAAAGCGGTAATAAATGTTTATAAACTTAGCGATAAAAACGTAAATAAAATATTTTATGAACCACATCCTTATAACTATTTCGAGAATATAGTAGGAGAATTATGGGCGCTTGAGGATTCTGGAGAGATTAAACCGTTAGACCAGTCAAAAATCTCTTATAGTTTCACTCCAAAGACAGGTGCTCGTCGTAATGCTATTAAAGTTGGCAATGATAATAAAGGGCCTCTGGAATTTTTCTTTCCGGGAAGTGGCATCATTACGGCAACAATTACAGAAGATGATGGCAGGTTTTATTTATATCATTATGCAATAAACCTTGTGAGGGAGATCGCCTATGGAGGGAGTAATGAGATATTATATGGAAAACAAAGAACCTCTTCTGATGTAGGGGTTTGCAACAAGGATGGTACAGCTTATCATGAAAATATTTCCGTACAGGAATTTGTACGCTCATCGGGTGTCAATGCAATTAATACTGAATTCCCTGATTTATTTGGTTGGGGATTATTTGAAAAAGACCGTAATGTAAAAAATAGGGAGGATATTCAATATAAATTAACGGATAAAAATAATAAATTTCTGATGATTAATCCGGTTACCGAAAAAATTTATGCTGATGATCGTTCAGAGGGATATCTGATATGCCAATTCAGAGTCAGTCACTGATTTAAATGTTAACTTTTTAATTTAATATTGCCACTCACCGTTTCCCATAGGTAACATCAAATTTATCCATGGGGTTGGTGAGCGGTTATTATTTTATAATGGGATTATTAATTTTAGTGATATTTTATGGGTTTTATATTCACGTAATTATTTGAATGTATTCATATCCAATTCTATTCAAAAATATTTTAACACTCATATATTATCTGAATTTTACTCATCTCGGTTGTAAAGAGAAGTATATTAAGTTTGTATTTATCGATTTTTTTATGATAAATATTTTTCTTTGATTATCTATTGATCAATTATTGATTTGTATATAACGTCTAGCCTGAAAGTTAAACAAACCATTTTTCGAGGAAAATACTAATTCCAATTCTAATTTTTTTAGTAAAAGTCTTAACGGTAAGTGCATGTTTATTTAAAAATAGGCAAAAAGGTTGTTATTAATTAAAAACGTATAGGTATAGTTTTTAGTGTGTAATAAATATATCTATAAAATAACATAAGGAAATAAAATGGCTAGTTTACAACCCAGCATTAACATAGATGCAAATTTAATTATAGGTCAAGTTTTCCAGATTACGATTACAGTAACGTCTGATTATGATATAGCTCCAAACGATTATATTGAGTTTAAAGATAGTTCTAAAAATATTACTGTTCCAACGGGGAAAGTGAATTTAAGTAACTATGCTATCCATGACACAAAGGTAGCTGTATTCAGTACGTTTCTGACAATAGCAAGAGCTCCATCTCTGATAAAACCAGATGATGAAATTACATTTATTGTTGATTCAAGTATAGATGATGCTACACCATTACAATTTAAGTGTATTGCTAAAACGCTAAAAGATGAATCATCTTCACTTGTTTTTGATAATATTTTTTTAAAAACACCCAATGAAGCTGTAGCTAGTGATTCGCCTCAGAAAACTAAAGTTTCTACCCTATTAGTAGATGAAGATAGTAATTCTTTATCTGGTGTTCCTGTATTTATAGGAACAGAGGATAAAGACGACATACATTATTTTGATATAACTGACGAGAATAACATGTCAGTTAAAACAATATCGATGGGTAATTTTATTGGGTTTTATATAAATTCAGATAAAAAAGGAAATGTAGTGTTTTATCTACAACCTAAACAAGAATACTCAATGGTTACTTATTTGAGATCATTTGTTGTAAAACCAATAAAATCTGGCTTACTACAAATGGTTCTGGGTGGGGATATGCTTTGATTGCCGCTCAGGATTCTGGTGAGGGCGAATTAATTGTAAAACGCCAGAATAGTGGGAAACAAATCGGTGT
>JAIRVT010000052.1 GCA_031253755.1 Enterobacteriaceae bacterium
AACGCACGGGGCGGGTCGGATGGGAAAGGTTATGGGAAGGCTGGTTCAAGCTGCAAACCCTGATGGAAGGGTATTTGTTGGCTAAATCTGTTGAGCTGGAGATCTGATTAAGAGACAGGTTGCCTCTGGGGTCATAATAACGGCTGGGCCAGATTTCAGACGGATGGCGTTCAAGATAGTGAGCAATGATCAATTCGCCTTTTGGCCACTGCCTGATGAGTGCATTGGCCAGTGTGGAAGAACTGAGTCCCGAATCACGGGAGAGTGCGGCGAGAGTGGTACCCCGTTTACGCAGTGCAGCAATAATATCGGCTGGGTGCCAGTCTTGATGTGTATGTGTCATACCTGCTTCCCCTTCAGTTGATTATTGATGGTGGTAGTTCAGACAGGGATTCTCAGGTACCGGATACACTCAACCAGTGAGACGTTAGTCTCCCCCGCCTGAACCGCCATTGAAGGTGCGATAACAGGCACACTGGCAGAAACATCCTACCAGTGGAGTGTATTACGAGGCCTGAGATTCCTCACTATCGGATTTTGCCGATAGCGTTTTTACTTTAACGAATTACGTTATTGAATTCAATAATTGAACGGGTAAGTTTAACAAGTCATTTAAATAATTTTAGTGCCGCGCTTGTTTAAACAGAATAAAAATTAACAATAATCTGTTTATAATATATTCACACGCCCAATTGATGATGGTAATTTTGCAGTGTTGTAAAACGATATTCCATATTGTTAAGAATATGTTTGTCTTTGTTTTTCACTGCCTTAATATATTTCTCCACATATTTCTCAAATTTTCGTGTGATGAAAAATTCCTTTCCCTGAATATTTTTATGTTGTTCTGGCGGGATCAAAAATATTTCATCAGAAATATACTTCGAATGGGTAATTAATAACGCTTTCGAGTAATCCAATCCTTTCCCTTTGATACCTTTCTCGGTGGATTTCTGCGTAATATAAGCGGCGTTATGCTTAATCGACGTTCTCAATGGAATGGCGAAAGTTAATTTATTGATGCTGATGACGACAATGCCATGACCGCGTGTCTTACCGGGTATCCACTTTCCATTCTCATTATCGAGTGCCTGAATAAGATGCGTGTTTTCATCATAGAAAGTTTGATCTAATTTTCTTAATTTCATCCTGATCACTTTTATCTGGCACAAAAAAAACCCCAGTTCAGGGGCTTTTTCTGGCAGTTAATTCAGTTTGGAGGTTTCTGTTTTTTACGTGGGGCGCTCCTGCCGCCACTGTACTTCTGTTTGGAGGTTTCTGTTTTTTACGTGGGGTACTCCTGCCACCACAAACTGCACAGATAGGATACCGCTGTTCAGATTGATTGTCAATTTGACAAATCTTCGACAACAGGAGTGAGAATTTAACATTAATAACAGGAGAGAAAATATCACATCATGTTGATGTAAAATAAACAAATAAAATCTTATTACGATTATGCGTATAACAGAAATATCAGGCTTGAATTTACCCTGTTCTGCCCTATTTATTTATAGGGTATTAAATTAACCATTACCAACAGGAGCATGTTTATGTCTTTTAGTGATCATCAAGCGATTAATTTCACCGATAAAAATCCGCATGAATTGGAATACATCCTTTATAACCATCTCAACAAAAGAGCGACACATGAAAATATTGAATACTTAAAACAAATCGGTAACGATTTCAAGCGAGATAATAAGGTGACTATTATTACAACACGAAATGAATTTTATGAATATGCTAAAAAACATGATCTTTATTCTAAAATGGAAGACCGCAAGTAACCTTATTTTTAGCTGAACAAAAAACAAGCCCTGTAATAACAGGGCAATTTGTTGAACCAATCAAAACGGGATATCCTCCCAATCCATTCCCTCCGCTTCTTCCGGCATAGCCGAAAGCGGCGCCATTTGAGAAGGTTTCCCTCTCTCCTTTTTAGCCGGTTGTGATTTCTGTGCAGGTTTAGTCTCAGTCTGCTGAACAGCCGCAGGCTTTGCATCGCCACGGCTTCCCAGTATCTGCATGGTCCCGTTCGCTTTCACCACCACTTCAGTCGAATAGCGATCCTGCCCTTGATTGTCTTGCCATTTGCGCGTTTGCAACTGGCCTTCGATATACACCTGAGTGCCTTTTCGCAGGTATTCTGCGGCAATTTCGGCTAATTTGCCGAAGATCACCACCCGATGCCATTCGGTTTTTTCCCGCATTTCGTTGGTTTGTTTATCCCGCCAGTTTTCTGAGGTCGCCAGTGACAGTGTTGTCACGGTACCGCCCGCTGGCAGGTAACGGATTTCCGGATCTTGCCCCAGATTACCCACTAAAATGACCTTGTTAACGCCGCGTGAAGACATAGCAATTTTCTCCTGATTACAGTGACTGGCGCTGTGTCCAATGCCCTTGCTTCAGGGCAAATTCAGCTTGCTCACGATGAAAAAAATACTCCACCGACTCACGGGAGCAGGGTTCGCCCGCATCCATTGTGCCGATATAAAATCCGGCACCGCTTCGCAACACGGTTAGCGGTAACTGTTTATGGCAATACTGCTGTGCCAGAACACCGATGGGGGCCATATTCATATTTGTATCCTCATAATGAAGAGACTGCCCTGAAACATCAGGGCAAGTCCGTGGATAAACGGAGTATCAGAATGAATTTTCTGCATATTCGGTTTGTGAAACCCCGTTTTGTGGCGGTGCCGAGTCGGACTGTTCGGCCTGATAAACCTTGTCCTGACCGATTTTGATCCAGTCCACTTTAATCAGACGGGCTTTCAGGCTGACGCGCTGTTCACCGGCATGATCACCGCGTTTCAGGGTAAAAATATCGGTGGACGGATTGCTTAACGTGAAGCCCAGCAACACTTTTTTATCCTCGTCAACGGCTTTCTGGCAACGGCCGACCAGACTGGTGGCTTCCTTACCGGCCACGGTGATATCAAAACGCACATAGACCGGATTATCACCCGGGCCATTCAACGCATTGATCACACAGCTCAGGAACGTGCCACTGACGGTGCTGACATGACGGATATTGTTCAGATAGCCCAGTCCTTTAATATTCAGGTTGAAATAGTCGTTTTTGGTTAATGAGGGGGTTGTTACATTCTCAGACATGTGATTTTTTCCGGTCATTAAAAATAAGATGCGGCGAAGAAAAACCATTCCCTGACGGGAAAAAGTTTCCCCGCCGGGTGTCATGACGTTCTGATAAAGAAAAATAAACCTTCATTGCCGTTGGGCTGGCAATATCTGCTTCCAAAGGCGGGCAGATGTACCGCACTGACGCGCTCCCTTGCAGGCTACGGGAGTTTCAGCCACCCGGAGGCGATCGTTGCAGGCTCACCGATCATTTCAGGAAACAGAGCGATTTTTCGTACATTCAATCAGGACGTCAATGAACAACCAGATCTTCATTTCTGTTGATTTGCCCGCCGGGCTTTGCGCGATTGGGTGGCTTTGTCGTTCAGCATCCCCTTACAGGCCGGGTAGTTCACACAGCCCCAGAACGGCGAGGTTTTTCCCTGCCGTTGCCGCATCCGGCCGCCACAATGTGGACAGTCCGGTGTTTTCGGTAACGTCAGGGGCAGTGGCTGGGCCTTGCCCCGTTCCACCAGATGTTGAAGCCATTGCGCCTGTTTCTGCATAAACACCGCCAGTGACATTTTTCCCTGCGCAATATCCTCCAGCGACTGCTCCCATAGCGCAGTCATGCCCGGATGGGTCAGCATATCCGGCAGTCCGGCTATCAGCTCCTGCGCCAGCGGCGTCGCCTGAATGTGGTGCTTTTTCCGCGCCAGCATCTGGCGTTTAAACAGGGTTTCGATAATGCCTGCCCGCGTGGCTTCCGTGCCTAGTCCGGCACTTTCGCGCAAAATTTGTTTGAGTTGCGGATCGTCGACCAGACTGGCGGCATTTTTCATCGCCGCAATCAGCGTGCCTTCGGTAAACGGCGCCGGCGGTTTGGTGTGCAGGGACTGGATTTTTGTTTCAAGGATCTGGCACCGGTCACCCTGATGCAGCACAGGCAACGGTAAATCCGCGTCCTCTTTCTTCTCATTCTCCGTGGTTTCATCCGCAAACAGCGCTTTCCAGCCTGTGACTGCATTCACCCGGCCTTTCGTATGGAACAGTTGCCCGCCGAGATCCAGTGTTACGCCGGTGATATAGCTAAACCATCATAATATGACATAATGCCCGAATCCAAAGTGAGAAGGCATGAAGTGAGATGGGATACAGTCTAGATTTCCGTAAGAGAGTACTGGCATATAAAGAAAAACATTCGTTAACTTTTGAACAGACAAGCACGCATTTTGAGGTCGCTATTCGTACTTTATTCCGGTGGAGTAACAAAATTGAACCTTGCCTGACTCGCCATAAACCGC